>NZ_CP053021.1:1900000-2232500 GCF_013001025.1 Sphingobium yanoikuyae | reverse complement strand
GCTGCTCGGCGCGATCGGCGCCTGGCTGGGCTGGCAGGCGCTGCCCTTCATCCTGCTGATCGCGGCGTCGCTGGGGCTGGTAGGGGCGCTGATCGCGCTGGCGCTGGGCCGGGCGGTGCAGGGGCAGAGCCGGGTGCCATTGGGGACGTTGCTGGCGATCGCGACGCTGCCGGGCTGGATCGTGCGAGGGCTGATCTAGCGGGGCCGTGAGGGCAAATTTGGGCGGGCAGGAAGCGACCAGAAGTGGACATTCCTCCCCGGCACGGGGAGGTGGCAGCGCGAAGCGCTGACGGAGGGGCAGGTGCCTCTTAGCGCTGCGCTATCCGGCCTGTGCCCCTCCACCACTCGCTACGCGAGCGGTCCCCCTCCCCGTGACGGGGAGGAATGTCTTGTTCCCACCCCTTTCGTCCATTTGACAGGCACCCGATTTTCCCCTGCGGCCTATTCCTCCAACTGCCTGGCCACCAATGGTGCGACCTTGGCGGTGATGCGCTGGACGCCTTGCGGGTTGGGGTGGATGCCGTCGGGCAGCAGCAAGCTGCGCTCGCCGATCACGCCGTCGAGGAAGAAGGGGTAGAGCGGCACGCCGTGCTTCTTCGCCAGGTCGGGGTAGATGGGGTTGAAGGCTGCGGCATAGTCCGGCCCCATGTTGGGCGAGGCCATCATGCCGGTCAGCATCGCGGGAATGCCGCGCTTGGCGAGCTCGGTCAGGATGGCGTCGATATTGGTCCGGGTCGCCTGCGGACTGAGGCCACGCAACATGTCGTTGCCGCCAAGGCCGACGAGGACCAGGTCGGGCTTGCGCGGCAGGCCGTCGAGACCGAAGGCGAGGCGGGCGAGGCCGTCGGCGCTGGTGTCGCCCGACACGCCGGCATTGACGACATGGGCCTTGATCTCCTGTTTTGACAGGGCTTGTTCAAGGATGGGTGCAAAGCCCTGATCCTGCTGCAGATTATAGCCGGCATAGAGGCTGTCGCCGAACACGACGACCAGCTTGCCATCGGCGATTGGCTGTGTCGCCTTCGCTGTCATGTTCGCGGCGCCATTGTCAGCGGCGGGAAGCGCTTGCTCCTTCGTTGGGGAACAGGCGGCGAGCAGTTGGACAAGCAGCAGCGAGAACCCATATAGCCGGAAACCGTTCGCCAAGGAGCCTTCCTTCTTCATGCATGCGACCATCGATGCCCCCCATATCGCGATCCAGGCGCGCAATGTCACCCTCTCGCTCGGCAACACGCAGATATTGAAGGGCATCGACCTGGATATTCGTCGCGGCGAGAGCCTGGCGATCTTGGGGGCGTCGGGATCGGGCAAGTCATCGCTGATGGCGATCCTGTCCGGGCTGGAACAGGCGAGCGGCGGCACGGTCAGCGTGGCGGGCGTCAATTATCGCGCGCTCGACGAGGATGGGCTGGCGCGGGCGCGACGCGGGCGGATCGGCATCATCCTGCAATCCTTTCACCTGTTGCCGACGATGACGGCGCTGGAAAATGTCGCCGTGCCGCTGGAACTGGCGGGGCTGGCCGATCCGTTCGGGCGGGCAGCGCAGGAATTGAAGGCGGTGGGCCTGGGCCATCGCCTGTCCCATTATCCCGCCCAGCTATCGGGTGGCGAGCAGCAGCGTGTGGCGATCGCGCGGGCCATGGCGCCCGATCCGGCGATATTGTTCGCGGATGAACCCACCGGCAATCTGGACCAGTCGACCGGCACGGCGATCATCGACCTGCTGTTCGCCCGGCAGCAGGCGAGCGGCGCGACCCTGCTGATCATCACCCATGATCCGGCGCTGGCGGCGCGGTGCGACCGGACCGTCGAGATGCGGGACGGCCAGTTGAGCGGCGAGGTCGCCGCGTGACGACATTGGGGTGGGGGGCAAGCTGGCGGATCGCGCGGCGCGACCTGCATGCCGGATTCCGCGGCTTGCGGCTGCTGTTCGTCTGCCTGTTCCTGGGCGTGATGACGCTGGCGGCGATCGGCAGCCTGACCAGCGCGATCACCGGCGAGATTTCGGCGCGGGGGCAGATGATCCTGGGCGGCGATGTCGAGATAGCCATGACCCAGCGGGTGATGGACGCGCGCGACCAGCAGGCGATCGCGCGGCTGGGCCGGATGAGCGAGACGGTGCGGCTGCGCGCGATGGTCCACAAAAGCGGCGCGGGCGCGGCGGCGCCGCTGCTGACCGAGCTGAAAGGCGTGGACGATGCCTATCCGCTCTATGGCACGCTGGCGCTGCAGCATGGCCGCTATGCGCCGCTGGCCGCCGACAGCATCCTGATCAGCCCGGCCCTGGCCGAGCGGATGGCGATCGGCGTCGGTGACGCGCTGCGCTATGGCACGGCCGATTTCACCGTCGCCGCCATCATCGCCGACGAGCCGGACCGGGTGGGCGAGGGCTTTACCCTGGGCCCGGTGGCGATCGTGTCGATGGACGGGCTGGACCGCACCGGACTGATCCAGCCGGGCAGTCTCTACCGCGCCAAATATCGGCTGCGCCTGCCCGCCGGGGCGGATGCGCAGGCGCTGCGCGAGCGGCTGGAGAAGCGCTATGTCGAGCAGGGCTGGGAATTTAAGGACCGTGAACGGGCGGCGCCGGGCACCAACCGCTTCATCGAGAATATGGGCCAGTTCCTGTCGCTGATCGGCCTCGCCGCGCTGGTGATTGCCGGGATCGGCGTCAGCAATGGCGTCGCGTCCTATCTGGCGATCAAGCGCGGCGCGCTGGCGACCTTCAAGGTGCTGGGGGCGACGTCGGCCGATATCCAGCGCATCTATCTGCTCCAGATCGGGGTGGTTGCGGGGCTGGCCATATTGGCCGGGCTGGTGGCGGGCGCGCTGTCGCCGCCAGTGCTGGTCTGGGCTGCAAGCGACATGCTGCCGGTGGCGCCGGGCTTCCATCTCTATCCGCTGCCGCTGGCGACGAGTGCGGCCTATGGCCTGCTGATCGCGCTGATCTTCACCCTGCCGCCGCTGGCCCGTGCGCGGACCGAGCCGGTGGCGGCGATCCTGCGCACTCTGGTCGACGGGCGGCGGCGGATCGACCGGCGCACACTGGCGCTTGTTGGCGGGGCGATCGCGCTGCTGGTTGCGGTCGTGCTGCTGACGGCGCGTACGCCGATGTTCGCAGCGGCGATGCTGGGCGCCATTACGGCGACCCTGTTGCTGCTGCTGGCGATGGGGCAGGGGATCAGACTGCTGGCGCGGCGCATGCCCCATGCGCGGCGGCCGCTGCTGCGGCTGGCGCTCGCCAACCTGCATCGGCCCGGCGCGCAGACGGCGGCGCTGACCGTGGCATTGGGGCTGGCGCTGACCCTGTTCGTCACGCTGGCGGCGATCCAGACCAGCATCCAGGCGGAGATCGGCCGGACCGTGCCGAAACAGGCGCCCAACCTGTTCATACTCGACATGCCGGCTGGGGCGGAGGCGCAGTTTCGCGCTTTGATGGCCAGGCGCGTGCCGGCGGCGAAGCTGAATGTCGTGCCGATCCTGCGTGGCACGGTGACCGGCTATTCGGGCAAGCGCGTCGCCGACCTGAAGGAAAAGCCCGAAGGGGCGTGGATCCTGCGCGGCGAGCGCGGCGTCACCTATAGCGCGACCCTGCCGGAAGGCAGCGAGATCGTCGAGGGACGCTGGTGGCCGCGCGATTATGTCGGGCCGCCGCTGGTGTCGCTGGACGCCGACCAGGCCAGGGCGCTGGACATCTGGGTCGGCGATCGCATTACCGTGTCAATCCTGGGCCGCGAGATCGAGGCGCGTGTCGCGTCGCTGCGCAAGATCAACTGGGACACGATGGGCTTCAACTATGTGATGGTCTTTTCGCCCAGCACGCTGGCGTCGGCGCCGCACAGCCTGACCGCGACGATCAGCCTGCCCGACAAGACCCAGGAGCAGGCCGTGACGAGCGCTTTGCTGGCGACTTTCCCCGGCGCGTCGGTGATCGAGGTGGGGCAGGTGATCAGCCAGGTGTCTGGCCTGCTGGACCAGATGTCGGGCGCGATCCTGGCGGCGGCATCGGTGACTGTGCTGGCGGGGGTCGCGGTGCTGATCGGGGCGATCGCGGCCGGGCGGCAGAGCCGCAGCTATGACAGCGTGGTGCTGAAGCTGCTGGGCGCCACGCGCGGCCAGATATTGGGCGCGCAGGCGCTGGAATATGGCGTGCTGGCCGGACTACTGGCGCTGGTGGCGCTGCTGCTGGGCGGGGCGGCCGCCTGGTATGTGGTGGTGCAGCTGTTCAGCTTTGGCTGGGTGCCGGACTGGGGTGTGGTGCTGGCGACGCTGGCGGGCGGAGCGGTGCTGACGCTGGGGATCGGCCTCGCCGGATCGATCCCGCTGATGTCGGTGCGGCCCGCGCAGGCGCTACGCCAGCTATAGGCGAAGATGCCCCGGCGCTATTGCGGGGGCATTTTCATGTAGAGCGGCAGGGTGAGGCTGAGGAAGAATGCCTCGCCCTTCAGCCGGTTGGTGGCGTCGAGTTCCTTGAAGGCGCGCAGGCGGAAGGTCGCGGGCGAGCGGCCCATCACGACGTTGAGCGCGGCCGTGCCGCCGACGCCGACCACCTCGCCCCGAAAGGCACCGAGCAGGGCGCCGCTGCTCTTGTCGTCGCTGATCTGCTTCAGCCAATAGCCCTGTGCACCGATGGAGAATTTCTTCGACAGCGCCTTTTCCACCGATCCTTCGAGATGGAATTCGTTGCCGCTGTCATATTCCGTATAGTCATTCTTGCCATTGAAGGTGACGCCGGCCTTGCCGGTCAGATCCCAGCCGCTCTCATCATCATGCAGGCTGAGCGCGAGCGAGGTATCGACCGCCCAGCGATGCAGCGCCAGATTGGCCAGTTGGTCCTCGCGATAATGGCCGACCGGGATGTTGACCATGCTACTCGCCTGGATGTGGAGCTTGCCCGCCTTCCAGCCGAGCATGGTGTTGAACACAGGATCGCCGACCACCAGCGCGGAATCATGGACGTTGAGGCTGCGCAGATTGCCGAACGGGCCGGTGACGACGGCATTGGCGTCGAGCATCGGCGCGCCGACCGGCAGGGTGACGCCCATGGACAATGTTCCGCCGAGGAAGTTGGTGGAGGGCACGACCAGGGTGGTCAGGAAATCGGCGACGATCGTCGCGTCGAGGCCGGCGACGACATTGCCGCCGACGACGAATTCCTTGCTGGCGCTGGCGCTGCCATTGTAGATGTAGATGGTGTCATCGAAATAGACACCCTCCAGCGGCGGCATCACGGCGGTCGCGGGGCCGCCGGTGCCCGGAACATAGAGACTGGCGGCGCCCTCGACCGCCTGGGCCGGGGTGCTGATGGCGGCGGCCAGTGGCAGGATGGCGCCCAGCAGGCAGGTCTTCATGTTACGCATCATTCGTCCCCATTGTCCCTGAAGGGCGGAAAGCCCGGCGCCATCATCCATCGACGCGTCGGGTGGGGCCATCGGGATAATCCCCGAGCCGATTGGGGAAGGCTTGCATCGCCGGAAACCCTGTACTTGGCGCTAAGATAACGAAAAGGCGTGATATTTGCGCTTTGCTCTCGCCAAGAGTGACAGGGCATGGCAGATTTCGATCCGCTATCGATCGTCCCGGAGAGGGCGAGGGGGCGGATATGCGGTCGCTTTGTGCGTGGTCAGGGCAATATCGGCCGATGCGGGGGAAAACCCTCATTGTTTCGGGCCGCCATGCCGCAATGATAGATAGGCTCATCATGGGCGCCATCGGGAGTGGACAGGGGTAAGGGATGAGCAAGCCATTGACGCGGATATTGATTGCCGACGATCATCAGGCCTTGCGCCAGGGGGGTCGGACTTTCCTCGAAACCCAGGATCGCTGGCAGATCGTCGCCGAGGCGTCGGACGGGCATGACGCGCTGAAGGCGGCGCGCGAGACCCAGCCGGACATCGCGATCCTGGATTATTCGCTGCCGCTGATGAACGGGCTGGAGCTGACCCGCGCGCTCAAGCAGGAATTCCCGCGGATCGAGATTTTGATCTACACCATGCATGATCGGGAGGATCTGCTGGTCGAGGTGCTGCGCGCGGGCGCGCGTGGCTATGTGCTCAAGTCCGACAGCGGCCAGCATCTGCAGTCGGCGGTCGAGGCGCTGTCGCTGCGCAAGCCCTATTTCTCGGCGGCGATCTCCGAAACATTGCTCGACCATTATGTGAAAAGCAGCGTGGCCGGCAGCAATGTCGCCACGCTGACCCCGCGCGAGCGCGAGATCGTCCAGTTGATCGCGGAGGGGAAGATCAACAAGCAGATTGCCCATCTGCTCGATATCAGCGTGAAGACGGTCGAAACCCACCGTGCGGCGGCGATGCACAAGCTGAAGCTGGGAACGACGGCGGAACTGGTGCGCTATGCGGTGCGCAATAATATCGTCGAACCCTGATCGGCGGGCGATCGGCGGGCGGGCCTGATCCTGCGTCGCCGATCAGGCGAGGTCAGTCGGTCTGGCGGCGGCGCGGTATGGTCGCGGTGACGAGCGTTCCGGCGCCGGTGCGGCGGACTTCCAACTGGCCGGCGAGGGCCGCGACCCGCTCCCGCATTCCCGACAGGCCGACGCCGACGATGTCGCGGCCCTGGCCGTTGAGGATATGTTCGGGCACGCCCCGGCCATCATCCTCTATTTCCAGGGTGAAGCTGGTCTGGGTCCGTCGCAGGCGGACGACGGCGTGGCGGGCATCGGCATGTTTGTAGACATTGGCCAGTGCTTCCTGCGCGACGCGATAGAAGGCGATCTCCATGTCCGGGTCGCGCTTGATCGGTCCCGAAAGGCAGCGAAATTCGACCTGGAGCCCGGACCGGCGGGCGAAGCCGCGGGTGAAATGGGCGAGGGCCGCCTCGATACCATCCTCCGCCAGTTCGGGCGGATGGAGCAGATAGCTGAGCGTCCGCACCTGGTCCTGGATCGCCTTGAGCGCGCTTTCCATGGCCTGATAGGCGTCGTTGGCCTGGGGGCTCATGTCGCTGTTGCGCAGCGTCATGAGGTTGAACTGCATCAGGGCCAGTTGCTGCGCCGTTTCGTCATGCAGTTCACGGGCGATCCGCTTGCGCTCCTCTTCCTCCGCCTGCAGCATCGAGAGGTGGTAGCGACGGGGATTGGCGGTTTCGCTTTCCGGATCTTCATCGTCGAGATGGCTGAGGATGAACAGATCCTCGGCGCCCGGCAGGCGTTCGCCATGGACGACCATGCGGATGTCCTGCCCGGCGAGCGGGAAGCTGAGGGTCTGGCTGAAGGGCGTGCTGTGCTGGCAGAGGGCGGCGACATGTTCGCTTACGCTGCGGGCATCCTGCGGCGGCGCGGCGAAACGCGCCTTGACGGCATAGTAGCTCTGGCCTGCCACGAGATGCAGGTCGAGGCCAACGGCGCGGAGATAGGGCTGGCAGGCGCCATTGATGGCCACGATGCAGGCATCGCGATCCACCACCACGATCTTGACCGGAATGCTGTTGATCAGGCGCTGCAGCTCTGCACGGGATGTTGTATGGGACGGACTCGGCGGAACCAGATAGATCGGCACGGGAACTGTGGCACTGCCACGTTCGTCACCGAAAAACTCCGGATAATAGGGTGCCCCCGCTTGATGTAGTTCGAGCATGACGTCTCCCTCACCAGCTAAAAATGCCCTGTATCATTCGACCGGGGCGAAAGTCCCGGCGCGTAAAGATTATCTGCGCGGCAAATGCCGCGTGAAAATGGACTAACTAACGAGCGACCCTGTTATCGGTAAGTATACCGGTGGTGATTCTATGTAGCAATGGTCAAGCCTGTGTAAAAAGCAGAGTTTTTCCTGGCCTTTCGACGCTTTCTGCATTGATGGATGTTTGACCGGTTGCTGCCACGAAACCTATGTGAAATGGGCGTTTAACAGCGTTAATGGACCAAAGTATGACATTGTATACTTTGAAGAAATGTGGGTTTTATGTATAATTTTAGGTCTAAGGAAATATACCTAGCGTGGCGCGCCGAAGTTGGTCGGCAGCCTGCTCGCCGCTCCTGAGTCGCGCATGCCGGATGGATGGTTGAGAGGCCCGATCTGATGACCGGGTATTTACCCGGAGAGGGGGGATCGGCCTGCACGACATTTTCCGGCCGCATTACAGGCCAATGGTGATGACGGCATCGGGTTTACCCCGGCAACATTCTCCGCGCTCCTAGGCAATGACCCCGATGCCCAAGCTCTACGCAAGGGCGCACAAGGGGGCAGGCGGCATGGTCACCGTATCTAATGAGCGGCCGCCGGCCGAAGGGAGGACGAAATGGCGCGTCACAGCATCAGGCTTGGCGGCATTTGTGTCGTGATGATGGGTACGGTTGCAGCGCCCGCGCATGCGCAATCGCTCGACGACAAATATTGGGTCGAAGTGGGGGCCTATTGGCCGTCGGTCAGTTCCCATGTCCGGGTCGCGCCAGCCTCCAACCCGGATGGCGGCACGAATATCGACCTGGAATCCGACCTCGATCTCGACAAGCGCAAGGTGCTGCCGCAGGTCGCGGCGGGAATAAGATTGGGCGACAACTGGTCGGTGATGGGCGAATATTATTCGCTGAGCCGCAACGGGTCCAAGACGGTGGCGCGCGATATCACATTTGACGATGTTACCTATCCGGCCGGAGTGCGGGTGGAGAGCGGCTTCGATAGCGATGTCTACCGGCTGACCTTCGGCTATGCGTTCGTGAGCACGCCCGACACGCGGGTCGGCGCGGCGCTGGGGCTGCATGCGACCGATTTCACCCTGACGCTCAAGGGCGACGCGAGATTGGGCGAAACGCAGGTGAGCGGGACGCAACGTCGTCGCAAGGCGCTGGCCCCGCTGCCGACCGTGGGGCTGTTTGCGACGCAGCGGATCGCCACCGACCTGACGCTGAGCGCGCGGGCGGATTATCTGTCGCTCAAGATCGACGATTATAAGGGGCGGCTGCTGAACACTGAAGCCGCCATGACCTGGCGCTTTGCCAAGAATGTCGGGATCGGCGCGATGTGGCGCTACGTCAATTATCGGGTCGATGTCGACAAGGACAATTGGGCCGGGCGGATGAAATATCGGTTCAGCGGCCCGGCGGTCTTCATGCAGGTCGGTTTCTGAGAAGAAAGGGGCGTCGTGCGGATCGGCGCGACGTCCTTTTTGCCTGTCAGGCCGCGCGGATCACGCAGCGGAAGCCGATATGGCTGGTCGAGGAGTCGATCGCCTGGGCATGGCGCGCGGCTGGGCGATAGCGCCGGCAATAGCTGGGGGCGCAGAGGTGCGAGCCCCCTTTAAGGACACGGCGCGGAATGAGGATGTGCGGCTGCTGCGGGTCATAGCTGGCCTCGCGCGCCTGGTTGAGCGGGTTGCGCGGCGCGCAGCAGGGGCGCGAGGGATCGGCCTGGTGCCGGGCGGCGTAGAAATCCTCAGTCCATTCCCAGACATTGCCGATCATGTCCGACAGGCCATAGCCATTGGCGGGGAAGCTGCCGACTGGTGAGGTGCGCTCATAACCGTCGATCAGCAGATTTTCGGACGGGAAATTGCCCTGCCAGAAATTGGCCATCGCCTTGCCATCGGGCAACAGTTCGTCGCCCCAGGCAAATTCCTGGCCATCGATGCCGCCGCGCGCGGCAAATTCCCATTCCGCTTCCGTGGGCAGCGCCTTGCCGGCCCAGGCGGCATAGGCAGCGGCATCGTCATAGGTGACATGGACCACCGGATGGTCGTCGAGATCATCGATCGAGGAGTCCGGGCCGAGCGGATGGCGCCAGTCGGCGTCGAAGACATAGCGCCACCACTGGCTCCAGTCATGCAGCGGCACCGGGCGTTCGGTCGGCGTGAACACCAAAGAGGCGGGGCGCAGCATGTCCGGCTGGGCGCCGGGGTAATCGTCCGGATTGGGTGCGATCTCCGCCGTGGTGCGATGGCCGGTTGCCTCGACGAAGCGGCGGAAGTCGCGATTGGTGACGGGGGTGGCATCGATCCAGAAGGCATCGACCTCGACCGGATGGGCCGGGGCTTCCTCGGGATAATGATGGTCCGATCCCATGATGAAGCGGCCGCCGGGAATATGGATCATGTTGTCCGGCGCAGTGGCCGCAGGGGCGAGGGGGGATGGCACGGTCAACCGATACTCCTTGTCTGTCGATCCTGTTGATGCGCCTATACGGCGCGCGTCGCAATGGCCGCGAACAGAGCAATGCCGGCCACGCACATGATCAGCGCCATGACCAGCACCGGCCGGCCCAGATGAAACTGGTTGGTCTGCTTGAGGTCGGACAGCGTCATCCAGTAGCCCCATGTGCCAAGCAGGATGGCCAGCGTGCCCATGCCGGCGAGGAACAGGCCGATATGCTGCGGGCTCTGGGAATCGCCATGGCCCGTCTTCTCCGTCGCGGCGTCGAGAAATTTGTAGATGGTGAAGCCGAAGCTGAGCATCGAAAGCGAGGTGCGGATCCAGGCCATCAAGGTGCGATCGGCGGCCATGACGGTGCGCTTTGCACCCAGATCGGCTGGCAGATTGGGAATGTCTTCCGTCATGATTGCCGCTCCGTCAGCGAGAAATCTTGCGGTGATCCTAGGCGTGCCGTCGGGGATTGGCGATCATGATAAACCCTGGGACGGCACAGTGAGGATCTGTTGCCGGTGCGCGGGCGCAAAGGGGCGCGGAGCGTTGGATAGCAGCATGTTACGATCGCGCCGAATGACGGGCCTCGGCGCAAAAGGCCGATCAGGGCAAATCCCGACTTGGCCGGCCCCGGCGGCGCTCTAGCTTGATAGCGACAGGACAAGGCCGGGATGGTGCGGAAATGACCACCCGGCAGCAGGGATCGGCCGGGACTACCGGCCCATGAAATGACTGCCACCCATCCCCCCGGGTGTGGTCATGCATCAGGCGGGAAGAAGGACTGCACTTTCCGCCTGATGCTCCGTCAGGCTCAGGGGTTGCTCGGAAAGAAATGCGGCCAAATCGGCAATTATCCCGATGGGCCGTATCGGCGGAACAGCGATAGTCGGCCGCAGCAAGGGAGATGGCGTCCAATGGCCGCATCGCGCATCTCGCCGCGCGTCCGATCCGGGCAGAAGGAGCTTGTGATGAGGTCAAGGATAAAATGTGTCTGTGTGCCGCTGGCTTTGCTGGGCGCATCCACTGTCCATGCGCAGACTGCTGCGCCGGCGGCGGGCGTGGTCGAGCCGGCGGCGATGGACGCCATGGACAAGATGAGCGCCAAGCTGATCGCGCTGCCCGGCTTCGCGCTGAAGGCCGATGTGACGACCGAAGTGGTGCTGGATACCGGGCAGAAGCTGCAGTTCACCGGTGCGCTGGACATTCAGGTCCACAAGCCCGACGCGTTCAAGATCGTCGCCACATCCGACATTCAGAATCGGGAATATTATTTCGGCGGCGGCAAGTTCACGGTGCTGGCGCCGCGCCTGAACTATTATGCCAGCGTGCCGGTGACCGGTTCGATCGGCCAGTCGCTCGACAGCCTGCGCACCACCTATGGTATCGAACTGCCGCTGGCCGACCTGTTCACCTGGGGCACGGACCAGACGCTGCGCAGCCGCATAAAGTCGGGCTATGTCATCCGCCCAGAGACGATCGACGGCCGTACCTGTACCCATTATGCCTTCCGCCAGGAAAAGGTCGACTGGCAGATATGGATCGAGGATAGCAGCCAGTTGCCCTGCAAGATGGTGATCACCGACACGAATGATCCGTCGATGCCGCAATATAGCGCGCTGATGCGCTGGGACGGCAGCGCGCGACCGTCGGCGGCTGACCTCGCCTTCACCGCGCCGGCCGGCGCCAATCCGATCCGCATGGTCGACCTGAGCAAGGGAGAGGCGAAATGAGCATGGAGGCAAAACGGGGCCTGGCCATCATCGCATCGCTTGCCCTGATGGCCGAACCGGTCGTCATCGGTCGGGTCATGCTGTCATCGGCGGCGCTGGTGCTGGGCATGGCCGCATCGACGGCGGAGGCGGCGCCGCCCCGGAAGCGTGGTAATCGCGGCGGTGGCGGGCGTGCGCGACCGGCACGACCATCAGGTGGCGGCCATGCGGCGCGGCCGGGCAAGTCCCATCCGGGCGGGCGGCCGGGCGTGCGCGGCGGATCGATCAACAATGTCAATCACAACCGGCATCACAACACGGTCAATAATGTGCATGTGAATGTCGATCATGGCGGTGGGCATCATGGGGGCGGTCCGGGCCGCTACGACCATTATGATCATCATCGCCATGACCGGTGGGATGATGATTGGGACGATCACTGGCATCCGGTGGCGACCGCGGCCGCGGTGACGCTGACAGCGGCGGCGATCGGGTCGATCGTGCGCAGCGTACCGCCAGATTGTTCGACCGTGGTCGTCAATGGCATCAGCTATTCGCAGTGCGGCAATAACTGGTATCAGCCGCAATATGTCGGATCGTCGGTGCAATATGTGGTGGTCAATCCGCCACGCTGAGGCGCCGGTCGATCAAGGAAAAAAAGCGGCCGTCCGAAAGGGCGGCCGCTTTTTTTGTGGTGCAGGTGCCGGACAGGCGAGGAGGCCCATCCGGCAGCTCGATCAGAACTTGACCGAGGCGTTCACGAAGAAGGCGCGGCCATAGACGTCGTAGGTCGACGGATAGGTATTCGACTGCTGCTGGTTGTCGCCCATGATCGGCGGCTTCTTGTTGAACATGTTGTTCATGCCCAGCGACCAGCCGAAGGTTTCCGTCGCCTGCACCTGGAGGCCGAGGTCGAACAGGTTGTAGGCCTTGATCTTCTCGACGCTATAGGTGGTCGTATCGTCGTCGTCGCGGACGCTCGACAGATAGCGATGGGTCAGGCCCAGGGTGATCGGGCCGCTGCTCCAGGTGATGCGGTTGTTGAGCCGCAGCTTGGAATAAGGATCGCCGCAATAGACGCCGAAGCGACCGGCGCAGCTCTGGTTCAGTTCCGGGATCGCCGCGACCGGGTTCAGGTCGTAACGGATCAGGCGGGTGCCCGCGACGCGGAAGCTGAGCTTGCCGGTCTTGGCGCCGAACACGCCGAAGTTGAGCGGCAGGCTGTAGTTCATCTCGAAGTCCACGCCCTCGGTCTTGAGACCACCAGTGTTGGACAGGAGATTTTCCGCGCCCTCGATCGCATAGCTGTTCTCGTTGCGCGGCAGCAGCGAGCAATAGCTGCTGTCATAGGGCGTCCAGCCATTGGACTGATCGCCATAGCAGGCCTTGATGATGTTCGCGGTGCCCGGCGTCGAAATGTAATTGTCGATCTTGATATGATAATAATCGACCGTCAGGCTGAAGCGCGGCAGGAAGCTGGGCTGGAGCACGACGCCTGCGGTCCAGGTGTCCGATTTTTCCTCACGCAGGTTCGGGTTGCCGCCGGTGATCGAGTCGATCTGCGAGCTGCCACCGTTGATGTCGGTGCCGAGCGCGCTCGACGGCACGCCAGTCGCGACGCAGCTGGCCGCCAGGCTGGCATTGGTGGTCGCGTCCTCGGTCGAGCAGGGATCGTTCGCGGTCGGGAAGTCCTGCGACTGGCCCGAATAGAGATCCGCGACGGTGGGCGCACGCACCGCCCGGCTATATTGGCCGCGGAAGGTGACGTCCTTGATCGGCGCGTAGATGAGGCCGGCCGAGAAGGTGCCGACATTCTTGGCTGCGGTCGAGTAATGCGAGAAGCGGTAGGCGCCGTTGAAGTCGAGCTTGTGGACCAGCGGCAGATCGGCGAGCAGCGGCACGTCGATTTCGGCGAACAGCTCTTTCACATTATAGCCGCCCGACAGGCCTTCACCGGCGTTGAAGCCGACGACGTCGCCCGAGGACAGGGCATAGTCCGGATCATAGCTGCCATGTTCGGAGCGATATTCGGCGCCGAAGGCAATACCGGCCGGGCCGGCGCCCAGGTCGAACAGATTGCCGTTGGTGACGGCGAAGCTGGCGACCTGTTCGGTCACGGTGCTGACATTCTTGACCGGGATCGAGATGAAGGCGGCGGCTTCGCTGCTGATATTGCCTTCGCCGAAGATGTTCAGCGGGACGCAGCCATTGCTGGTGTCCGAACAGACCAGATTGCCGTCGCTGTCATAGGTGGTCTTGAGCGCCTGCTCCACGCGGCTGCGCGATACGTTGCCGGTCTGGGTTTCGACCTGCTTGGTGCGCGAATAGCTGTAATAGCCGTCATAGTTCCAGTCGCCGGCAATCTGGCCCTTGGCACCGATCAGGGTGCGATAGGCGGTGTTGTCGACATTGGAGATGCGGGCGCCGACCTCGTTGAGGCGGCGATAGATGGCGGCAGTGGCATAGCCATCGCCATCGGTGTCCGCTGCCGACAGCAGCGCCTGGGATTCCGGGGAAAGGAAGGAGGAGTCGACGTCGAGCGAGACCGAACCGGTGAACGGCGTGGACGCCAGGCGGTTCTTCACCCGGTTGTTGATGAACTGACCCTCGGCATAGACGGTCAGGTGATCGTTGACGTCATAATGGGTCTGGGCGCTCAGCAGGATGCGCTTCTGGGGCACCTGCAGATAATTGTCCGGCGCATAGTTGTAGGCGTCGGTCGTCGCGTCATAGGCCGAATAGCTGCCGTCCTGGTTGAACTTATACTGGGTGCCGGCCAGGGCGAAGCGGGTGCCGGGGATCGAGCCCGAGCCGCCGGCGGCCAGGCCGCCATCGCCGTCATCGGTATAGGCCTGCTTGGTGTAGCTGCGGGCCGACTGCTGGACGGCGTCGCGCTTGGTATAGTCGATATAGAAGGTGGCGTTGCCGCGACCGTCGGCGAAATTGCCACCCATCAGCAGGTTGGTGTTGAAAGTGCCGCCGTCGCCCGCCTGGTTGATGCGATAATTGGCGTTTGCTTCCACGCCGGAAAAGTCGCGCTTGGTCACGAAGTTGATGACGCCGGCGATCGCATCCGAACCATAGACGGCGGACCGGCCGCCCGACACGACCTCGACATGGTCGATCAGGCCCGCCGGAACGGTGTTGAGATCGACGATCTGGTTGGAGTCATAGGAGACGTAGCGACGCCCATCGACCAGCACCAGGGTGCGGTTGGCACCCAGGCCGCGCAGGTCGGCCGTCGATACGCCGCCGCCCGGATTATTGGATGCCGCCGTCGTGCTGGGGATCAGCTGGGGCAGGTCATTGATGATCGATTCGACGTTGACCTTGCCGCTGAGCTTCAATTCCTGCGCGCTGACGATCGCGATCGGCGATGCCTGCTGCAGGTCGGGGCGGGCGATGCGCGAACCGGTGACGACGATGGTGTCGCTGGTCGCGCCATCATCCGCCGCGCTGGTCTGCGCGAAGGCCGGGGTCGCCAGGCCGAGCAGGATGGTCGACGCCGAAAGGCGCCGCATGATGTGAGACGGCATGAAAATAATCTCCCTTGGGATATTTTATCCCGGCCCGCGCCCTGTTGGTTCTGTCTTTGGGGTGACGCGAGCCGATGGAGAGATTTGTATGCGTGCGACGAAGTGCGTCAACGCGATTTGCCGTGTTTCACAAAGGTTTAACAAAGCTGTTGCCAATAAAAAACAGATATGACGATAGTTTTGATTATGTTGTGAAATGTTGCGTATGTTTCACGTAATTTCATAATTTATGAAATGTCGTAATTATATTTGATTTATGACGAAAAAACCCCACATATTTTCATATGCGGGGTAATGAATCTGATTTTTATTGCGGTCAGTTGGCGGCGTTGCCAGCCGTGACGGGGTGGACGAAGATATAGCCTTCGTTGCGCACGGTGCGGATCGTCTGCCCCTTGAGCCCGCCGGCCGACAATTTGCGACGCAGACGGCACAGCTGGACATCGATGGCGCGGTCATAATGGTCGCTCGACGCGCCATAGACCTGATCGAGCAACTGGTGGCGGTTGAGCACCTGGCGCGCATTGGCCACGAAGACGCGCAGCAACTGATATTCGCCCTCGGACAGCGAGATGGTGCCGCCGCTCGGATCGAACAACTGGCGGGTGGTAAGGTCGAAGCGCCAGCCCTGGAAGGCGACCCAGCTATTGTCGCGCGGTGCCGTAGCCATGGTGCCGGCATCGGCCTGGCGGCGACGGGCGCGCAGGGCCGCATTGGCGCGGGCGAGCAGTTCGCGGGCGTTGCAGGGCTTGGTCAGATAATCTTCCGCGCCCATTTCCAGGCCCAGGATGCGATCGATGTCGCTGCTGGCGCGGCTGTGGATGATGACCGGGATGCGCCGTTCGAACGCGAATTCGCGTAGCAGGCCGGCAGTATGCTGGCCCGGCATCATCGGTTCGGCGATCAACAGGTCATAATGACCCTCTTCCGAAAGGCGGCGCATATCGGCGAGATTGGCGGCGGTGTCGACGTCGAAGCCATAGCGGCCGAAATAGTCCGACAGCGACGTCAGCAGTGCTGCGTCATCGTCGGCAAGGAGGATGTGGCTGTTCTGCATGATCGAGCATAGGACGGCGCCGTCGCGGCCATCCCGTCGCGTGATTTCGCGTCGCGGCATGTCTGTTGTTCCAGTCGGTCGGCAATGGCGGCCTCGCCATGCCGATAATAGTCGTTGAAATGGGCGATGGCGCCCTCGCCCAATATGTCGCGCATGCGCAGCGGACGGCCGAAGCGGCCCGAGGCATTGGCGCGGCGGAGCAGTTTGCGGCTGAGCCCATACCAGCCGGGCAGATGGAGCAGGCAGTCCTTGTCCGCGACGGCGCGCCGGGTGAAGAGATTGGCCGCGCGAAAGGCCCAGAGCAGAAGCCGGCCGGGGGAGGGGTTGCGTGTGCCCCAGTCCAGCCGGTCGAGCGTGACGTCCAGCCCGAAACGGGCGGCATAGGCGGCGGCGAAGCCGCGCGGATCGGCGCGAAAATCCTCATAGCGGAAGACATGGACATTGTCCGCGCCGAACAGCCGATCATAATGAGCGATCAGCCGGGCATAGTCGAAATGTTCACGGCGGAAGCCGGGCGCCTCGTCCCGCTCCGGCGCCACCGGGCCGAGCCGGTCACGACCGAACAGATAGCGATGGATGCCGAAAGTGCCGCCGCCCTTCACATATTGGAGATAGGCCGACGCGATGGCCGAGCAGGGATCGCGCACGAAGATGACGATCTGCGCGTCGGGCAGCGTATCGCGGATGCGGCCGGCGACATCCTTGGAAAGATTGCCGGCCAGCCCGCCATTATGCAGCCCGCCGCTCAGATTTTCCTCGCACAGGATGATGTCGTCGCGGTCCTGGCCCAGCTCGTGGCGGGCCTGGTCAGGTTCGAAATGGAGCGCGCCGGCCTCCAGGAAGGCGGCCCGTGCCACAGCGCGGGGCAGGTAGCGACGATTGCGGACGGCGGGATAGAAAATATCCTGGAACCAGGTGGTTCCGGTCTTGTGATAGCCGATATGGATGATGGGGCCCCTGTAGTTGCGCATCCTATCCTCCTTCGGTGAGTGCGGGCGTGCTGCGAGACGGGGCGGGGCGACGGGGCGGCAGTTCGTGCAGGATCAGGCGGCAATGCCGTTCCCACGACAGGTTGTTCGCGGCCCAGATCCGCGCCTGATCGCCCAGCCGGCGGCAGAGCGCGGGATCGCGCGCCAGCAGCGCGAGCGCCGCGCGCAATGCGCCGAGGGAATTGCCGTCGACGACCAGGCCGGTGACGCCGTCGCGGACCAGTTCGGCCGGGCCGCCATCCGCGCCGACGATGCAGGCCAGCCCCTGTGCCATGGCATCGGCGACGCTGAGGCCGAAGCCCTCCACCTCGGCGCCATCCTCCAGCGCGATCTGGGGGTGGAGGAAGATGTCGGCGTCGCGATATTGCTCGGCCAGTTCCGCGTCGGAGACATAGCCGGCCAGCCGGACATGATCCTCCAACTGGTGGCGGCGCACGGTCTGCTGGATGCGGATGCCGTCCACGCCGCGGCCGACGATGGTGTAGCGCAGCGAGGCCTCCTCGCGCAGGCAGGCAGCGGCGGCGTCGATCGCGGCCGGAATATTCTTGCGCGCGACGAGGCGGCAGACGGTGAGAACCTGGGCGGGTGCATCGCCATTCTGGAACGCGGTGGTAGGGCGGTCGGCCGGCATGCGGACGCCGTTCCAGGCGACGATGGTGCGCGCGGCGAGATCGGGCAGGCGCTGTATCAGCAGGTCGCGGGTGACGGCGCTGACCGCGACGATGCGCCGGGCGCGGCGCAGCACCAGCCGCAGCAGGGCGAAGGCACCACCGGCCGGGCGACCGACTTCCCGGCCATGGATGGTCACGATGAGGGGGCGGGGAAAGGCGAGGGCAGGCAGGGCTGCGCGCCAGGTGCAGGCATGGATCGCCTGTGGGCGCTCACCACGCAGCCAGGCGCCGGCCATGGCGCGGAACAGCCGGCCATAGACCCGCATGCGCGAAGTCGGGCCGACATCGATCAGTTCGACGCCGTCGCTGCTGACCCGGCGCGGACCGGCCGAGGATTTGGCGAACAGGGTGACGCGCCAGCCCAGCGCGGCATAGGCGCGGGCGGTTTCGGCCACATAGGTCTGGACCCCGCCCTCATCGGGGGCATGGACGCGGGCGACGAGCCAGAGGCGACGATCGGCATCAGCCATGGCGCAGCGCCTCCCGCAGCGGATAGAGTGTCGGAACGGGTCTCGCTGCCGGTGCGCCGCGCGTCAGATAATCCGCAACGGCCCTGGCCGCGCGCGCCGAAGCGGGGGCGCCGCCGCTGGCGAAGGTATCGGACAGGCCGCGTCGCTGGGCGGCGTCATACATGCCATGGGCGGCCATGGCGGCGGCGACCTTGTCCGGGATGCGATCGGCGGATTCATGGACCGGGCCATAATGCCAATGAGCATAGTTGGGATCGTCGCGCCATTGCGCGCGATGGCCGTTGAGGAAGAGGCAGGGGCGCGGCGTGGCGATGAATTCGTAGATCTGGCTCGACACGTCGCCGATATAGGCGGCGGCAAGCTGGACATAGCTCATGTCAACGCTCGCCCGGCTGCCGAGGTCGACATGGACATGCGGCAGGGCGGCAAATTCAGCCAGCATGCGCTCGGCCGCGGCGCGCTTGCGGCGATTGTCGAACAGGCGGACATGGGGCGCGACGATCAGATTAAAGCGATCATCGGCCGCGAACTGGCGCAGCACATCCATTCCCATTGCCTGCCAGGAGGAGAGGCGCGGCGAGAAATGCGGGTTGTAGAGGATGATCGGGCGATTGTCGGTAAAGGGGCTGGCCGGGCGTTGGCCCTGGGTCAGGTCGAACTTGCCATAGCCGGCAATGGCGTAATGATCCTCGCGGATCAGGCCCTGCGCCAGCATCCGGCGGCGCTGCTTCTCGCCCGCCAGCAGGACGAAGTCGAACAGCGCGATGCGCGGATCATAGCCGACCGCGCGGTCGCCCGCGCCATGACAGGTATGGATGAAGCGGCTGTCCGCCAGCCCGAGACGGCGCAGCAGCAGCGAGGTGCGTTCGGGCACGACGATCGCGTCATAGCGCGCGAGGCGGCGGCGCGCGACGAGGAGGGTAGCGAGCTTGGGCGGGCTGGCGTGGCCCGACAGATGGGACAGGCTGCGCAGCCAGATATTGTCGAGATGGATGAAGTTCAGCCGGCCGCCGCCATGACGGGCTGCTAGGTCGCGGGCCAGCGCAATATGATCGGCGCCGGCCGCGATGATATCGACGCGAAAGCGCGGATCATGCGACAATTCCAGTGCCAGCGGCATGGCGTGCAGAAGATGATGGATCTGCGCGTTGAAGAAGAAGCAGATCGACTGCGTCTTCCTGTCTGTCTTTTCGGTCCGGGCCGGGAAATTGATCGGCTGTTGTATCACGCTGCACTCCGCGTCTGACGCTGGTCAGGCGAAGTGTCTGCGTGTGATTTTGCCCGGCGATTTCAGATTGCGGCGATGTCTGTAACATTGTGCGCCGGGTTCGGCATTTCCATGTCAGCCCTGCCCGGCGGCGAACTGCCCTATTTCCGGACGACGGCGGCGTTGAGGAACGGATCATTGCCAATGAACATCGGCGTGCTGTCGAACAGCGAGATGCGCCATTCGCCGTCCGCATCCCGGCGGAATTCCATGCGGCAATCGGCGACGATGGTCGGGCCGACCAGGTTCAGGATCGGCGCCTTGCCCTCACCCGAATAATTGACCAGCATGAACTGCGCGCTGCCATGGTCGGCGGCCGGGAATTGAATGCGCATGTTGGTGATGGTGTGCCGCTGGGTGCGGACGCCATCCTTTTGCTGGGTGGCGACGCGCTCGTTGCGGGCGGTGTAGAAGGCGGTGATGGGGCCATGGCCCTGATGCAGCGTGCCGCCGACCAGATAATGGCAATCGTCGGTGCAGAGCGGCGCGACGTTCATGCCGCCGTTGAGGTCGAGATCATAGCCCCAGTCGATCACCAGTTGCTCGATCTCCAGCGCGGCAATGGCGGTTTCGGCGGTGAAGCGGGGCATTATCCTCATCCTTTCCTGTGGCATGCTGCTCTTTCCGACAGTTTGTGCGCATGGGGATGGACGCCCGCAAGCATAGAGGGCTCCGCCGTGGCGATGCTTGGTGATCGAACGGTCAGGGCTGGGGGGCGACGGCGTCCATGATCGTGAGCTTCTCGCCGGTGGAGGCGCCGACACTGGAATCCGTGACGAGGATGGTGGTGCCCGGCTTCAACTGGCTGCGGATCTTGTCATAGAAGCCGCGCGGCAGACGCACTCGGTTCAGCACCGCTTCGTCCACGACATTCTCGACATCATTTTCATGGCCCGGCAAGCCGACATAGAGCCAGTGGGTCTTGCCATCCTTCCCCATGGTGAGGGTGATGACATGGGAGCCGGGATCGCCATCCTTGATCTCGGCGACGCTGCGGCCGATTTCCGTGCCGTTGCGCAGCACGACGATCCGCTGCTCCTTCTTAGAGACGATGATGGTCAGCGGGCCGCTGGTCGCCAGTTCAGGCTGCCAGCGATATTCCTCGCCCTTGAGCGGGCGATATTCGACCTGCTCGCCCTTGTCGTTGATCGGCGACAAGAGGCTTGCCTGGCTGGTGCGCATATGGGTGGCGGCATTGCCCTGAACCACCACGGTCGCGCCCAGGCTGGTGATGGCGAACAGTTCCTGCGAGAATTTATAGGGCAGGTGGATGCAGCCATGGCTTTCGGGATAGCCCGGCAGACCGCCGGCATGGAGCGCGACCCCGTCCCAGGTCAGGCGCTGCTGATAGGGCATGGGCGCGTTATTATAGGTGCTGGACCGATGGTCCTTGTCCTTTTGCAGGATGGTGAAGACGCCGGTGGGTGTTGCATGGCCTTCCTTGCCCGAGGAGATGGTGGACACGGCGATGCGCACGCCGTTGCGATAGACGGTCGCGATCTGGCGCGAGAGATCGACATAGACGAGCAGCGGCCCGGTCGGCGATACCTGTGGCGCCCAGACCCATTGGCCCGGCTTCAGATTGTCGGCGCGGCGGGCAAATTCGGGCGGCGATGTGGCGCGATCGCCTTGGGCAAGGGCGGGGTGGGGGAGCAGCAGCGTCAATGGCAGAATGGTGGCAAAGCGAACAGCGTAATCGCGCAAGGCGCCCATGATCCGATCCCCCCGATTGTCCGGGATTAAGCCTATCTAGGATCAAGATGGCACGCCATAGGGGAAGCACCCGATGAGCGGCGTTATAAATAGGGATGTCGAGAGATTTTCTGGTGACCCCGTGGACGCTGAAAGTTTAGGATAGTTGAAATTTGACAACAGTATAATTGATTCCTGATGGGCGATTTTGAATGGTCATGGACCATCAGTTTTTCGACCGATGTGCAATCCGGTCCCGGACCGCAGTTTGTTTTTCGGCTAGCGCGGATCGACATTCAGCGTAACCAGATCATGGCGGCGGCGAGGTTTGTGAAGCTGGCGAAGTGGATGGTGCGGCGATCGTAGCGTGTTGCGAAGCGGCGGAAGTGTTTGAGCCTGCCGAGACATCGTTCGATACGATTGCGGTGTTTGTAGATCAGCGCGTCATGCGGGATGGCGATCTTACGGCAGCGGTTTGAAGGTATGAGCGCTTCGGCGCCCATTTTCGCGATGATTGTCCGTAAAGCATTACTGTCATAAGCTTTGTCGGCGAGCACGACGACGGCTTCCTGTCCGTGCAGCAGGGCCGGCGCCTGAGTAACGTCGCCAGTCTGGCCGGGCGTGATGATGAAGCGCAGCGGCCGGCCGAGCGGGTCCGCAAGCATGTGTATCTTGGTGGTCAGTCCGCCTCGGGAACGCCCCAGCGCCTGATCGCACGCCCCCCTTTTCCGGTCGCCGCCTGCTGGTGCGTGCGAACGATGGCGCTGTCGATCATCAAATACTGGTTGTCCCGGTCGGCCGTCAGTGCGTCGAACACCCGTTACCAGGCACCCGCATGGCACCAACGGCTGAAGCGGCGATGCACCGTCTTCCGCTTGCCATAGCGCTCCGGCAGATCGCACCAATGCGCTCCTGACCGCAGCACCCACAAACATCCGTTCACGAACAGGCGGTTATCCGTTCCCGACCGCCCCGGATCGGTCGCTTTGCCCAGTAGCAACGGCGCAATCCTCTCCCATTGCACCTCGTTCAACTCGTACCGCTTCGCCGCCATCATCCACTCCGCGCATCAACACGGCGTCCTATGAATCAGCGATCATCCGCTTTGGGAATCCCGAATGTCGATCCGCCCTAGTGCGGTCACGATCGAGATCCGCTCGACGGATCGCCGAATCCGGTTGTTGAAAGGCGAGGCGCTGTTCACGGTTGCGCCCGATCGTTCCCGCCCCTTCACCGTCCAGGCAGCAATCGGTGAAACGATGGCGCTGGGCACGCAATTCTCGGTCCGCCGGACGGGCGCCGACACTGAGGTTACCGCGACAGAGCACAGCGTGATGCTCGTCAGCGGAGAGGGCAAGGGGGCCAGCCTCATTCTGCGGGAAGGCCAGTCCATCCGCTATGGCGCCGATGGCCGTATCGATGCTCCTCGTTCCATCAATACGGAAGCGGCCACCGCCTGGACGGACGGCGTGCTCGTATTCAAGGATGCGCCGCTATGTCAGGTCGTGGCCGAGATCGGCCGCTATCATCCCGGCTACATGACTATAGTGGGCGACGCATCATCCCTGCACGTCTGTGGCGTATTTCGCATCGACGATCCGGTTGCAGCCATATCCCGGCTTCAGAAATCTCTCGGCCTGCGATCCGTGCAATTGTCCCGTAGTCTGATCGTGATTTTCGCCTGAAATTATTTTTCTGAAATTCGACCTCTCGTTTGACCGCATGCGAACGTATGAATTGCAAGGTATTCTCAATAGCAGGTGCGCCTCCATCCCGAATGTCGAATGGAGGGAGTTAGAAGTGCTGAATTCAAAGGGCCTCGAACAAGGCAAGGTTTCCGTGCGGTCGATCTCCGTGTCGCTCGCCACTGCGAGTGTGGTGAGTGGGCCAGCAATAATCTCGACGCCTGCAATGGCGCAGGAAACGGTTTGCCGCATCCGATGGACAATCAATTTATGCGCCGGACCGACCCGTATCATCTAGAGACGGTTGAACCAATTGTGCGTCACGACCGAGGCAGTGATAGTCAGCCTTTGCTTCAGGATCGATATGCAGGTCATGACATCGAGAGGGCAATCGCGTTCAGTCAATATCGGGACGCCCAGATGACTGGCGAATGGGTTTTCCAAAAACGACAATGAGCCCGGCCAACGGCAGGATACAGAAGAACCAGAGCAGCGAAGCGATCAGGTTGGTCGTGGCCAGTTGCGCGACGGGAAGGATCGCCAGAACCAGCGATGCGGCTCCGCCCGCGCGCCAGGCGGCTCGATAGACGATGTGTCTTCGGGATGTGCCGCGCCGGATGGCATCGAAGCCGGCCACCGCAAGGACCAGGGATAGGGCCAGGTTCACGATCACTGCGCAGCGCCTCCGGCCGGCCTGCGAGCGATCCTGCCTGCTGCGATCCACAAGATGACGCCCATCGCCAGCGCCGTCAGGTCTGCGCCTGAGCGGATACCATCGCCATGAGCCAGCGTTGACGTCAGCGGCGTTCCCGCCAGAGCCGTGCTCACGGGAATAGTCAGGCAGAGCAACGCCGCCGCACGCAACTGCTCTGGCCACGCGCTGGACCAAGGCCGCGCACCGGCAGGGATGAGGCTCAGCAGCCAGGCCAGGAAGTAGATAGATGCGGCCATACTGCGCCGGTCTTCGATGCCGGAAGGCAGCAACTGCTCACCGTGCAGGTACGCCGCACAGGCGATCATGTTTCCAGCCACAGCGGCGATGGTGATCCGGCCTGCCATGGCGTGAAATGCCGATCCGCCCCGGCGCGCCCGCTTTTCGGTAAAGAGGACAAGGCCAGCCCCGACCATCGCGGTGCTGGCGAGCCCGGTCAGGAAATAGAGCCAGCGGGCAGCGATTCCGCCCCATTCGATGAAGTGCAGTCCGGCAAGGAAGGCCTGGGTCTCGCGGGCCGGGGAGCGCTTCACCAGAACGCGCAGCAACCGGCCGTCGGCGCCTGCGAAGTCGACGCGATCGGGGAAGTTGGCGATGCGATCGTCGCGCTGTCGCCAGATCTCGACTGCGGCATTGGCACGATCGGGATGGCTCACATAGATGTTGACGGCCGCTCCGCCACCCCATGCGCGCTCGGCGCGCGCCACCAGCGGCATCAGCGCAACCGTGGCCTGTGGCGATCCGGCGGGTGTCTCCACATCGATGTAGCGCGATTGCGCAGCCGCAGTCTGATAGGCTTTGACGTCGCCGCCGTTCAGCGTCGCGACGCCGGCGGGGATATAGGCGTAATAGATCAGGACGAGGCCGGTATAGGCCATCATCATGTGGAACGGCAGCGGCAGCACCGAGAGAAGGTTGTGCGCATCCATCCACGCCCGCTGGCGCGAGGCCCAGGGGCGGAAGATGAAGAAATCGCGGAATATGCGCTTGTGAATGATGACACCGCTGATCGATGCGGCCAGCATGGCAAGGCCTGCCGCGCCCACGATCAGGAAGCCGATGGGGCTGGACTTGCGATCGATCCCCAGCGTGTAATGATAGCGCATGAAGAAGAAGCCGGCGTCCATGTCGCGCGGGATGCGGACGCCGGTCTGCGGATCGAGGCGGTGGGTGGTGGCCTTGCCCGCTTCGTCGGTCCACACCAGCCGCAGCACAGGTTCGCGCGAAGTGGGGATGACGATACGCCATTGCCTGGCATCCGGAGCGATGCGGGTGAGATAATCCCGTCCCATCGCTACGGCTCGTCCCCGGTCGATGGCCACCGGAGAGCGCAGTTCGGGCGTGGTCCAGAGGTTGATCTCGGTATAGAACACCGCCAGCGATCCGGTCAGCAGGATGCCAAACAAAACCCAGCCGAACAGCAGCCCACACCATGTATGGAACCAGCCCATGGATTGGCGCAGGCTATCCTTCATCTGGCGACCCCCAGCATCAGGGCGAAGGGGAGGGCCGTGCCCACCAGCAGTTCGCCCCAGATCCGCGTGACGCTGCGCACCGCGAAGGCGCGAAGGATCACCGCAACGAACAATATGAAGGCGAGGCAGGTCGCAAGGATGTTGGCGTCAACCGCATCCATCGGCAGCAGGCGTACCGCCGCGCAAATCCACGCATAACACAGACCATAGGTGCCGACCGTCGATGCCAGCACGCGCGGCGCGATGGTGCGCCAGCCCGGCTCCTGCCTCGCCGGCACGATCAGAACCGCTGCTCGAACGTCACCGCGACGCTGCGCGGCTCACCCAGCACCCACTGCGAGGTGGAATAGCTGTTCTGGACGTAGATCCGGTCGAAGACATTGCGCAGGTTGAGCGTCACGCTCGTCTTCTTTCCCAGGTCGTAGCGCGCCGAAGCATCGACGAGCGTATAGGCCGGAATGCGACGGGTATTGGCGGCGTCCGAATAGCGCTTGCCGACATGGCGCAGGCCGGTGTCGAGGTGCAGCGGTTGCACCGGCCGCCAAGAAAGCCACAGATTGGCTGCCTTTTCGGCAACGCCGATCGGCATGTTGCCGTTGCGGCTGACAAGCTCCGTGCCGACAAGTTCGTCGAAGTCGTCATATTGCGCGTTCAGGATCGTGCCGTTGGCCAGGATGCTGAAGGACTTGGTCACGGCCAGTCCGAACGATGCCTCGACGCCGTAGGACGATTGCTGGCCGACCTGCACAGACACCGTGGGATCATTGGCGGAGCGGGTCAGGATCTTCTTCTTGACGATGCGATAGCCCGACAGCGTGAATTCGCCGCGCCCGTCGAGGAAGGTTGCCTTGGCACCCGCTTCCCATTGCCGCCCGGTGGATACATCGAAGCTGGTTTGTGCCAGCGTCGCGGTGAGGAACGCCGTCACCGGATCGGCGGCCGCGGAATATTGCGCGTAAAGCGAGATCGTGTCCGTGGGATTGTAGACCAGCCCCGCACGCCAACTGGTACTGGGATAGCGCGCGGTGTAGTCGGCGGTCGGATCGAGCGCATCGTGGCGCTCGGTCTTCGGGCGATCGTAGCGCAGGCCCGTCACCAGCGACAGTCGATCCGACAGCGAGAGGCGGCTTTCGCCGAACAGCGCCCATTGCTGCACATCTGTCTTATACTTGTACCGGGTGCCGAAGGCGCCATCCAGAAACGTGCCGGGCGCGTAGTCGTAGGGATCCACCAGGTCGGATCGGGAATTGGGCGAACTGTCGGTGCGCAGCAGCGATCCGCTGTTATACTCTCCGCCCAGGCTCAGGCGGTGGTCCATGCCCAGCAATGTGTGGTCGAAAACCGCGTTGAAGCGGTCGCCCCACTGCTTGGTCTTGTAGAAGATTTCCAGATAGCTCGACCGGCGGATCTGATCGCCGGACCAGGCATAGCCTTCTGCATTGCGCCAGTGCTTGAAGCCGGTGAGGTAATAGGCGACGTTGGTGATCGTCACCCCGTCTGAAGGCGTCCATTCCGCCTTGGCCTGGGTCCAGGCATCGTCGAAGCGCAGCGAGCGGTCGGCGATATTGTAGTTCTTCTTGCGGATTTTGCGCACCAGCTTGCCATCACGCAGCGGCGTGCCGTACCAGATCGTCGGATCTAGATCGGCGCGATCATGCGTCAGGGTCAGCACCAGATCGTCACTGGCCTGGTAGCGCAGCGCGGCCGACAGGGCGAGACTACGGGAGCGTCCGCGCTCCATCCAGCCGTCCGACCGGTTGTAGCTGAGATCCACGCGGTAGGACAGCTTGTCCCCGATTGGCCCGCCGATCCCGCCGGCCGCTGCATATGTATCGAAAGAGCCGCCGCTGAGGCGTAGTTCACCTTCGAACTCTTCGGTGTTGGGCTTTTTGCGCACAACGTTGATGGCGCCGCCGATGCCGCCTTCGCCATAGAGCACGGACGCTGCGCCGCGCAGCACCTCGATGCGCTCGGCCATCCAGGGATCGGCGGGGAAGGTCTGCGTGGTCGTCGTATAGACCCGCATACCGTCATAGAGCTGCATCACCGAGGTGTAGCCGGTGAACCCGCGCGAACTCAGGGAATAGCCGAATGCCGAGGAATTGTTGATCAGGCCCGGCGCGCGCGCCGCCGCCGCAACGACCGTGCGGTCACCAAGACTGCGGATCATCTCCTTGGTGATGACATCGACGCTTGCGGGCGTCTGCATAGGCGTCAGGCCAAGGCGGCTGGAGGCATCGGCCTGCTGGCCAAGTTGCAGGACGCCGGCCTTGCGCGCCGTGACGACGATGTTCTCCGTGCCATCGGGCGCGGCGTCGGCGGTCTCCTGAGCATGCGTTGCGGTGACACTTGCCGCCAGTGCGCAACATGATGCGCCGGAACGGATCAGGCCGGAAAGAAGCGATCGTGTATTCATGTGTAACCCCCGTTGCGTTTTCCAGTCGAACGGACAGGTTCCCGCGCAGGAGGACGTCTCCTCGCACGGGCGCAGCGGTGGAGACCGGGCGCAAACGAGCGACCGGCGGAACCCACCGTTGCGGCCTGGCCGCAAGTTCGTCGCTCAGACGGAGTACACCGTGCCGCGGCCATCCCCTGGACCAAGGCAAGAGCGACCGGACGCTGGCAGGTCTCCTGGCTCACGGGTCATCGCACGATGCACGGCCTTCCCAGGCCTCGCAGGAGTTAGCGTCCGGCCCAGTGGCTGCGACAGGCATCCTTGGCCTGCCGCGATATGCATCGCGCTATCCGCTTACAGTTGCAGGGACAGCCTCGGCTTCAGGGGCAGTGCCCCTCCACCGCGTTCCCTTTTAAGCCTCTTTCGAAGCACCAACGCGATCTTGCCCCCCGTTAGGGGACGGGCTGGGAACTATGGGCTATCGAACAGGATAGCAAGAAATTCGTGGAATGTGGAATTTGGTCATGCCTGGACGGCCGGTATGCGGCTGTCCCTGACGCTCAGGTGCTGAACACACCGCCCCGATAGCAGTCATGAACAAGCGGCACATGAGTTGTTGCGAACGATTATCAATGCACGTAATGCGTCGGCAGATAGCGATGCTCAACAACGCCGCCGCCCTTACGGATCATGCGCCGGCGAACGGTTGCTACCTCGCCTTCGGCTCTCCGAATCTGCCGAACCGCAGCCTGTCACCCAGGCCGTTCATCAGCTGGGTAGCGTCGCGACAGACATTCCTAGACCAGCGATAGTTTTTGAAATTCGAGTACATTCAGGAGGGCAGCGAGCGGGCAACCATTGCTTGAGATCGGATGGCTAGAGTTACCCTCGTTTCAGCCTTATTTATACTGATCCATGGCAAGGATCGTCCGACGGCGTCCACAGATGATCACTGAGTGTGAGGAAAAGAATCGCTTATTGGAGAATTGGCGATCTCGGCGTTCTTCAATGCCAACTAAGTCATTGATTTTGCTGGTGACCCCTACGGGAATCGAACCCGTGTTTCAGCCGTGAGAGGGCCGCGTCCTAACCGCTAGACGAAGGGGCCGTATGTCGCATGGGCGACAGGCAGGGGCGTGCCTTTAGGCAGGGGAGGCGATGGCGTCAAGCGAAAGCGGTGAAAAGTTTTCGCGGCCCCTACGTCGACTGCGGCCCATAAAAAACCACCCCATGCGATGCACGGGGTGGCCAGGTTCAGGGAGGAGACGCCTCCAAGGGGGAGGCGCCCTATACGACACACCCGAAAGGGGGGCAGGTGCATCGCATGCAATAGAAATAGGGCAGGGCGAGGCTGCTTTCAAGAGCAAGCCCCGCCCTATACCGATATATTTGCGATTAACGGAGTTAATCGGGCTTTCAGGCTTCCACGGCCACCGGCGCGGCCGGTACGGCGATCGGACCCTTGCCCTGGTTGACCTGGCCTTCAAAGATCTCGCGCATCAACTGCAGCGAGAAGAGATGGGCGTGAATCAGCGGCAGCAGGCCGTTCTGGTTGATCTTGCGCAGCTGGTCACCGCGCAGGTCGCGCAGCTTTTCCTCGTTCACCATGCGGAAGCCGCGATAGACGAAGGGCTGCTCGTTGTTCGGGGTCTGGATCGCGACTTCGCCGTCCATCAGCAGGTCCATCTCGGCCAGATCCTTCATGAACTGGCCGGTGCGGGCGGCTGCCTGCTCGAAATCCTCGCAGAACTTCAGGATGCCCTTGGTCACGTCGGTCGGCTGGCCATTTTCGAACAGGACCGGGCCGTCGCCTTCGGTGCCGATCGCCTTGCTGGTCGGGTCGAAGCAGAGCGAGAGTTCGTCGCTGTCGGGACGCAGCTTGGCCAGCATCCAGGGGTAACGGCGGACATAGGCCGGGATATAGGCCGGGCCGCGCAGCTTGCCTTCGTCATCGACGAAGACGTTCACGCCTTCGTTGAGGCCCATCAGCGCGAGCGGCACCGAATCCTGGCCCGCCGAGAAGATGATGGGCACGAAACGCTGGGCCGAGACGAATTCGTCGATGGTCAGCGGCACGGCGTGCTGGGTTACCAGGAACGGAGCGGCATCGACCGGCTGGGTGCGATAATCGGCATGATCGACGGTGCTGAGCGGGATCAGGTCGTTGTAGAAGATGGGAAGGCTGTTCGCGGGCGCGCTGGCCATGATGTTGTTCCGTCCTGTTAGAAAGCGCGCAAGGCTTGCGTCGCTGATCCGAATATGGGTGTGACGGGATAATCGGAGCTATCCCGCTAGGCAATCGCTTTGTGGATATGCTGCGCTCAACCCTCGTCGGGGCGAGGGATGAGCTTGTCGGGGTTCATGATGCCGCCCGGATCGAAGGCTGTCTTTATCGCGCGCAGGGCATGGATGCGGGCCGGGCTGGCGAGGCGTCCGAGTTCGGCGCGCTTCATCTGGCCAATGCCATGCTCGGCCGAGATGGAACCGCCCGCGGCGACCACCGCGTCATGGACGAAGGCGTTGATCGCCTGGCCCTGCGCCGCGATCCAGGCCGGACCGTCGCTGGTGCCCCTGGGCGCGCGGACATGGAAATGGACATTGCCATCGCCCAGATGACCGAAGGAAGAGGCGGTCGTGCCGGGGAAGGCTGCTTCGGCGGCGGCGGCAGCCTCCAGCATGAAGGCTGGCATGCGCGGCACCGGCACGCTGATGTCATATTGCAGCGCGGGCCCCTGCGCCTTTTCGGATTCCGACAGGGATTCGCGGATGCGCCAGAAGGCCTCCGCCTGCGCTTCGCTGGCGGCAATGGCGGCGTCGATCGCGATGCCGCGTTCCAGCGCCAGGCCGAGCGCGCCTTCCAGTCGCTCGGTCGGGCCGGGCTCGCGCATGTCGCCATGGTCGACTTCAATCAGCACATGCCAGGGCGTGCGGGTCTCGATCGGGCAGCGTGTGCCGGGAATATGGGACAGGACATGGCCAAGGCCATCGTCGGCAATCACCTCGAACCCCTCGACGCTGTCACCCAGTTCGCCTTCGACCAGGCGCAGCAGGGCGAGGGCGTCGGCGGGCGTCTTTACGCCGACCCAGCCGACCGCGCGGGCGGCGATGCCGGGCACCAGCCGCAGGGCGGCCGCGGTGATGACGCCCAGCGTGCCTTCCGCGCCGATCAGCAACTGCTTGATGTCATATCCGCGATTATCCTTCTTGAGTGCGTCCAGCCCGTCGAAGATGCTGCCGTCGGGCAGCACCGCCTCGATCCCCTCGACCAGCGCGCGCATCGTGCCGTGGCGCAGCACCTGGGTGCCGCCGGCATTGGTCGAAGTGAGGCCGCCGATCGTGGCTGATCCCTTGGCACCCAGGCTGAGCGGAAAGCGACGGCCGGCCGCTTCGGCAGCGTCGTGCAGGTTGGAAAGGATGACCCCGGCCTCGCACACTGCCAGATTGTCGTCGGCTGACAGGCTGCGGATCTGGTTCATGCGGCGCAGTGACAGGATCAGCGCCGATCCATCGGCTGGCGGTGTCGCGCCGCCGACCATCGACGTGTTTCCGCCCTGGGGGACGAGGGCAATGCCCAGTTCCGCTGCCAGCGCCACGCAGCCGGCCACTTCGCGTGTCGTGGCCGGGGACAAGATCGCGCGGGCCGTTCCATGATAGCGGCCGCGCCAGTCGCTGACCCAGGGGGCGATATCGTCGGCATCGGTAATGACGCCCTTGGGGCCGAGCAGGGCGACGAAGCGATCGATGGCATCCTGTGCGATTATGGCTTGTTCTGTCATGGGACATGCTATGCCCCGGAATTCATCGACGGTTCAACCGTTGGCCGATAGCTTGCCACTCCCAAAAGGGGTTCCGCTTGGTTCATACCATCCTGATGCTGCTTGCAGCGCCTGCTGCCGACCCGGTGCAATGGGCGCAACTGACGATCGAGCAGCGCGTGATCATTCGTGTTCCGATGGCCAAGGGGCGGGCGCCGACGCGAGTCGTGCCCAAGAGCGACGAGCGCTGGGAAGAGAAGAAGGGGCCGCGCTGTGTGGCGCTGCGATCGATTCGCGGGGCCAGCATCGTGGTGTCCAACGGGGTCGACCTGATCCTGGCGGACAAGCATCGCTACCGCGCGCGGCTGGAGCGGGGATGTGATTCCGCCAGCTTCTATTCGGGCTTCTATGTCGAGCCGGACGAGGATGGATCGCTCTGTTCGGGGCGGGACGAGTTGCAGGCCCGCAGTGGCGCGAGCTGCGGGATCGACAGCTTCAGGCGGCTGGTGGAAGCGGACGCCGAAGATTGATCGGCAGAAAAACGGCTGGTTTGGCCAGCATGCTGCGCGATTTCCTTGACAAGATGGCGATATTTTCGCAAGTCGCGCGCGATTTCCGTCGTGCGGACGCGCAGGACGGCCAACCTCCTGTCCCGGACATTTGAATGACTTTTGCCGATCTCGGCCTCTCCGACGAATTGCTCAAGGCCGTAACCGAGGCGGGTTACGACACGCCCACGCCGATCCAGGCGCAGGCGATCCCGCCGGTGTTGATGATGAAGGACATCATCGGCATCGCGCAGACGGGCACGGGCAAGACCGCCAGCTTCGTGCTGCCGATGATCGACATCCTGGCGCATGGCCGCGCCCGTGCGCTGATGCCACGCAGCCTGATCCTGGAGCCGACCCGCGAACTCGCCGCCCAGGTGGCCGAAAATTTCGAGAAATACGGCAAATATCACAAGCTCTCCATGGCGCTGCTGATCGGCGGCGTGCAGATGGGCGACCAGATCAAGGCGCTGGAAAAGGGCGTCGACGTTCTAATCGCGACGCCGGGCCGCCTGATGGACCTGTTCCAGCGCGGCAAGATCCTGCTCAATGGCTGCAACATGCTGGTCATCGACGAAGCCGACCGTATGCTCGACATGGGCTTCATCCCGGATATCGAGGAAATCTGCACCAAGCTGCCGGCGCAGCGCCAGACACTTCTCTTCTCTGCCACCATGCCGCCGGTCATCAAGAAGCTGGCCGATCGTTTCCTGGACAATCCCAAGTCGATCGAGGTGGCGCGCCCGGCAACGGCGTCGACCAACATCACCCAGCGACTGGTGAAGGTTGATTCGCGCAAGAAGCGTGAAGCGCTGCGCGCGATGCTGGAAGCAGAAGACGTGCAGAGCGCGGTGATCTTCTGCAACCGCAAGACGACGGTGCGCGAACTGAATAAGAGCCTGCAGCGCCACGGCTTCAAGTCGGGCGAGATCCATGGTGATATCGACCAGGCATCGCGTATCGCCGAACTGGAGCGGTTCCGCGATGGCAGCGTGAACATCCTGGTGGCGTCGGACGTCGCGGCCCGCGGCCTCGACATCAAGGGCGTCAGCCACGTCTTCAATTTCGACGCACCCTGGCATCCCGATGACTATGTCCACCGCATCGGCCGTACCGGTCGCGCGGGGGCCAAGGGCGTTGCCTATACCTTCGTCGCGGCCGAGGATGCCGAGGCGATCGACAATATCCAGAAGCTGATCGGCACCAAGATCGATTATGTCGAAACGCCGGTAGCGGCTGCGCCTGCGCCGCGCACCAAGGAAGAGCCGCGCAAGGCCGATCGCGAGGAGCGCGACAATGAGCGTTCCGGTGGCCGCGACGCGCGCCGCAAGCCCGAGCGCAAGGATGACCGGCGCAGCGACAAGCGGGATGATCGTCGTGACGACCGCCGCGATGCGCCGGCTGCACGCCCAGCGCCGCATGGCCGCCGTCAGGAACCCGATGATGGTCCGGACGATGGCTGGAACGGTCCGGTGCCCGAATTCCTGAATTTCGGTTTTGGCGGCTGAACGGCCCCACGCTGATTGAGAAAGGCCCCCGTCACGCGCAGGCATGGCGGGGGCTTTTTTGTTATGTGGCCATGACGGCGCAACGGGAGGGTAAGGCCATGTCCGCAATTCCAGGCGTCGGCGCTTTCGCGATCGTGCCCAGCAATGACGTCGCCATTGCCCTGGCCTTCTGGGAAAGGCTGGGCTTCACGCGGATCGGCGGCGATCACCATTATCATATCATGGAAGGGTGGGGGTGCGAGGTGCATCTGACCCAGGCTGGCGCGCCGCCCTGGGATGTGCCGGCGCATAATCCCTTTGGCGTCTATCTGCGCACGCCCGATGTGGCGGCGATAGCGGCGCGGGTCGATGATCTGGTCATCCGGCCGGGAGGCATTTTGCGCCATCGCGAATGGGGGCTGTATGAGGTCGGGATCAACGGGCCGGATGGACTGCTGGTGCGGATCGGCTGGCCGTCCGAACTGATCGAAAACGCCTGACGCTATAACAGTCCCTGCGCGCGGAGGCTGCTATGCCCCTGCGCACCGATGATGATATGGTCGTGGACGCTGATGCCCAGCCGCTTGCCGGCCTCGACAATCTGGCGGGTGATCTCGATATCCTGCTTGCTGGGCGACGGATCGCCCGACGGATGATTGTGCACCAGGATCAGGGCTGCCGATCCCAGTTCCATGGCCCGCTTGATAACCTCGCGCGTATATATGGCCGCCTGGTCGATCGATCCGTCGCCCATATTCTCGTCCCGGATCAGCATGTTGCGGCTGTTGAGATGCAGCACCCGCACGCGTTCGACATGGAGATAGGCCATGTCGGCGCGCAGATAGTCGAGCAGCGCCTGCCAACTGCCCAGCACCGGTCGTTCCGCCACATCGTTGCGCAGCATCCGCAGCGCGGTTGCCTGAACGATCTTGATCGCGGCGACGCTGGTATCGCCCATGCCGGGCACCCGTGCGATTGCCTGCCAATCGGCCGCCATCAATCCGCCGATCCCGCCAAATTCGCGCAGCAGCAGCCGGGCCAGCGGCTTGGTGTCGCGGCGGGGGATGGCGAGGGCGAGCAGATATTCGATCAGTTCATGGTCGAGCAGCCCGTCGCCGCCTTCGGCCAGGCGTTGGCGTAGGCGGGCGCGATGACCGGCGCCATCCTGGCTCGCGCGTTGGTCTTTTTCGGTCATGCTGGCGATCCCCCATTCCCCGGCAAATAAAGGCTAGGCTTTGCGGATTTCGCGGGCAAGGCTATTTCAGGGGTGGATATTTCCAATGGGTCGGACGTTATGGATGCGTTACGGACCTGAAGTGCGAGCGAAAGTCGGGGTTGGCCAGGCAGATGGAAGACGAGAACGGCGAAGCCGAAATTCGCCGGGGCTGGCTGCGCTGGCTGGGTGTCGGGACGGGTTCGCTCGGCCTGGTGCTGGTCGCGCTGTGGACGCAGCGCGCGCCGATTGCCGAGAATTTCGTCAACCGCGAACTGAACCGGCGCGGGGTTCAGGCCAATTATGACCTGACGCAGGTGGGCCTGCGCACCCAGCGGATCGAGAATGTCGTGCTGGGCGATCCGGCACGGCCGGACCTGACCGCCCGCTGGGTGGAGGTCGACATCGCCTTTTCCGGCGTGACGCCGCAGGTGGCGGCGGTTCGCGCCGGTGGTGTGCGGATGCGCGGCGCCTATCGCGACGGCGTGCTGACGCTGGGCGAACTGGACAAGTTTCGCGATCCTGATTCGACCGCGCCCTTCGCCATGCCTGACCTGCTGCTTCATCTGCGCGACGCGCAGTTGCGGCTGGATACCGATGCGGGTGCGGTCGGCATGCAGATCGATGGCAATGGCAATCTGAAATCGGGTTTCCGCGGCAAGCTGGCCGCTGCCATGCCCAGGGCACGGATGGCCGGCTGTGGCGTGGCCAGGGCCAGCGCCTGGCTGGATGTGGCGATGGTGGACGGCCGGCCGCACCTGCGCGGGCCGATCAAGGGCGATGCGCTCGCCTGCGCGGACATGGCGATGGCTGCGCCGACGGCCGAGATCGATCTGTGGCTGGGCCAGGGGCTGGACCGCTGGAACGGATCGGCCCAGCTGGCGGGCGAGGCGCTCAAGGCGCAGGGCATGTTGCTGGCGGCCCCTGTCGGTCGGATTGAGTTCGACGGTTCGGCCCAGGCCATGGCCGGACGGGCGCGGATCGGCGCGCGCGCCTTTTCCGGTGCCGGCGTGCTGGCGGGGCCAACCGAACTGGCCGGTGACTGGACGCTGCGCGGCGGTGATGCGACCTTTAGCGGTGATCTGACCGCGCGGAACGGGCGGATGGCCGGGCGTGATCCGCTGGCGGCTTTGCGCACGTCGACGGCTGGCACGCCGGTGGCGCCGCTGGCCCTGCGGTTGGCGGATGCAGCCCGGCGGGCCGGGGCGGATAATCTGCTGCGGGCGCGGGTGGCGCTGGCGCAGAAGGGCGATGCCGGCAGTCTGGTCCTGACCGATACCGAATTTGCAGCGCGCAGCGGCGCGCAGGTGGCCGTGGCGCGCGATGGTCGGTTGACGCTGGCCTGGCCGGGCAAGGGCGGCGCAGCGATCGATTGGGCGCTGGACGGCGCGATCACGTCGCAGGGCGGCGGCTTGCCCAAGGCGGCGCTCCGGCTGGCCCGCCGCGCCGGCGGCGGCTTTGGCGGGCAGTTGTTCATCGATCCCTATACGGCCGACGGCGCCCGGCTGGCGTTCGAGCCTGTCCGATTCGTTGCCGGGCCGAAGGGCGACACGCGCTTCACGACCGCGTTGCGGCTGGATGGGCCGCTGCCCGATGGGGCTGTTCGCGGTCTTGGCCTGCCGATCGATGGCCGGCTGGCGTCTAATGGCGCGATCGCGATCAACGAACATTGCGCGCCACTGACCTTGCTGGAAGCGCGCTATGGCAGCTTCGCGCTGGGGCAGACCCGGCAGACACTCTGCCCGCTGCCCAATTCGGCGCTCTTCGCCATGGGGGCGGGTGGCATGAAGGGCGGTGCGGAGCTTCGCAATGTGGCGCTGAACGGGCGAAGCGGTGACAGCCCGATGCGGCTCAGGGCGGACAACGCCCGTCTGATATTGGGCCAGACCGGTTTCACCCTGGGCAACGCCGATTTCGCCATCAGCCCGGAGGATGCGCCGGTGCGCCTGTCTGCAACGAGCGTCACCGGTGCGGCGACGAAGGATGGCTTTGCCGGCGACATCAAGGGCGCGGGCGGACGGATCGGCACCGTGCCGCTGATCGTCGAGCAGGGTGCGGGCGGCTGGGCCTTTGCCAAGGGTGCGCTGTCGCTCAAGGCGGCGATGCAGGTGCGCGATGCGCAGCCTTCGGTGCGCTTTAACCCGCTGTCCGTGCCTGACTTTGCTCTGGCGATGAAGGATGGCCGAATCACCGCGACCGGCACGCTGCAGGTGCCGGGCAAGGGTGCCACGGTGGCACGCGCCGATATTGCGCACGACCTAGGCAGCGGGAAGGGGCATGCCGACCTGACCGTGCCGGACCTTGGCTTCGGGCCGGGATTACAGCCGGAGGAACTGACGCCGTTGACGCTCGGCGTGATCGCCAATGTCGCTGGCCGCGTAACCGGCGAGGGGCATATCCGCTGGACCGGTTCCGATGTCAGCAGCGATGGTGTCTTCCGGACCGATCGGCTGGATCTGGCGGCGGCATTCGGCCCGGTCGAGGGACTGTCCGGCGAGATCCGCTTCTCCGACCTGCTCAACATGGTGACGCCCACCGGACAGGAGGCGCGAATCGCGCTGGTCAATCCGGGGGTCGAGGCACGCAATGGTACGGTGCGTTATCGCCTGGGTGCCGGTCAGAAGGTGCATATCGAGGGTGGCGGCTTTCCCTTTTCGGGCGGTGAACTGGTGCTTCTGCCCACGACCATGGACTTTGGTGCCGATGTCGACCGCTATCTGACCTTCCGGGTCATCGGCCTCGACGCCGGCGCCTTCATCCAGGCGATGGACCTCAAGAACGTGTCGGCGACCGGCACGTTCGACGGCATCATGCCGTTGATCTTCAATGCGCAGGGCGGGCGGGTTGCCGGTGGCGTGCTGGTCGCGCGGCAACAGGGCATGGCGCCGCTGATCATGCCCGAGGGCGTGCTGCCTAGCATCCCCTGCGATCCAACGCGCCAGTCCGGCGTGCTGTCCTATGTGGGGCCGGTGTCGAACGAACAAGTCGGAGTTATGGGCAAGGTCGCCTTCGATGCGCTGAAGGATCTGCAATATAAATGCCTCACCATCCTGATGGATGGCGCGCTGGATGGCGAGATGGTGACCAATGTGGTGTTCAACGGCGTCAACCGGGGCCAATTGGGCGGTGCGCCGCAGGGGATAGCGAAAAGCTTCGTCGGCCTGCCCTTCATCTTCAACGTGCGGATTTCCGCGCCTTTCCGCGGCCTGATGAAATCCGCCCAATCCTATGTCGATCCGTCGCAGGTGATCCGCGACCAGATTGGCGAGGATGCCCAGCAGAAGATGCGCGCACAAAGCGCTGCCGATCTACAATCTGGTCTTGCGGTTCAGCCTGCGGCAAGCGAGACTGTGTCAAATACGGAGCCGAAATGAAGATAGCAGCAATCATGATGGCCGGTCTGGCCGCTTCGGCCCTTGGAGGATGCATCCAGGTCAAGGCCCCGGACAAGCCGATCGAGATCAATCTGAACGTGAAGGTCCAGCAGGAGGTCGTCGTTCGTTTGGAGAAGGACGCCAAGGATCTGATCAACAATAACCCGGAGTTGTTCCCGCAATGACACGCAAGTTCATGCTGGCCGCCGCTGTGCTGGGCGGCCTAGTTCTGGCCGGCGCCGCGCAGGCCCAGGGTGGTGCGGCCGCCGCGATCGCCGCCGGCACGGTGGGCGAGCAGGCCGATGGCTATCTGGGTATCGCCGGCACGGTGGGCGCGGATGTGCGGGCCGAGGTCGAATCGATCAACATCAAGCGCCGCGCCGTTTATACCGATCTGGCCGGCAAGCGCGGCGTGACGGTGCAGGATGTGGCGGCCGCAACCGGTTGCCAGACGCTCAGCAGCCGGGTGAAGCCGGGGCAGGTCTATCGCGTCGGCGGTGGTGCCTGGCAGACCAAGGGCGCCGGGGCGATCTCTTTGCCGGCCTATTGCGCCACCGCCGGCCAGTAAAACGCGCGTGGCTGGCGGACTTTGACCGCCAGTTCGTCTGGGCAGGATAATCTCCTGCCCAAGTATAGTTGACTATCCGTCATCCCCTTTCTAAACGGGCCGCGCCTTGACGGGTGCAGCCGCAAGCGCCATGCCGCCTGCCATTGGGTTTCAGCCTGATGGAAGGATTGGCAATGGTTGCGGGTGAATCCGGGCAGGACCCGGCGGGGGAAGATGCGCGGATCGCTTCACTGGAAGCGAGAATTGCGCAGGCGGAACATGCCGAGCAGGTCAGACAGGGGACGAAGGTGCAGCAGGCGGACGATGGTTCGCGTCTGGGCAACAGGGTTCTCGCAGAGCTGATCGGTGGTCTTGTCGGTGGTGCGTTGATCGGCTGGGTTCTCGACCGGCTGCTCGGCACATCCCCATGGCTCCTGCTTGTCTTCCTCGGTCTCGGGATCGTGGCGGCGTTCAGGAACATCATCAGATTGACGACGACGAAGCGTTCCGATCAATAGGGGCGCTTTTGTCTTAGTCCGAATATTAGACGGTACAGGGGTCCAAGTGGCAGAATCCGGCAAAATCGATCCGATGCATCAGTTTGCGATCGAACCGCTGTTCGGTACCGATCACCTGTCCATCGGCGGCTTCAACATCGCCTTCACCAACAGCGCGCTCTATATGGTCGCCGCTGCGGTGGTGCTGTGGATCTTCGTGATCGGCGGCATGAAGCGCGAACTGGTGCCCGGTCGTTGGCAGATGGCGGTCGAATATTTCACCGGCTTCATCAAGAACCTGCTGATCTCGAACGTGGGCGAGGGCGGCAAGAAGTACATTCCTTATGTCTTCTCGCTCTTCATGTTCATCCTGATGGCCAACCTTCTGGGTCTGCTGCCGCTGGGTCTGGTCGGGGTCCACCCCTTCACCTTCACCAGCCACTTCACCGCCACCGGCGTGCTGGCGATCATGAGCTTCTCGATCGTGCTGATCGTCGGCTTCTGGAAGCATGGGCTGCACTTCTTCTCCCTGTTCGTGCCGCACGGCACGCCCCTGCCGATGATCCCGGTCATTTTCCCGATCGAGCTGATCTCGTTCATGGTGCGTCCGTTCAGCCTGGGCCTGCGACTGTTCGTGGCGATGACCGCCGGACACGTGCTGCTCAAGGTGCTGGCCGGCTTCGTCATCAACAGCTCGAATGCTGGCCCCGGTTTCGGTCTGACCGTCGGTGCCGCCAGCTTCGTGCTGATGGTCGGTATCAGCGCACTCGAAGTGCTGGTCGCCGTGATCCAGGCCTATGTGTTCGCGCTGCTGACCTCGGTCTACATCAACGACGCCGAAAACCTGCACTGAGTTTTCGTACATTCTTCAACGCTTAATTGGTTTAGAAAAAGGAGTTTAGAACATGGACGCAGAAGCCGCAAAGCTGCTCGGTGCTGGCCTGGCCGCGATCGGTGCGGGCATTGCCGCCCTCGGTGTGGGCAACGTCTTCAGCTCGTTCCTCGAAGGCGCGCTGCGCAATCCGGGTGCCGCTGACGGCCAGCAGGGTCGCCTGTTCATCGGCTTCGCCGCCGCCGAACTTCTGGGTCTGCTGGCGTTCGTTATCGCCATGATCCTGGTCTTCGTGGCCTAAAGATCGACGGGGCGGGCAGCCTGGCTGCCTGCCCCTTGACGACCGCCCCCTTTTCGGACGGATAAAAATGCCTCAAATCGCGCAAATCGCCGATACCTATGCTTCCCAGATCTTCTGGCTGCTGCTGACGTTCGGCTTCGTCTTCTTCGTCATCGGCCGCGGCATGGTGCCCAAGGTGCAGGCGACGGCCGACGCGCGCGACGCGAAGATTTCGGGTGATCTCGATGCTGCCAAGGCAGCCTTCGCCCGCGCCGACGAAGCGGAAGCGGACTATCGCGTCCGTGATGCCGAAAGCCGCACCGCCGCCCAGGCGACGCTGGCCAAGGCGAAGGCGGATGCCGCCAAGGCTTCGGAAGCGAAGCTGGCCGCCGCCGATGCGGAGATCCAGGACAAGATCGGCGCTGCCGAAGCCCGGATCAAGACCGCCACGGATGCCGCCATGGCACAGATTGAAACCGTCGCCGCCGATGCGGCGCGCGACATGGTCGTCCGGATTTCCGGCGTGGAAGCGTCGGACGAAGCGGCCCGCAACGCAGTAAAGGCGGCACTGGCTCATGGCTGAGGCAGCAGTAGAGCATAGCGAGGCGCAGGCCCCGCACCTCAATCAGGCAATCCACGCCGAAGGCATGGAGCCGGTTGGCACCGTGGCGCATGAAGGCGTCGCGCCGCATACCGATCCCAAGGCGGTCGGCATGGACGCGACCGCCTGGGTCAGCCTGGCGATGGCGGTGTTCATCGTCATCCTGCTGATCAAGAAGGTGCCCAGCCTGATCGGCGGCGTGCTGGATGGCCGGATCGCCCAGATCAAGGAACAGCTGGCCGAAGCATCGAAGCTTCGTGCCGAAGCCGAAGCGCTCAAGGGCGAATATGAAGCCAAGCTGGCCGCTGCGGCCGGCGAAGCCGACGCCATGCGCAAGTCGGCCGAGCATGAAGCCGAAACGCTTCTGTCCGATGCCAAGGTGCAGGCTGCCGATCTGGTCGCCCGTCGCCAGAAGATGGCGGAAGACAAGATCGGTGCGGCTGAGCGCAGCGCACTGGCCGATATTCGTGCCAAGGCGGTGAAGGCCGCTACCGGCGCTGCCGCCGCCCTGATTGCCGAAGGCCATGATGCCAAGGCGGACAAGGCGCTGGTCGATGATGCGATCAAGGGTCTTGGCCCGGTCGCCTGATCGAAACAGGCAGAATTAGCAAAAGGGTCGGCACCGAAAGGCGCCGGCCCTTTTTGTTTGGGTTCAGGCTGGCGTGCCGTCGGTCCATTCGGATCGCAGCATTCGCATGATCGCGGTATCCCATCGCGCATCGCCGACCCGGACGGAGGACAGGCGGACGCCTTCGGTCACGAAGCCCAGCCGTTCATAGCTGCGGATGGCGGGGCGGTTCCAGGCATAGACATTGAGTTCCAGCCGCTCGACGGCGTCGAAGGCAAAGGCGCTGGCGAGCGCAAGGCGCAGCATCGGCACCGCCAGACCCCGGCCCCGCGCATCGGGCGCGATCGCGACCCGGCCCAGCGTGGCATTGCCGTTGCGCCAGTCGAAGGCGATCTGGACATGGCCGACCAGTCGATCGCCGTCCTGCGCCATCCAGCACAGGCGCGCGGGCGGATTGCTGCGGCCTTCGTCCAGCATCGCCGTCATCTGTTCGTCGGACAGCGGGAAATGGACATAGGGCCCGCCCCACTGAACGACATCCGCGTCGCTGCCAAACCAGCCCGACAGGGTGGGGAAATGATCGGGGGTGAAGGGAAGGAGGGCCAGCATCGGGTCGGGATAGAGCGGCGGCTGGCGAACGCCACGGCCGATCGCGGCAAAGTGGCGCCATATAGGGAAAAGGGCGACCTTTCGGCCGCCCTTCCTTGATACGATCAGGCCGCCAGCGTGGCGTTGTCGATCACGAAGCGATATTTGACGTCGCTCTTCTGCATGCGGGCATAGGCGTCTTCGATGTCCTGGATGCGGATCATCTCGATATCGGCGACGATGCCCTTCTCGGCGCAGAAGTCGAGCATCTCCTGGGTCTCGGCGATGCCGCCGATCAGCGAGCCGGCGATGCTGCGGCGCTTGAAGATCAGCGCGCCGACATTGGGCGAAGGGTGGGCATGTTCGGGCACGCCGACCAGCGTCATCGTCCCGTCGCGCTTCAGCAGGGTGGTGAAGGCGTCGAGATTATGGCTTGCCGCAACCGTGTTCAGGATGAAGTCGAAGCTGTTGGCATGGGCCTGCATCTCTTCGGCATTGCGCGAGACGACGACTTCGTCCGCGCCCAGGTCCAGCGCGTCCTGGCGCTTGGATTCCGAGGTGGTGAAGGCGACCACCTTGGCGCCCATGGCATGGGCCAGCTTGATGCCCATATGGCCCAGGCCGCCGATTCCGACGATGCCGACCTTCTGGCCGGGGCCGACCTTCCAGTGGCGCAGCGGCGAATAGGTGGTGATGCCCGCGCACAGCAGCGGCGCTACGGCAGCGAGCTGATCGGCGGGGTGGCTGATCTTCAGGACGAACTTGTCCTTCACCACGATATTCTGCGAATAGCCGCCCAGCGTGTGGCCCGGCGCATCATCGGTCTTGCCATTATAGGTGCCGACAAAGCCGCTCTCGCAATATTGTTCCAGCCCATCGTCGCAGGAGGGACAGCCCTGGCAGCTGTCGACCATGCAGCCAACGCCGACCGTGTCGCCGACCTTGAAGGCGCTGACATGATCGCCAACGGCGGTCACATGACCGACGATCTCATGGCCGGGAACGCAGGGATAGAGGGTGCCGTCCCATTCGGAACGGACCTGGTGCAGGTCCGAATGGCAGACGCCGCAATAGGCGATATCGATCGCGACATCATGCGGACCGACGGCGCGGCGTTCGATGTCGAGGGCTTCGAGCGGCTTGTCGGCGGCGTTGGCGCCATAGGCTTTGGTGGCCATGGGGATCCCTTTGCTTGAGGTTTGCGGTGTGCAGGGCCGATATGCCCCTCCGCTGCTATTCTTGGATGGGCGCGGGCCGTGGGACGGCCTGTGCATGCCCCATGTAGGAAGTCGACAGGCTGTTGATTAGGCCGGCTTTCGGTAAAACAGCCATGAATAGCAATCATGAATGGGGGTGTTGGCCGCCCTTTGTTCCACACCGCCATTGCGATCCGCGCCGGTGCCGCTATCTCTGCGGCCATGTCGCAGCCGCAATCCCCCGACCGTTTCAACGAAGACAAGGCGACCTATACCGTCACCGGCAGCCAGCCCGATATCGATGCGGGGGTGGAGGCGATCCGCACGACGCTCAAGACCTTGCCGACCCGGCCCGGCGTTTATCGGATGCAGGATGCGCGTGGCGATGTCCTCTATGTCGGCAAGGCGCGGGCGCTGAAGAACCGGGTCGCCAATTATACCCAGGTCGACCGGCTGCCCAACCGGCTGCGGCGCATGGTAGCGCAGACGCGCAGCATGACCATCGTCACCACCAACAGCGAGGCGGAAGCGCTGCTGCTGGAGGCGCAGCTCATCAAGCGCTATCGCCCGCCCTATAATGTCCTGCTGCGCGACGACAAAAGCTTCCCCTTCATCCTGTTGCGCGAGGATCATGCCTTTCCCCGCGTGCAGAAGCATCGCGGCGCGCGCAAATATAAGGGGCGCTATTATGGCCCCTTCGCCAGCGCTGGATCGGTGACGCGGACGATCAACGCGCTGCAAAAGCTGTTCCTGCTGCGGTCCTGTACCGACAGCTTCTTCGCCAATCGCTCGCGGCCCTGCCTGCTGTACCAGATCAAGCGCTGCTCGGCGCCCTGCGTCGATCGCATCGACACGGCCGGCTATGCTGAACTGGTGCAGGACGCGCAGGATTTCCTGGGTGGCAAGTCGACCGCCGTGCAGCAGAAGCTGGGCGCGGCGATGGAGGCAGCGGCCGAGGCGTTGGATTTCGAGCAGGCGGCGATGATCCGCGACCGGCTTAAGGCGCTGACCTTCATCCAGGGATCGCAGGCGATCAACGCCGAGGGGCTGGGCGACGCCGATATCTTCGCCCTGGCGGAGAAGGGCGGATCGATGTGCATCCAGGCCTTCTTCATTCGCGGCGGCCAGAATTGGGGGCATCGCAGCTTCTTCCCGGTCCACACCAATGACGTGGCGACCGAAGAGGTGCTGGAAAGCTTCATGGCGCAATTCTACGAGGAAGTGCCGCCGCCCAAGCTGATCCTGACCGATCGCGAGCCGGCCGAATGCGAACTGATGGGGCTGGCGCTGAGCGAAAGGCTGGGCAGCAAGGTTCGGATCGAGGTACCCCAGCGCGGCGAGCGCACGCGGCTTATCAAGCAGGCGCAGCGCAACGCGGTGGAGGCGCTCGACCGACGTCTGGCCGAGACGACGACCCAAGCCAAGATATTGGACGAGATGGTCGAGGCTTTCGGGCTGGACGGCGTGCCCGATCGGATCGAGATTTACGACAATAGCCATATCCAGGGCGCCCATGCGCTGGGGGCAATGGTGGTCGCCGGGCCGGAGGGCTTCCGCAAGAACGCCTATCGCAAGTTCAACATGAAGAACCCGGACATCTCGAACGACGATTTCGCGATGATGCGCGAGATGTTCGAGCGGCGCTTCGGCCGGGCGGCGCGCGAAGACCCTGATCGCGACGGCGGAGAATGGCCCGATCTGGTGCTGATCGACGGCGGCAAGGGGCAGTTGTCGGCGGCGCGGGCGATGCTGGAGGATATGGGCATCGAGGATGTCTGCATGATCGGCATCGCCAAGGGGCCGCATCATGGCCGCGACGGGCGCGAGGTTTTCCACCTGATGGATGGCCGGGAGGTGAGTTTTCCGATCAACCATCCGCTGCTCTTCTACATGCAGCGCCTGCGCGATGAAGCGCATCGCTTTGCCATCGGCGCGCATCGGGCGAAGCGCAGCAAGGCGATCACCGTGTCGTCGCTCGACGAGGTGCCTGGCATCGGCCCGGCCCGGAAAAAGGCGCTTTTGATGCATTTTGGCACGGCGCGGGCGGTGCGCGATGCGGCGCTGGAGGATCTGCAACGCGCACCCGGCGTGTCGAACGCGGTGGCCCAGCAGGTCTATGATTATTTCCACGGCTGAAAAATGTGACGATAACGCAATGATTTTTGCTGGCTCATAAGTGTCGCGTTAACAATTGCTGGCGATGTTTCTCCGGCCGATCGGCGGGGGAGACAAGAGTGGGGAACAGGTGGGGGCTTGCGGCTGCGCAATTGGCGACAGTCGGTTTTATGATGGTGGCGGGCGTTTTCGTGCCGCCGGCGCGGGGCGACATGCTCGCCATTCCCCTGACGACGACCAGCGGCCATGGATTGGCGGCGGGGTTGATTGCAGTCGGCGCGATCCCGGTCGGCAAGGGGCAGTTCGAGGGGGCATTGGTGGTGCGGGGCGACCGCGACCGCCTGGCCTGGCCGATGCTGGCGCGCGGCGTATTGCTGCTGGCGGCGCCCGATTTCCTCTGCGCTGGCAAGGGAGGGCGGGCATGAACGTCGAACGCCCGATGGAAAGCATCCGCCTGGCCGGCGCGCGCATGCTGATGTGGCTATTCTGGCTGAATGTGCCGGCGCTCATGCTGATCGGCTGGTGGCTGAAGGCGCCCGACGCGGAGATCGGCGCGCTGGCTGCCGCGCTGCTGGCGTTGCTGCCGACCCATATGGTCCGGCGGCGCGATATTTCGGGGCCGGCGCGCATGACGCTGGCGGTGACATCGGTGGCGATCCCGGCGCTCTATGTCTTCCTGCTGCGCGGCCATGGCTGGCAGATGGATATGCATATGGGCTTCTTTGCGGCGCTGGCAGCGCAGACCGTGCTGCTCGATCGGCGGGCGTTGCTGGTCGCGGCCGGCGTGACGGCGCTCCATCATCTCATCCTCAACTATAGCTATCCCGCCTGGGTGTTCGCCAGCGAGGGCGATCTGCCGCGTGTATTGGTGCATGCGCTGATCGTGGTGATCCAGACCCTGATGCTGTGGTGGATCGTGTCGCTGCTGACCCAGACCATCCGCCTGCAGACCGAGGAGCGGCAGCGGAGCGAAGGTCTGCGCAAGGAAGCCGATGCGGCGAAGGAGCGGGCCGAGGTAGCGCTGGCCGAACTGGAGCGGGCGCAGACGATTGCCACCCGGCAGCGCGCGATCGAGGAGGCGGCGCGGCGGGCCGAAGAGGCAAGCGAGCGGCGTCGGCTGGTGGCCGATGCGCTGGAGGCGCGATTGGGCGCGGTGGTCGGCGATCTGGGCCAACTGGCGGGGCAATTGTCGGCCAGCAAGCAATGGCTGTTCGATCTGCTCGATCGGACGACCCAGCGCTCGGCCGAATTGCGCAAGGCCCATGCCCGCGCCGATGGCGATGTCCGCGCGGTGGCGCAGGATACGGAAAAGCTGGCCATTTCGATCAATGGCGTGGGCGGCAGCGCCAGCCACACCCGCGACAATGCGTTGCGTGGCGCGATGGCAACCCGTGCGCTGACGCCGGAGGTCGACATGCTGTCGGCGACGGTCGATTCCGCCAGTTCGATCGTCGCGCTGATTTCCCAGATCGCGGCGCAGAGCCGAACCCTGTCGCTCAATGCCGGGATCGAGGCGGCACGCAGCGGCAGCGAAGTGCGCGGTTTTGCCGTCGTGGCATCGGAGATGAAGAGCCTGGCCGCGCAGACGGCCGAGGCGACCCGCCAGATCGACATCTATCTGCAGGATATACGGCGCGCGGCCGACAGCGTGTCGGGCGCGATCGATGTCGCGACCCAATCGGCCGACACGATCGACCGGTCGACCGCCGGCATCGTCGATGATGTGGCGGAACAGATACGCGCCACTGGCGAGATCGCGGCCGCGACCGAGGAAATGGCCCGCCATATCGCCGAAGCGGCGTCCCAGGCCGAAGCGCTGAGCCTGGCGCTGGCGGAGGCGCAATCGGCCATGGGTGAAACCGACGCGGCGGCGACGGCCTTGTCCAGTCGTTCGCAGGAATTGCAGGAAACGGTGCGTAACGTGCTGGAGGAACTGCGCGCCGCCTAGCGCTGGGGCGGGTCGCCGGGGAAATTCGCCTTCAGGAAATCGAGCACCAGCCGGGCGCGGGCGGGCAGGCGCTTCAGCGCGGGATGCACCGCCAATATGTCGATTGGGTCGATCTGGCTGGCGGGGAGGACGCGCACGAGGCGCCCCGCCTCCAGATCGTCCGCCACCCGCACGGCGGGCAGCATCGCGATGCCGAGGCCGGCGAGCGCGGCGCGATGCACCGCCTCGCTATTGTCGCTGCGGAACGGGCCGCTGATCAACTGGTCGCGACCGTCAACCGTCCATTTGGCGGGCAGGTCGCCATAGCCATAGGCGATACAGCGATGGCTGGGCAGATCGTCGGCGCTGGCTGGCAGGCCATGGCGCGCGACATAGTCGGGATGGGCGACCAGCATGCGGGGCAGGGCACCGAGCCGATGGACGACCAGCATATCGTCCCCGACCGGGCCCACACGCAGGGCCAGATCGAGCCGGTCTTGGACCAGATCGCGCTGCCAGTCGGTCATCGCCATGTCGATCCGCAGGCCGGGATGCTGATCGCTCAACAGGCTCAGCAGGCCCAGATAATAGAGGCCCAGCGCAGTGGTGACGCCGATCCGCACCGTGCCGCTGACATCGCCCTGGACCGGGCGCAATTCCTGTTCGGCCACTTCCAGCGCGTCGACCAGCGTGCGGGCATGGACCAGCAACTGGTCGGCTTCGGGCGTCGGGACCAGCCGGCGCGTGGTGCGATGAAACAGCACGGTGCCAAAATGGGCTTCCACCTGATCGAGCCGTCGCGCTATGGTGGTGTGGCTCGCATGCATTTCGGCGGCGACGCGCGTGAAACTGGGCTTTTCACATAGCCGTATGAAGGTGCGGATCGAAAGAAGCAGGTCGCTCATTTGAACATGTCCTGCACAGATATTGTGCCGGGAATCCCTATTGTGCGGAGAACGGAAAAGCCAGACCTAAGCGCCGGCGCAGGGACGCCAGTCAGACATTTAATGGAGACGAGAGGATGGCATCGGATCGTATCGGTCATGCAGGGTTCGCGGCAAAAAGACGCAGCGCGCAGGACGCAGCTGCCCTGATTGCCGACGGCATGACCGTGGGCATGAGCGGCTTCACCGGATCAGGCTATCCCAAGGCAGTTCCTCTGGCCCTCGCCGACCGAATCACCGCCGCCCATTCGGCCGGCGATCCGTTCCGGGTGAAGGTGTGGACCGGCGCGTCGACCGGGCCGGAACTGGACGGTGCGCTCGCGAAGGCCGACGGCGTCGAATTTCGTCTTCCCTATAATAGCGATCCGATCGCCCGCGAGCGGATCAACCGCGGCGAGATGCAATATTTCGACATGCATCTGAGCCAGGTCGCGCCGATGGCGTGGCAGGGCTTTTTGGGCGAACTGGATGTCGCCGTGGTCGAAGTGACCGGCATCACCCCCGACGGCCTGCTGATCCCGTCCGCTTCGGTCGGCAACAACAAGACCTGGCTCGATCGTGCCAAGGGCATCATCCTGGAGGTCAATAGCTGGCAGAATGCCGCGCTCGAAGGGATGCATGACATTTATTACGGCACCGCGCTGCCGCCCAGCCGCGTGCCGATCCCACTGACCCGCGCGGACGATCGCATCGGCGAACCCTATTTCCGCGTCGATCCCGCCAAGGTGCTGGCGGTGGTCGAAACCGACTCGCCCGATCGCAACGCGCCCTTCACCCCGCCCGATGACAGTGCGCGGGCGATTGCCGGCCATCTGCTCGAATTTCTGGGTCATGAAGTGAAGATGGGCCGCATCCCGGCGTCGCTGCTGCCGCTCCAGTCGGGCGTCGGCAATATCGCCAATGCCGTGCTGACCGGCCTGATCGACGCGCCGTTCGACAATATGGTCTCCTACACGGAGGTCATTCAGGACGGCATGCTCGACCTGCTGGAATCCGGCAAGCTGCGCATGGCGAGCGCCACCGCCTTCTCGCTCAGCCCCGAGGCGGCGGCGCGGCTCAATGCCGACATGGCCCGTTTCCGCAACAAGATGATCCTGCGCCCGCAGGAAATCAGCAACCATCCCGAGCTGGTTCGCCGCCTGGGCTGTATCGCCATGAACGGCCTCATCGAGGCGGATATCTATGGCAATGTGAACTCAACCCATGTCATGGGATCGCGTATCCAGAACGGCATCGGTGGATCGGGCGACTTTGCTCGTAACGCCTATCTGTCGATCTTCATGACGCCCTCGACCGCCAAGCAGGGCAAGATTTCGGCGATCGTGCCGCATGCCAGCCATGTCGACCATATCAATCAGGACGTGCAGGTGATCGTCACCGAACAGGGGCTGGCCGACCTGCGCGGGCTGGCGCCGCGCCAGCGGGCCGAACTGATCATCAACAATTGCGCCCATCCCGATTATCGTCCGATGCTGAAGGATTATTTCAGGCGGGCGATGCAGGGCAGCTATGGCCTGCAGTCGCCGATGCTGCCGGCCGAGGCCTTCGCCTGGCACCAGCGCTTCATCGATACCGGCACGATGATGCCGGGCTGATCATCAATGGCCCGGTGCAGCCTGACCTGCGCCGGGCCACTGATCATTGCTGTTCGATTGCCGCTTTCCGACATATTCCCGCTGAGGGAACCGGGAGCCATGCCGTCCGCTTGACCTGCATCTTTGCAGCACGGACCCATCATGGATTTCCTGACGACCGACTTTCTCGACAAGCCCATCTGGATGTGGGCGCTCTTCCTGACGATCATCATCGCATTGCTGGCGCTGGATCTGGGCGTGCTGCATCGCAAGCAGCGCGAGATCGGCGTGCGCGAGAGCGTGAAGCTGGCCGGTTTCTACATCGCCATCGGCCTTGCCTTTGGCGGCTGGATCGCCTGGCAGATGGGGCAGGAGGCGGCGGTCGCCTATCTCACCGGTTTCGTCGTCGAAAAATCGCTCGCGCTCGACAATGTCTTCGTCATCGCGATGATCTTCTCCTTCTTTCATGTGCCGCGCCGCTATCAGCATGAGGTGCTGTTCTGGGGCATCATCGGCGTGATCGTCCTGCGCGCGATCATGATCGGTCTGGGTGCGGCGCTGGTCCAGAATGTCTCCTGGGCGCTCTATTTCTTCGCGGCGATCCTGATCTTTACCGGCATCCGCATGTTGTGGACGGTCAGCAAGGAACAGACGATGGAGGGCAACCGGCTGCTCGGTTTCCTGCGCCGTCACATGCGCGTGACCGACCGGGTGGAGGGCGACCATTTCTTCGTGCGCCAGCCGGCCGAGCCGGGCGGCAAGCCGCTGCTCCATGCGACGCCGCTGTTCCTGGCGCTGGTGATGATCGAGATTGCCGATGTCATCTTCGCGGTGGATTCGGTGCCGGCGATCTTCGCCATCACCACCGATCCCTATCTGGTCTATACCTCCAACATCTTCGCGATCCTGGGGCTGCGTGCGCTCTATTTCGCGCTCGCGGCGGCGGTCCACCGCTTCCATTATCTCAAATATGCGCTGTCGGTGGTGCTGATCTTCATCGGTGCCAAGATCTTCCTGGCCGATGCACTGGGGCTGGAGAAGATCCCGCCTGCCTTTTCCCTGCTGGTGACCGCCGGGGTGCTGGGCGCAGGTATCGGCCTGTCGCTGTGGCGCACCCGTGGCGAGGCGCAGCCGCAACATTAGATTTGGCACGGATGCCGGATCGTCGATAGGAAGGCGCCATGCCCGTCCTCATCACATCCGGTATCGTCTGCGCGCTGCGTGCCCATGGCGAACATAGCGCGGTCGCGCGGCTGTTGACGCCCGATCATGGCCTGGTCGCGGGCTATGTGCGCGGCGGGCGGTCGCGGGCGCTGCGCCCGGTGCTGCTGCCGGGCAATGCGGTGAAGGCCGAGTTTCGCGTCCGTACCGAAGATCAGCTCGCGAGCCTGACCATCGAACTGGAGCATAGCCGCGCGCCGCTGCTGGGCGAGCCATTGCCGGCCGCAGCGATCGACTGGGCCTGCGCGCTGACGGCAGCCGCTTTGCCGGAGGGAACGCCCTATCCGACGCTCTACGAGGCGCTGGACGGCGTGCTTGGCGCAGTCGAGGCGGCGCCGGCGGCGCGCGGCTGGGCGGCGGCTTTGGTCCGCTACGAATTGCTGTTGCTGGCGGAGCTGGGTTTCGGCCTTGATCTGAGCCGTTGCGCCGCCACCGGAACTGCCGACGACCTGGCCTTTGTCAGCCCGCGCAGCGCGGCGGCAGTCAGCCGGGCCGGGGCGGAGGGCTATGAGGCGCGCCTGCTGCCGCTGCCGCCTTTCCTGTTGCAGGGCGGGGCCGGAGACTGGCCGCAGATCATGGATGGATTGCGCCTGACCGGCTTCTTCCTGGAGCGGTCGGTGCTGACCGAAAGGCGGGCCGATGTGCTGGCCGCGCGTGAAAGACTGGTCGACCGGCTGAAAAGAGCGGTTGCGTAACGCGCGCAGTTTTTGCAAGGGCGGGCGCGCCGTTTCCGCATTCTCCGTTCGCCCGCCGGGCAGCGGCGGCCATTTTCTTTCGCGGAACCGTGCCGGCAGAGATTTAGAAAGAGGTTTCCCATGTTGATCGCCCTGTTCCCTGGAGATGGTATCGGCCCCGAGATCGTCACGCAGGCGAAGCGCGTGCTTGATGCGCTGGCGATCGACGGCCTCACCTATGAAGAGGGGCTGGTTGGCGGTTCGGCCTATAAGGCGGTCGGCCATCCGCTGCCGCCCGAGACGCTGGACATCGCCAAGCGCGCCGACGCCATCCTATTCGGCGCGGTCGGTGATCCCGACTGCGACTCGCTGGAACGCCATCTGCGTCCGGAGCAGGCGATCCTGGGCCTGCGCAAGGAACTGGGCCTGTTCTCGAACCTGCGCCCGGCCAAGGTCTTTCCCGAACTGGCGCATGAAAGCGCGCTGAAGCCCGAAGTGGCCGGCTCGATCGACCTGCTGATCGTGCGCGAGACCAATGGCGACGTCTATTTCGGCGAAAAGGGCATGCGCACCACCACTGATGGCCTGCGCGAAGGCTATGACATCATGTCCTATAACGAGGCCGAGGTGCGCCGCATCGCCCATGCCGGCTTCCAGGCGGCCCGTGCCCGTCGCGGCAAGCTCTGCTCGGTCGACAAGGCCAATGTGCTGGAAACCAGCCAGCTGTGGCGCGACGTGGTGATCGAGGTGTCGGCCGAATATCCCGACGTCGCCTTGACCCACATGTATGTCGACAATGCCGCGATGCAGCTGGTCCGCAATCCCGGCCAGTTCGATGTCATCGTCACCGGCAACATGTTCGGCGATATCCTGTCGGATCAGGCGAGCATGTGCGTCGGCTCGATCGGCATGCTGGCATCGGCGACGCTGAACGGCAGCGGCCAGGGCCTTTATGAACCGATCCACGGTTCGGCGCCCGACATTGCTGGCCAGGGCAAGGCCAATCCGCTGGCGACCATCCTGTCGGCGGCGATGATGCTGCGTTATTCGCTGAACCTGCCCGAGCCGGCCGACCGGATCGAGGCGGCGGTGGCCAAGGCGCTCGCCGACGGCGCGCGTTCGCCGGATCTGGGCGGCACGATGAACACGGTGGAGATGGGCGACGCGGTCCTCGCGGCGCTCTGATCCGACTTCGGTTCGTCGCATTTGCGTGACGCGAACGTAAAGTTTCTTCGTTTCCGGTCGATATGAGCGGTGAATGGGGACGCAAATGCCGACTGAACTGATTGAAGACCATCATGTCCTGCGGGGCATGATGCGGGATTTTGCCAGCATGATGGACGATGACGTTCGCGACATGGCACTTCTGACCCGCTGGCGCATTCGCTTCGCTCAGCTGTTCCGCGACCATATGGGGCGTGAGGACATGTTGGCGCGAGGCTTGCGCCAGGGGCCGCTGGCGATGGAGGCCGAGCCGGTCGTGCATCAGCATGGCCGTACCATGGTGGCCCTGTTCCTGCGCTACAGCGACCATATCAAGCAATGGACCCCGGCCCAGATCGCCGCCGACTGGGGCAATTACAAGCGGGCGACGCTGGCGCTGCAGGATTCCCTCTATGACCATATGGAGTGGGAAGAAGCGCATCTGCATCCGCTGATCGAGGGTAGGGTGCGGAGGGCCGCCTAGACCTTGATCGCTTCAGGCTGAATCTGCCTGAAGCGTGAATCAAGGTCTAGCATCCAAGAATAGAGCCTGATTCACGCTATCGGTGGAAGCGCAAGGCGCTTCCGCCTCAAACGATCAGGCTCCTAGGCGGTGTGGACACTTACCTGAGCCATAGGACGGTAGCGGCGAGAGTGACGACAGCGAGATAGTTTCGAGCGGTTTTCTCGAATCGTGTGGCGACACGCCGGAACTGCTTGAGTTTGCTGAAGCAGCATTCAACGAGATGGCGCTGGGCGTAGAGATGCTTGTCGAGGGGATGTTTGCGAGCGCGCGACGGGTTGCTGGGAATGACAGCGACAGCACCCTTTGCGGCGATGGCCTGACGGAAGTGATCGGCATCGTAGGCGGTATCGGCCATGATCACCTTGGCTGGCAGTCCATCGATCAGCGGCGCGGCCTGCTGCACATCGCCGCGATGACCCGCGGTGAGAGCGAACCGGACCGGGCAGCCCAGCCCGCGAACCGCAAGGTGGATCTTGGTACTCAGGCCACCGCGGGAACGGCCAATGGCTTGATCTTCAGTCCCCCTTTTTTGGCCCCTGCCGCATGTTGATGGGCACGAACCACGGTAGAATCGACGATCAGATATTCGAAGTCCGGATCATCGGACATCGCCTCGAATATCCGCCACCATACACCCTTCGCGCTCCATCGGCTGAAACGCCGGAAAACGCTGTTCCAGTCCCCAAACACTTCGGGAAGGTCACGCCAGGGGGAACCCGTCCGCACGATCCAGAGCACAGCCTCAACGAACATCCGATTGTCCCGGCCCGTCGAACCCTTCTGTTCAGGGCGCCCGATGATCAGCGGCGCCATCCGCTCCCACGACGCATCGCTCAGCACCAATCGATCCATCACACCCAAAACCGCCTCCAAAAGACAGCCTTGAATCAGACTTCTCCGTAAATGGGAATCCTTAGAGTCCACACCACCTAGGGGGCCAATTCGCGCATATCGGTCCTGTCGGCTCTTCCACGCGCCAGCTAGGCAGCGGCATGGACGACTTTTCCCTGCCCAGCCTTCGTGCCGCCGCCGCCATGGTTCATGACCAGGTGCCGCCGACCCCGCAATATGCCTGGCCGCTGCTGGCCGGGCGGATCGGCGTTGAAACCTGGGTCAAGCATGAGAACCATACGCCGACCGGCGCCTTCAAGGTGCGTGGCGCCATCACCTATATCGACTGGCTGCGCCGCACCCATCCCGAGGTGACAGGCATCATCACTGCGACCCGCGGCAATCATGGCCAGGCGCAGGTGCGCGCGGCCCGCGCCGCCGGGTTGCAGGCGACGATCGTCGTTCCCCATGGCAATGCGCTGGAGAAGAATGCCGCGATGCGGGCATTCGGTGCCACCCTGATCGAGCATGGCCATGATTTCGACAGTGCCAAGGCGGAGGCTGTGCGCCTGGCCGCCGAGCAGGGGCTGTTCATGGTCCCGGCCTATCATGCGCAACTGGTGCGCGGTGTCGCCAGCTATGGGCTGGAACTGTTCGATGCGGTGCCGGACCTCGACACCGTCTATGTCCCCGTCGGTTGCGGATCGGGCCTGTGCGCCACGATCGCGGCGCGTGATGCGCTGGGCCTCAAGACCAAGGTCGTCGGCGTCGTGTCCGCCCATGTCGATGCGGCCAAGCGCTCGTTCGAGGCAGGGCAATTGCTGACCAGCCCGACCGCCTATACCTTTGCCGATGGCGTCGCCGTCTGCACCCCGGTTCAGGCTGCGCTCGACTATTTTGGGCCGCGGGCCGACCGCTTCGTCGGCGTCACCGATGACGAGGTGGCGGACGCCATCCGCATCTACTGGCAGGACACCCATAATCTGGCCGAGGGCGCCGGTGCGGTGGCGCTGGCTGCGTTGATCCAGGAAAAGGAGCAGATGCGCGGCAAGAAGGTTGCGGTTATCCTCTCGGGCGGTAATGGCGACATGAGCCAGATGGCACAGATATTGGGCGGCGAAACGCCGCGCGTCACGACGGATATGCGGAAGGCGATATGAAGCGGAAGAGCGGGCAGAACCCTGAGATCACCAAGAACTGGAAGCCGGCGACGCTGGCCATCCGGGGCGGCACCGCGCGCACCGAATATGGCGAGACGTCTGAGGCCCTGTTCCTGTCCAGCGGCTATTGCTACGACCGGGCCGAGGATGCCGCTGCGCGCTTCGCCGGCGAACAGCAGGGCATGACCTATAGCCGGCTGCAGAACCCGACCGTCGAGATGCTGGAGCAGCGCATCGCCCTGCTGGAAGGCGCCGAAGCCTGCCGCGCGACCGCGACCGGCATGGCGGCCATGACCGCTGCCCTGCTGTGCCAGCTGTCGGCCGGCGACCATGTCGTCGCGGCCAAGGCGGCCTTTGGTTCCTGCCGCTGGCTGGTCGACACGCTGCTGCCCAAGTTCGGCATCGCGACGACGACGATCGACGGCAGCGACGTTGCGGCCTGGGAAGCGGCGGCACAGCCCAATACCAAGGTCTTCTTCTTCGAGACGCCGGCCAACCCGACCATGGACGTGGTCGACATCGCCGCCGTCTGCGCGATCGCCAGGGCACGCGGCATCACCACCGTTGTCGACAATGCCTTCGCCTCGCCCGCATTGCAGCGGCCGATGGAGTTCGGCGCCGATGTCGTCGCCTACAGCGCGACCAAGATGATGGACGGGCAGGGCCGCGTGCTGGCCGGCGCCATCTGTGGCAGCCGCGACTGGATCGACAATGTGCTGCTGCCCTTCCACCGCAACACCGGCCCGACGCTCAGCGCGTTCAACGCCTGGGTGGTGTTGAAGGGGCTGGAGACGCTGGACCTGCGCATTCGCCGCCAGAGCGAGAATGCGCTCAAGGTTGCGCAATTCCTCGAAACCCGCCTGCCCAAGGTCAATTATCCGGGGCTGGAGAGCCATCCGCAGCATGCGCTGGCGATGCGGCAGATGGAAGCGGCCGGGCCGATCTTTTCCATCTATACCGGCGGTGGCCGGGCCGAGGCGCATGGCCTGCTCAATGCGCTGGAACTGGTCGACATCAGCAACAATATCGGCGATTCGCGCTCGCTGATGACCCATCCGGCATCGACCACCCATTTCGGCATGGCCGAAGAGGCGCGACTTGAAGTCGGCATCACCGAGGATATGCTGCGCCTGAACGTCGGCCTGGAAGATCCGGACGATGTGATCGCGGACTTCGACCAGGCGCTCAAGACGATAGGGCGTTGACGGAACCGGGCAGGGAGGCGCATGCGGGAAATATGAACGCATTGTTCCCCCTGCACGCGACGACGCGGGACATCATCGTCCATGTCGCCGTGACTTTCCTGCCCGAACAGTCGGAGCCGGACCGGGGGCGCTGGTTCTGGGCCTATCATATCCGGATCGAAAATCAGGGCGAACAGCCGGTGCAACTGCTGAGCCGTCACTGGATCATCACCGATGGGCGGGGCATTCAGCAGGAATTGGAGGGTGAAGGCGTGATCGGGGAACAGCCGGTGGTGCAACCGGGCAAAAGCTATGACTATGTGTCGGGCTACCCGCTCAACACGGCGACGGGGTCGATGCGCGGCGCCTATACGATGATCGGTTCCGATGGCGAGACGTTCGAGGTGACCATTCCCCATTTCGCGCTGATCGCGCCGGCGGTGGCCGAATGAAGCGGACCCATTTGCCGCTCAACGGCCTGCGCGTGCTGGATGCCGCCGCGCGTCACCTGTCCTTCACCCGCGCGGCCGACGAACTGGCGGTTACGCCGGCGGCGGTCGGCCAGCAGATCCGCGCGCTGGAGGATATGCTGGGCGTGGTGCTGTTTCGCCGCACGCCCAAGGGGCTGGAGCTGACGCCCGAGACCGAAGCGGGCCTTGAAGCGCTGCGCGCCGGTTTCCTGGAGTTCGAGGAAGCGGTACGGGCGATGCAGGCGGGCCAGTCCAGTTCGTCGCTGACGATCGCGGCGCCGCGCGACATCACCGCCAAATGGCTGCAGCCGCGCCTGGCCGCCTATGCCGCGAGCCAGCCTGGCCTGACCTTCTCCTTGGTCGCCGCCGACGAGGCGCTGGACTTTACCGAAGCCAATCTGGACCTGGCGCTGCGCCTGACCGATGGCGCGGGCGAGCATGAGGGCATCAAGATCGGCGAAACCGCCTTCGTTACCGTGGAAGCGGCGGCGGGCGGGCCGGAGCAGCGGATCGAATGGCCCGGCTGCCCCTCGGGCGACCTGCCGGCCGCGATCCGGGTCGCGGATGCGGGCCTTGCGATCGAGGCGGCGGCGAACGGCTTTGGCCGGGCGAGTGTGCCGCTGTTGCTGGCGCAGGCGGATATCGAGAATGGACGGGTGCGCAAGGTGGGCGATGCCCTGCCGACAATGCTCAGCTACTGGCTGATCGCGCCGTTGCCGCAATGGCGCCAGAAGAAGGTCAAGGCGCTGGTCGAGGCGCTCACGGCCTGACCCGGCGGGGGCAGGAAAATAGGATTTGGTCCGCTTAACTTCGCATATTTCCCGCGCATTTTGACATTAAATGTCCAACTGGTGATGGATTGTTGCGAGCGTCGTCCATGTCCCATCGGGCATGTATAGAGGATCGGCGGCGTGTAGGACAGGCGCCGGACCGGGCGATCAGTCGGCGAGCAGGTTGAGCGCGCGCGTCATCAGCATGACGAAGCGGCCTTCGTCGACGCGGGCGACCGGATCGTTCCAGGCGCCGCTGACCGCGTAATATTGGCCGTCCTGCGCCTGCACCAGGAAGTTCATGGCAATGACGCCGGGTTCGCTGCCGCCCTTATAGCCGAAATAGCGCCAGCGTTTCGCGTTGGCGGGGGCGATGCCCGGATTGACCGCCATGATCGAGAGGGCGTCGCCGCCGTTGCGGCGCAGCCAGTCGAGCTGGGCGATTTCCTCCTGCGGGCTGGCGAACCATTCGAGCGTTTCGATCGCCACCGGATTTTCCGACACGGTGCCGACATCGACATGGGCGGCGGTCAGCCGGGCGGCGGCATCCCGCAGCAGGGCGCGGCGATCGGCGATGGTCCCGGCCTCATAGCGGCGGCGCAGTTCGGCATTGGCCGGCATCTTCAGGGCAAAGGCCTCTGCCGTGGTCAGCATCGGCAGGCTGCGGGGATCGGCGATGCCGAAGCGTTGGCGCATGGCATCGACCTTGTCGCGGCCGAGGCCCAGCAGCAACGTGTCCGACGCGCTATTGTCACTTTCGGCGATCATCGCGGTCGCCAGGCTGTACAGCGTCATCGGCGCATGATCGGGCCATGCCATCAGCCGGCCGGAAAAGCTTTTCGGGCCGAGCGGCATGACATCGCTCCAGCGCCGCTCACCGGCCTGCACCGCACGCGCCAGTTCGGCCAGCACGGTCAACTTGAAGGAGGAGCCGGTGGCCATCGGCTGGTTGGGACGGTGCGACTGGAGCAGGACGGGACCGGCATCGGTCAGCCGGGCGATGGCGAAGCTGCTGCGACCGGGCAGGGCGGCAATGTCGCGCAGCACCGCGGCCATACTGTCATCGGCCTGGCGGCTGCCGATGATGCGCAGGCCGACGACGCGGTTGGGCGGGTCGGGGGCGATCACCAGCGTGATGGCGACGATCGCCCGTTCGTAGCGGACCTCCATCTGCCCGGCGGTTGCGCTTTGCTGGGTGACGGCGCCAAGCGCGATCGGACGGCCATGCTGCCGGCGCAGGTCGGCGGCGAGCGCGCGCCAGCGGTCGACCGGGATCGCGTCGATGAAGACGGGGGAGAAGAAGTCGGCTTCGTTGCCGGGGCCGGCGAGGATGGCCACCAGTTGCGTGGCGCGCGCGCGAAAGGCAGGGGCAGGATCAGCCATGGCGCGGCCCGGCAGCAGCGCCATCCCGATGAGGACAAGCGCGGCCGCCAGCAGCCTCATGCGTCAATCGCTTCCTCATCGACCGCCGCCGCATTTTCCTGGATGAAGGCGAAGCGATGGGCCGGGTTGGTGCCCATCAGCCGCTCGACCAGATCGCGCACCTGCTGCCGGTCCTCGATATCGTCGGGCAGGGTGATGCGGATCAGGCTGCGGGTCTTGTGGTCCATGGTGGTTTCGCGCAGCTGCATCGGGTTCATCTCGCCCAGCCCCTTGAAGCGGCTGATCTCGACCTTCTTGCCCTTGAACTCCTTGGCCAGCATCGCCTCGCGCTGGGCATCGTCCATCGCATAGAGGCTCTTGCCGCCGGCGGTCAGGCGATAGAGCGGAGGTTGCGCCAGATAGAGATGGCCGCGCCGCACCAGCTCGGGCATTTCCTGGAAGAAGAAGGTCATCAGCAGGGTGGCGATATGGGCGCCGTCGACATCGGCATCGGTCATGATGACGATGCGTTCGTAGCGCAGATTGTCGGGGTTGCAATCCTTGCGCGTGCCGCAGCCCAGCGCCAGGATCATGTCAGCAATTTCCTGGTTTGCCAATATCTTGGCGGTGTTTGCTGAGGCGACGTTGAGGATCTTGCCGCGCAGGGGCAGGATCGCCTGCGTCTTGCGGTCGCGGGCCTGCTTGGCCGATCCGCCGGCCGAGTCGCCTTCGACCAGAAAGATTTCAGCACCTTCCGGGTCATCGTTCGAACAATCTGTGAGCTTGCCGGGCAGGCGCAGCTTGCGCGCGCTGGTGGCGGTCTTGCGCTTGACCTCCTTTTCCTGCTTGCGCTTCAGCCGCTCGTCCATGCGGTCGATGACATAGGCGAGCAGCGCCTTGCCCCGGTCCATATGGTCGGTCAGGAAATGGTCGAAATGGTCGCGCACGGCATTTTCGACCAGACGCGCGGCGTCGGGGCTGGTCAGACGATCCTTGGTCTGGCTCTGGAACTGGGGATCGCGGATGAAGACCGACAGCATGATTTCCGATGACGTCATGATGTCATCGGCGGTGATGTCCTTCGCCTTCTTCTGCCCCACCAGTTCGCCAAAGGCGCGGATGCCCTTCACCAGCGCGGCGCGCAGGCCGTTTTCATGGGTACCGCCATCGGGGGTCGGGATGGTGTTGCAATACCAGCTATAGCTGCCGTCGGACCAGAGCGGCCAGGCGACCGCCCATTCGACCCGGCCGGCTTCGCCCGGAAAATCCTGATTGCCCGAGAAGAATTGGGTGGTGGCGCATTCGCGGTCGCCCAGTTGCTCTTTCAGATGATCGGCCAGGCCGCCGGGGAACTGGAACACCGCTTCGGGCGGGGTGTCGTCACCGATCAGTTCGGGCGCGCATTTCCAGCGTATCTCGACCCCGGCGAACAGATAGGCCTTGGACCGGGCGAGGCGATAGAGCTTGGCCGGCTTGAACTTCTGCTCGCCGAAAATCTCGCTGTCGGGGATGAAGCTGACCGCGGTGCCGCGCCGGTTGGGGGCGGCGCCAACCTTTTCCAGGCCGCTGGTGGGCAGGCCTTGGCTGAAGCTCTGGCGGAACAGTTCCTTGTTGCGTGCGACTTCGACCACCGTCCTGATCGACAGGGCGTTGACGACGCTGATGCCGACGCCATGCAGGCCGCCCGAGGTGGCATAGGCCTTGCCCTCGAACTTGCCGCCCGAATGGAGCGTGGTGAGGATGACTTCCAGCGCCGACTTGCCGGGGAATTTGGGGTGGTCATCCACCGGAATGCCGCGACCATTGTCGGTGATGGTCAGCTTGTTGCCCGGTTCCAGGCTGATCTCGATCCGGGTGGCATGACCGGCCACCGCTTCGTCCATGCTGTTGTCGAGCACTTCGGAGGCGAGATGGTGAAAGGCGCGCTCGTCGATGCCGCCAATATACATGCCCGGACGCCGCCGGACCGGCTCCAGCCCTTCGAGCACTTCGATGGTGGAGGCGTCATAGCCCGGCGAGGTGGTGGACTGGGCGGAGGCGAACAGGTCTTCGGACATTCCGCCAAGCTATAGGCAGCCGGGCGTCGGGCGCAAGCGCTGCGCGCACGCGATCGTCAGCAATCAATTGTTACAAGCCGTGGTGCAACAAATCGGCCGTCCGGTCCGTTGCCTCCATCAGGGTATATTCCCAAGGTCAGGCTGGAGAAATTCATGACATTCAAGCATTTTGCGCCGATCGGCGCCACGCTGGCGCTCGCCCTGGCGACGCCGGCAATGGCGCAGCAGGACAGCGGCAAGGTCGACTGGACCGGCCCCTATGTCGGCGGTTCCTTCGGCTATAACTGGTCGAAGGGCGATGGCGGCGAACATCTGCGCTTCGACACGGACGGGGACGGCAATTATGACAATGTCGTCACCACAGCGGCCGGGGCCAATGCCTTTTCGCCCGGCACCTGCGGCGGTTCGGCACGGGGCGCGACGCCGGCCAGCGGCTGCAATGGCGACAAGGATGCGATCGGGTGGATGGGCCATGTCGGCTATGACCGGCAGTTCGGCAATATCGTCGCGGGCATCGTCGGCGAAGCGGGTAAGGCCTATGTCAGCGACAGCGTGACCGAATATTCGAGCACGCCGGCCAGCTATACCATGACCCGGCGGATCGGCTGGAACGCCAATCTGCGCGCGCGGCTGGGCTATAGCACCGATGGCGGGTTCATGCCCTATATCACTGGCGGCCTGGCCTATGCGAAGGTGAAGAATCATTTCGACACCAGCAACACCGCCAACAGCTTCGCCGAATATGACCGCAAGGAAGATGCCTGGGGCTACACCATGGGCGGCGGCATTGAGGCGAAGGTCGCGCAGAATTTCTCGATCGGCGCGCGCTATCTTTGGACCCGTTATAACACGGGCGACTATCGCGTCGATGTGGGGCAGGGCAGCGCGCCCGCGACCAACCCCTTCATCATCACGCCATCCGGCGGCACCAGCATCAACCGTGGCGACAAGTTCGACAATCAGAGCCTGATGGCGACCGCCAGCTTCCGCTTCTGATCCGCCGCAATGAAGGGGCCGGGACGATGTTCCGGCCCTTTCCTCTTGTGATCTTTACCTGATCCCGCGCCCGACATAGCTTTCCGCCGACAGGATATGGCGGGAGGTCGAGAATATGGCGGCAGGTTTCAACCCCGATGCGGCGACCGCCGCCTATCTGGCGACGCTGTCGCCGGCCCAGCATGAACGGGCGATCGCCTATACCCAGGGCGGGCATTGGCTGCTCCTGTGGGGCATGCTGGTGACACTGGTCGCCATGGCGCTGATCTGGCGCAGCGGCCTGCTGGTGCGGTTGGGGCGGCGGGTGCATGTGCGGCGCCCCAATCTGGCGGTGTTCCTGTCCGCCTTGCTCTTCTTCCTGCTCGACTGGCTGATCGAACTGCCCTGGTCCATCTATGCCAATTGGGCGCGCGAGCGCAGCTATGGGCTGACCAGTCAGGGTTTTGGCGGCTGGCTGGGCGAGGACATATTGTCGGGCGCGATCAGCATTCCGTTGGTGGCGCTGCTGGCGGTCGCCATCTATGCGCTGATGCGCCGCACGCCGCGCTGGTGGTGGGCCTGGTCGGGGCTGGTGGTCGTGCTGGGCATCATCCTGATGGTGGTGATCGCGCCGGTGGCGATCGAGCCGCTGTTCAATAACTATACGCCAGCGCCCGCCGGGCCGACCCGCGATGCGGTGGTCGAACTGGCCCATCGTGCCGGCGTGCCGGGCGACAAAATCTATATCTATGACGGGTCGAAGCAGTCCGAACGCTATACCGCCAATGTCTCCGGCCTGTTCGGCACGGCGCGGGTGGCGATGAGCGACACCATGTTCAAGCGCGGCGCCGACCTGGCCGAGGTGCGCGGCGTGGTGGGCCATGAAATGGGCCATTATGCCGAACATCATGTGCTGTGGCTGGCGGGCGGCATGAGCCTGCTGGCGATGCTGCTCTTCTTCCTGGTCGACCGGCTCTATCCGGTTGCGGCGCGCTGGTTCGGCGCGGGAAGCGCGATCAGCGATCCGGCGCATATGCCAGTCGCCTGGGCGGTGGCGGCGGTGGTCGGGATATTCCTGGTGCCGCTGATGAACAGCATCAGCCGCTATGACGAGAATGCCGCCGACCGTTTCTCGCTCAAGGTCGCGCATGAGCCCGATGGCCTTGCCAAGGCGCTGGTCAAGACGATCGAATATCGCGCCTCATCGCCCTCGCGGCTGGAGGAAATCCTGTTCTACGACCATCCCAGCGTCGAACGGCGCATCCATGCCGCGATGGTCTGGAAGGCGGAAAATCCGCAACTGGTCGGTAAATAGGGGCAAAAGAAAAGGCCGCCCGGTGGGGCGGCCTTCCTTGTCTCGTTTCGCTCAGCGGACCCGCGGGCCGCCAAAGGGCAGCGGCGGGGGCGGGCGGCGCGTGCCGCGCGGCAACTGCGCCTGATAGGCGCGGCCGCAATGTTCCACGCAATAGGGGAAGCCAGGGTTCACCGCTTCGCCGCAGAAATGGAAGTCCGGCTCGCCCGGATGGCCCATCGGCCACTTGCAGATCCGCTCGGTCAGGTCGAGCAGGCTGGTCTTGCCGGCAATTTCGGCGCTCGGCTTGGCGGGCACCAGACGGCGCGGCGGCGCCGGCGGGATCGGCGCCTGCTGGTCACCGGGGCCCTGGCGCAGGAAGCCGCCGGGGCCGACCGACACGATGCGCGGCTGCGGCGCGGCAGGCGCGTCGCTGGGGGCAGCGGCAGCAGCCGGTGCGGCAGGCGCAGCCGGTGCGGCGACCGGGGCCGGACGCGGCGGCGGCGGCGGGGCGGCCACGGGCGCGGCAGCGCGGGGCGCTTCGGCTTCCGGGGCAGGGGCTGCCGGCTTGCGGGCGGGCGCGGCCTTCTTGGGCGCCTCGTTGGCCTTCACCGGGGACGGGCGCGACTGCAGGCCAAGGCGATGCGCCTTGCCGATCACCGCGTTACGGCTGACGCCGCCCAGTTCGTCCGCGATCTGGCTCGCGGTCAGGCCCTTTTCCCACATCGCCTTGAGCTGGTCGATACGTTCGTCGGTCCAGGACAATGAAAACTCCTCACAATCTGTGCTATGCGCCCTATATGGGGCATGCAGGCGCGACTTCCAACCGCGCAGAACGCCCTTGCGGCATAACGGACCAGCCGATAGTCGATCCCATCATGAACGACCAGCCCAAAATTGCAGCCGCCCATCCCGCACCCGTTCCCTTCCATGAACCGGGGGAGTTGGTGATCCGCAACGTCAACTGGGCCGGCATGCGCGCGCTCTACCGCAAGGAAGTGCGGCGCTTCATGAAGGTGCAGCTCCAGACGATCTGGGCGCCGGCCGTTACCACGCTGATGTTCCTGGTGATTTTCACCATCGCGCTGGGCGGGGCGAACCGCCAGGTGCTGGGCGTGCCCTTTGCCGATTTCATCGCGCCGGGCCTGATGATGATGGGCATGATGAACAATGCCTTTGCCAACAGCAGCTTCTCGCTGCTGGCGGGCAAGATGCAGGGGACGCTGATCGACTATCTGATGCCGCCGCTGTCGGTGGGCGAATTGCTGCTGGCGCTGGTCGGCGCGGCAGTGACGCGCGCGGTTGCGGTCGGTCTGGCGCTGTGGGGGGCGATGGCGCTGTGGCCGGGCGTGCATGTGACGCCGACGCATCTGTGGGCGGTGATCTGGTTCGGCCTGATGGGCGCCAGCCTGACCGCCTTCATCGGCGTGATGACGTCGATCTGGGCGGAAAAATTCGATCATGCCGCCGCGATCACCAATTTCGTGATCGGGCCGATGACGCTGCTGTCGGGCACCTTCTATTCGATCGACCGCCTGTCGCCGCTCTTCCGCGCGATCAGCCACGCCAACCCCTTCTTCTACGCCATTTCCGGTTTCCGCTATGGCTTCGTCGCGGCGGCGGACGGCAATGTGCTGGTCGGCAGCGTCGTGCTGCTGGCGCTCAATGCCGGGCTGGCGCTGCTCTGCTATGTGCTGCTGCGCAAGGGCTGGAAGCTCAAGGCCTGACGGCGTCAGGTGAGCGCGGCGAAGATCGGCACGGCCAGCATCGCGCCCAGGATCAGCATGGCGGCCAGCAGCCAGTGGCGCAGTTGGGGGAGGGCGCTGACGCCCTCCTCTTCCCATGGCCACATCAGGCGGCGCTGCCCTTTCCACCCACGCGGGTGACGGTGAAGCCGGCGGCTTCCGCTTCCGCGACCGGATAGATGTTGCGCAGATCGACCAGTACCGGCGCGCTCATCGAGCTGGCCAGGCGCTTGAGATCCAGCGCGCGGAAGGCGTCCCATTCGGTCACCAGTACCAGCGCGTCGGCGCCGGAAGCGGCCTCATAGGCCGAACCGGCCATGGTGACGCCGGGCATCATCGGCGCGGCGACGTCCATGCCCTCGGGATCATAGGCGACGACCTTCGCGCCGGCATCCTCCAGCGCCTGCACGATCGCCAGGCTGGGCGCGTCGCGCATGTCGTCGGTATTGGGCTTGAAGGTGACGCCCAGCAGGGCGACGGTCTTGCCGCGCGCTTCACCGCCCAGCGCCTTCACGATCTTGCGGCCCATGGCGCGCTTGCGCAGGTCGTTCACCTGCACCACGGTTTCGACGATGCGGATCGGCGCGTCATAATCCTGCCCGGTCTTGACCAGGGCCAGCGTATCCTTGGGGAAGCAGGAGCCGCCATAGCCCGGACCGGCATGCAGGAACTTGCTGCCGATCCGCTTGTCGAGGCCGATGCCGCGCGACACGTCCTGCACTTCGGCGCCGACCGCCTCGCACAGGTCCGCCATCTCGTTGATGAAGGTGATCTTGGTCGCCAGGAAGGCGTTGGCGGCATATTTGATCAGTTCGGCCGTGCGACGGCCGGTGAACATCAGCGGCGCCTGGTTGAGGTTCAGCGGGCGATAGACCTGGCTCATCACCGAAATGGCGCGTTCCGATCCGGTGGTGCCCACGACGACGCGGTCAGGGCGCTTGAAGTCGCCGATCGCCGCGCCTTCGCGCAGGAATTCGGGGTTCGACACGACCTGGATGTCGAGGTCCGGGCGCAGTTCGCGCGCGATCCGCTCGACCTCGTCGCCGGTGCCGACGGGCACGGTCGACTTGGTGACGATGACCGCAGGGCCATCAAGGGATTCGACGATCTCCTTGGCGGCGGCATAGACATAGCTGAGGTCGGCATGGCCATCGCCGCGCCGCGAGGGCGTGCCGACGGCGATGAAGATGGCGTCGGCGCCCTTCACGCCTTCGGGCAGGTCGGTGGTGAAGGTCAGGCGACCGGCGGCGGCGTTGGTGCCGACCAGCTGGTCAAGGCCGGGTTCGTAGATCGGCATCGTGCCGGCCTCGATCGCGGCGATCTTGCCCGCATCCTTGTCGACGCAGGCGACATCATGGCCGAAATCCGCAAAGCAGGCCCCGGAGACGAGGCCGACATAGCCGGTGCCGATCATGGTGATTTTCATGAGTTGGTGGAACTCCAAACGGGAAGTGATTGGTTTGAGGCTCTAGCATAGTCATAACGCAATACAATTCGCGCCTTTGCGTAATTACCATGCTACCGTTTAGCGGCTGGTTACCCTTTTTTGCCAGGGAAGGCGCATCCGAACGAAAGGGCACAGAGTGAAAGTAGCGCTGGTATTTGGGACACGGCCGGAAGCGATCAAGCTGTTTCCGGTGATCCACGCGCTCAAGGCGCGTGCCGATATCGACACCCGCGTGATCGTGACGGCGCAGCATCGCGGCCTGCTGGACCAGGTGCTGGAGATTGCCGGTATCGTGCCCGACATCGATCTGGACGTCATGACGCCCAACCAGACGCTGGACGGGCTGACCGCCAAGTTGATCGTCGCGCTGGGCGAGGCGTTCGACGCGGAAAAGCCCGATCGGGTGGTGGTGCATGGCGACACGCTGACGACGATGGTGGCGAGCCTGGCGGCCTATTATCGCAAGATCCCGGTCGCCCATGTCGAGGCCGGCCTGCGCAGCGGCGACATCCATCATCCCTGGCCCGAGGAGGTCAATCGCCGCGTCGTGGCGTGCATTGCCGACATGAATTTCGCGCCGACCCAGGCGGCGGCCGATGCGCTGCTGCGGGAAAATCGCGACGCGGCCGGCATTCATGTCACGGGAAATACCGTGATCGACGCGCTGTTGGCGACGGTCGATCGGGTCAATGGCGAACCGGCACTGGCCAGCGGCCTTGATGATCTGGCGGCGCGTTTCGCGGGCAAGCGGATCGTTGCCGTCACCAGCCACCGTCGCGAGAATTTCGGCGGCGGGATGGAGGCGATCGCGCGCTCCATCGCCGATATCGCCGCGCGGCCCGATGTCGCGGTGATCTTCCCCGTCCATCCCAATCCCAATGTCCGTCCGGTCATGGATGCGGTGTTGGGCGACCTGCCCAATGTCGCGATGATCGAACCACTCGACTATCCGCATTTCGTCCGCCTGCTCGACCTGTGCCATCTGGTGCTCACCGACAGCGGCGGCGTGCAGGAAGAGGCGCCCTCGCTCGGCAAGCCGGTGCTGGTGATGCGCGAGACCACCGAACGGCCCGAAGGGGTGCAGGCTGGCACGGCGAAGCTGGTCGGCGCGGACCGGAACCGGATCGTGCGCGAGGTGCTGGCGCTGCTCGACGATGATGCCGCCTATCAGGCGATGGCCCGTGCCCATAACCCGTTCGGCGACGGCAAGGCGGCCGAGCGGATCGCGGAGATTATTGCCGATGGCGCCTGACGAGGACCAGCTCGACCGGCTGTTCGCGGATGAAGCCGCCGATCAGGCGGAGGCCGTCGATCTCGAGGAATTTGGCAGCTATGGGCCGGTGGTTGCCTGCGCGGTCGTCATGGCTTTCATCGTCCTGGCAATCGTCCAGATGCTGCTGTTCAGCTTTGGCGCGCCGAGTTGGGTTGGTCGGGTATTGATGCTGCTCTACGTCACGCTGCCGCAGGGCGCGGTGCTGGTCTGGGCATGGGGAAAGCCAGCCGTTCGGTTGCCGTCAGGCATGGTCCTTCCGCAACGACGGATACGGCTCTATATTGGCATGGTCTGGGTTGCATCGATCTTGCTGATCGGTTTGCAAATGGCGCGGCACTGACACTCGATCCTGTCCATTACCGGAATCTTCAGTATTTTCGGGCAGGAACAGGCTGAACAGATCAAAAAGGATTTGAAATATCCATGCCCGTCGACAGCAAGCAGAAGGTTTCCGTCATTGGCCTGGGCTATATCGGCCTGCCGACTGCGGCGCTGATCGCGCGCGGCGGGGCACAGGTCGTCGGTGTCGATGTCAGCGCCCATGTGGTCGAGACGGTCAATTCGGGGCGGGTCCATATTGAGGAAGTCGATCTGGACGGCCTGGTGCAGGGCGTGGTGGCACGCGGCAATCTGCGCGCCTCGCTCAGCGTAGAGGCCAGTGACGTCTTCATCATTGCGGTGCCGACCCCGGTGGCCGAGGACCGCGCGCCCGACATCTCCTATGTGCTGCAGGCGGCGCGGACCGTCGCGCCGGTGCTGAAGAACGGCGATACGGTGATCCTGGAATCTACCTCGCCGGTCGGCACGACCGAGGCTATGCGCGACCTGATCGCCGAACTGCGCCCCGACCTCAAGATGCCGGCGCCGGGCGTCGCGGGCGACATCGCCATCGCCTATTGCCCCGAGCGGGTGCTGCCCGGCCGCATCCTGGTCGAGCTGATCGACAATGATCGCTGCATCGGCGGCATCACGCCGCGCTGCGCGCGCAAGGCGCTGGGCTTCTATCGCCAGTTCGTGCGCGGAGCCTGCATCACCACCACGGCGCGGGCGGCCGAAATGGTGAAGCTGGTCGAAAACAGCTTCCGCGATGTCAACATCGCCTTTGCCAATGAATTGTCGGTGATTGCCGACCGTATGGACATCGACGTGTGGGAAGTGATCCGCCTCGCCAACCGCCATCCGCGCGTCAACATATTGCAGCCGGGGCCGGGCGTTGGCGGTCATTGCATCGCCGTCGATCCCTGGTTCATCGTCCATGGCGACCCGGAAAATGCCCGCATCATCCGCACCGCGCGCGAGGTGAACGACGGCAAGACCGATTATGTCGTGGCCAAATCGTCGGACATGATAGACGCCTTTGCCGGCGAGGATGTCGCCTGCCTCGGCCTTGCCTTCAAGCCGAACATCGACGATTTCCGTGAAAGCCCGGCAGTCAAGGTCGCCAGCCGGCTCGCCCGCCGCTACGGCAAGCGGGTCAAGCTCGTCGAACCCTATGCCCAGGATCTGCCGATGGAGTTCGCCGGCACCGGTGCCGAACTGATCGATCTCGATACGGCTCTGGAACAATGCGGCGTGTTCATCATTCTTGTCGATCATGACATGTTCAAATCCGTTCCCGTCGACGAACGTGCCGGCAAGGCCGTCTATGATACGCGCGGCATCTGGCCCGACCAGCCGCGTCGTCAGCCCGAGCCGGCCGCGCAGCGCATCGCGGTCTGATCGTCGGCCGGGCGGTTCGTCCTGCCCCCCGCGCGGTTGCCATGACGGTGCCGCGTCGCTAACCCCCGAGCCGAGCGGCCCTTTTGCGGGCCGCACCCGGTTCGCAATGGGGTGTTGATGCGCATGAAGCGCCAGATTTTGGGGCACTATGGCAAGGGCATGAAGGGCGGCGCCGTCGCGGCAGCGGCGATGCTGCTCGCCGGCTGCTCGACTGTAGAGGATGCCCCGCGCGGCGAGGCCGCCTATGCGCTGATGCCCGCGCCCGCCGCGGTGGGCCGCGACTATGTCATCAGTCCCGACGATGTGCTGCGTATCCAGGTCTATCATGAGCCCGACCTGTCGCTGGAGGATGCGCGGGTCAGCGCGGCCGGCATGGTCCGCATGCCGCTGGTCGGCGATGTGTCGATCGGCGGGCTGACCGCCGGCGAGGCGTCGGACGTGATCGCCGGTAGGCTTGGCGAGCGCTATCTGGTGTCGCCGCAGGTCACGGTGTTCGTGAAGCAGGCGGTCGGCCGCCGCATCACCGTCGATGGCGAGGTGCGCGAGCCCGGCCTGTTCCCGATCGAAGGCCGGATCGGCCTCATCCAGGCGGTGGCGCTGGCCCATGGCACGACCCGACTGGCGAGCCTGGGGCAGGTGGTGGTGGTCCGCACCGTCGAGGGGCAGCGCCAGGCTGCGACCTTCGACCTGGGCGCCATCCGCAAGGGCGAAGCGCCCGATCCTGAAATATTGCCCGGCGATCTGGTGATCGTCGGTCTGTCGCGCGCCAAGGCTATCCTTGGCGGCGCGCTGATCGCCATTCCTGCCGTCGCGACCGGCTTCATCGCCATAGACGGAGGCAATTGATGGTGTCCCGGATCATCGAACTGGAACAGCGTCAGGCTGGCGAGGAGGATCGCACCACCCGCTTTGTCGAAAGCGCGCGCGGCACATGGACCGTGGTGCGGCGGCACCGGGTGATCCTGTTCGTTACCATGGCGCTCTGCGTGCTGGCGGGCGTCATCTATATCCTGCTGTCGACGCCAGATTATCGCGCGACCGCCTCGGTCGAGGTGGAGGACGTGCCGGCGGGGGCCGCCGGCGCCGGCGCGATGCAGAAGCCGGTCAGCGCGGCCGACACGGAAAGCATGATGCAGACCGAGCTGGAAGTGCTGCGCAGCCGGGCACTGGCCGAGGATGTCGCGCGCGATCTGGCGCTGGTCGGCAGCCCGGTCTTCTTCCAGGGCATGGATGCGCGCCGCCCGGCACAGGGGCAGGGCAGCCTGACCCAGCGCCAGGTCGAGCATGAGCAGGTCATCAAGCTGCTGCGCGACAATTTGCAGGTCGAACTGCCGGGCAAGTCGCGGGTGCTGCGCATCAGCTTCGTCAGCGCCGATCCGGCCTTGTCGGCGCGGGTGGCGAACAGCTATGCCGACAGCCTGATCCGGGCGGACCTGAAGCGCGGCTTTGAGTCCGGCGTGCAGGCGCGTCGTTTCCTGCTGGGCGAGCTGGATGGGGCACGCAAGGATCTGGAACGGGCCGAACGCGATCTGGCGGTCTATGCCTCGCGCACCGGCGCGATGCCGGTCGAGGCGACCACGGGCGAGGAAAAGAAGAGCGACGGCAAGGACGCAAAGCCGGACGCCGCGCCGGTGCCGGAAGGATCGACCGCGGCGCGTCTGGCGCAGCTCAACGCCTTCCGCGCGCAGGCGGTCGCGGACCGTATCGCCGCGCAGAAGCGCTGGGAAAGCGCGAAGGCGGCGAGCGCCGAGACGCTGCCCGAGGTGCTGGGTAACGGCGCCATGCAGCAGTTGATGGCGGAGCGGGCGCAGGCGCGCGCGGCGCTGGTCGAGGAACGGCAGTTCCGCAAGGATGCCCACCCCGAAATGCGCGAGGCGCGGGCACGGCTGGCGGCACTGGACGACCAGGCCGAGAGCATGGCGAACACGATCCGGGCGTCGCTGCGCCAGGAATATGAGGTGGCGGCGCATGGCGAGAAGCAGATCGCTTCGGAAATCGCCGCGCTGGAAGGCGATGCGCGGGTCGAGCGCGGCCGCGACATGCAGATGAGCATGATGAGCCGGTCGGTCGAAACCTATCGCCTGCTGCATGACAGCCTGTTGCAGCGTTATCGCGACATGGCGTCGCAGGCGGGCTTTCAGGCCGGCCGTATCCAGCCGCTCGACCGGGCGGCGGTGCCGACCACGCCCTTTGCCCCCCATGCCGGCCAGATCATGCTGGTCGCGCTGCTCGGCGGCATGCTGCTGGGCCTGCTGCTGATCGCGGCGCGGCACATGTTCGACGATGCGGTGACGTCGGCCGATACGCTGGCGGAGCGGGTCGACCTGCCGCTGCTGGGCGCAGTACCGACCACCGGCGACCAGCCGAGCGCGCCCGACATCTTCGCGCCGATCGCGGCGTCGCTGCAACTGGCATCGGTTGCCGGCCTGCCGCGCTCCATCCTGGTTACCAGCGCGCAGGAGGAGGAAGGCAAGTCGCTGACCGTCAACGCGCTGGCCCGCGCGTTGGCGCGGCTGGACAAGAAGGTGCTGGTGATCGACGCCGACATGCGCCGGCCGGTGCAGCACAGCCTGTTCCGGGTGACCGCGACGCGCGGCATCAGCGAGGTGCTGACGGGCCAAGGCAAGGTCGAGGATCTGATCCTCGACAGCGGTGTCGCGGGCGTATCTCTGCTGCCCTGTGGCGCGGTGCCGCCCAATCCGGCGGAATTGCTTTCCACCCCGGCGCTCGACGCACTGCTGGGCGCGGTGCGCGACCGCTATGACACGGTGCTGATCGACGCGCCGCCGATCCTGGGCATGTCGGACGCGCAACTGCTCGCCGCCAAGGTGCAGGTCACGCTGCTGGTGGTCGAATGGGGCCGCAACCATCATGGCGGCCTGCGGGTTGCGGTGGAACGACTGCGCCGGGCCGGCGGCTCGATCGTCGGAGCCGTGCTGACCAAGGCGCATGGCCGGGCCTATGATTACGACTATCACCGGGGCGGCTGACCGCTGAGACACCGACCTGAGCACAAAAAAAAGCCCGCCGCGCTGATGCGTGGCGGGCTTTTGCAATTTCGATCCGGTGATCAGGCGCGGGCGAGAAGGCCCTCGACCAGGCCGGCGAACAGGCGCTGGCCGTCGGTGTTGCCGTGGGCCGGTTCGATCACGCGCTCGGGGTGGGGCATCATGCCCAGTACATTGCCGGCTTCGTTGAGGACGCCGGCGATGTTGCGGGCCGAACCGTTGATGTTCTGGGCGTAGCGCAGCGCGACGCGGCCTTCGCCTTCCAGCCGATCGAGCGTGGCGTCGTCGGCGAAATAATTGCCGTCATGATGGGCGACCGGGAAGCTGATCGCTTCGCCGGCGGCATAGCGGCTGGTGAAGGCGCTCTGGGCGTTCTCGACGGTCAGGGCGACGTCGCGGCAGACGAAATGGCCGCCAGCGTTGCGCAGCAGCGCGCCGGGCAGCAGACCGCTTTCGGTCAGCACCTGGAAGCCGTTGCAGATGCCCAGGACAAAGGCGCCACGGTCGGCGGCGCGGGCGACGGCCTGCATCACCGGCGAGCGGGCGGCCATCGCGCCGGAGCGCAGATAGTCGCCATAGGAAAAGCCGCCGGGCACGCCGATCAGGTCGATGTCGTCGGGCAGTTCGGTATCGCGATGCCACACCATGGTGGGCTTGGAACCGATCGCAGCCTCGAACGCCACCGCCAGGTCGCGGTCGCAATTGCTGCCCGGAAAGACGATGACGGCGCTCTTCATGGCTCAGGCCACCTTTTCGATGCGGTAGTTTTCGATAACCGTGTTGGCCAGCAGCTTGCGGCACATGGCGTCGATATCCTCGTCGCTGGTGCCATCGGCCAGGTCCAGCTCGATGAGCTTGCCGGCGCGCACGTCGTTGACGCCGCCAAAGCCCAGGCCTTCGAGCGCGTGATGGATCGCACGGCCCTGCGGATCGAGGACGCCGCCCTTGAGAGTGACGAAGATGCGGGCTTTCATGAGGTGCAAACTCCTTGGCATGCCGCCCGCCGATGCGGGGGGATGAACTTTGCCGCTCCCCCTAGGCGCGGCGCGGCGCGCAGGCAAGAGATTATGACTTTCTTAGGAAGCTGAGGATAATCTGAGGCCGGAGTTTTTACAGGGATATGGGGCATGTCCGGTCTGGCACTGGCGATGTTTGTGGGACTTTTTGCCTGGGGGCAGCAGATTGTCGGCTATGACGACCCGCATGGCCGGGTCCAGTTGGCGCTGCTGGCGACCTTCTGCTTCGGCTTGCTGATCGGCTATCGGGCCAAGTCCGCCTGATCCTTTAGGGGCGATAGCGGCTGGGCGAGACTCCCAGCGCCCGCTTGAACATGGTCGAGAAATTGGCCGGCCCGTCATAGCCCAGGTCCAGCGCGATCGTCGTGATCGGTTCGCCCGCCGCCAGCCGGGGCAGGGCCGCCGACAGGCAGGCCTGTTGCCGCCATTGCGCGAAGCTCATGCCCGTTTCCTGGCGGAACAGCCGGGTGAAGCGGCGCCGGTTCATCGCCAGCGCGTCGGCCCATTGGTCGATCGTTACATGCGCCTGTGGCTGTTCGACAAAGGCGTGGCAACGGGTCGCAAGCGCGGGATGGCGCGGGAAGGGCACGGCGAGCGGGATCAGAGGCGCCCGCTCGATCTCAGCCACCAGCAGCCGCATGACGAGGCCATCACGCGCCGCTTCCTCATATTCGATCGGAACATGGGCGGCCTCCACCAGCAACTGGCGCAGCAGCGGTGATACGCCGAGCACCCGGCAGGACCGGGCCAGGCCGGGATAGACGGCCTGGTCGACCAGCACGCTGCGCGTCTGCACGGCGCCCACCATCCGCACCGAATGGGGCGTGCCGCCCGGAATCCAGACGGCCCGTTCGGGTGGGGCCACCCAGGCGCCCTGCGGGGTGCTCACCGCGACCACGCCGGACGCCGCATAGAGCAATTGCCCGCGCCGATGCTGATGCTCGGCCAGTTCGAAGGAGGGCGGATAATCATTGCCGATGCCGACCACGGGCCGGGGCACATTCTCATGATCGTCAGGGTGCCGGTGATCCATGATTGTCCCGCTTGCAAAAGAGATTGGCCCATATGCGGAAGCGGGACGAGAAGGGAAGCGCTAATCGGTCCGGCCTCAGAAAGGAACGGGCAATGAAAGAGATAAGGATAGAAAAGGCAGGCGCACAATTGGCAGCGGGCGGCACGGCATTTGGCGTGATCGTGGCAATCAGCTTCTGCCATCTGCTCAACGACATGATGCAGTCGCTGCTTCCCGCCATCTATCCGGGCCTCAAGAGCGAGCTACATCTGAGCTTCGGCCAGATCGGCATGGTGACCTTGGTCTATCAAATCACGGCGTCGATCCTGCAGCCGATGATCGGCCTCTATGCCGACAAGCGACCGACGCCGATGGCGCTGCCGGGTGGCACGCTCTTCTCGCTGGCGGGCCTGACCGTGCTGTCGATCGCGCACAGCTATGGACTGGTGCTGGTCGGCGCGGCGCTGCTGGGCGTCGGATCCTCGGTCTTCCACCCCGAATCCTCGCGCGTGGCGCGGATGGCGGCCGGCGGTCGCCATGGCCTAGCCCAGTCGCTGTTCCAGGTCGGTGGCAATGCGGGGCAGGCGCTGGGGCCGCTGGCGGCCGCGCTGGTCGTGGTGCGCTGGGGCCAGTCAAGCCTGGCCTTCTTCGCGCTGCTGGCGCTGCTGTCGGGCGCGGTGCTGTGGAATGTCGCCAACTGGTATCGCCATCATGGCCTCAGTCGGCTGCAGGTCGGTGGCGCCGGCGCGCTGCATATCGAACTGCCGCGTGGGCAGGCGGCGCGGGGCATCGCGATCCTGCTGGCGCTGATCTTCTCCAAATATGTCTATCTCGCCAGCCTGACGAGCTATTACACCTTCTACCTGATCCAGCGGTTCGACCTGTCGGTACAGAATGCGCAGCTCCATCTGTTCGCCTTCCTGGCGGCGGTGGCGGTCGGCACGGTCGCGGGCGGGCCGCTGGGCGACCGGTTCGGGCGCAAATATGTGATCTGGTTCTCGATCCTGGGGGCGCTGCCCTTCACCTTGGCGCTGCCCTATGCCGGGCTGTTCTGGAGCGGGCCGCTGACCGTCATCATAGGCCTGATCCTCGCCTCCGCCTTTCCCGCGATCGTCGTCTTCGCGCAGGAACTGGTGCCCGGCAAGGTCGGCATGATCTCCGGCCTGTTCTTCGGCTTCTCCTTCGGCATGGGCGGGCTGGGCGCGGCCGGGCTGGGCTGGCTGGCCGACCATAGCAGCATCGAGATGGTGTTCCGTGTCTGCGCCTTCCTGCCGGCGATCGGCCTGCTCACCGCCTTCCTGCCCAATCTGGGACGCGAACGGAACTGAATGTCACGGGCGGGGCGGCTCAGGTCGCCCCGCTTATTCTCTTTGCCGGCAACTGCTTATAAGGCTGGGGCATGAGTCCCGACCTTCTCTATCTCGCCTGTGCCATCATCGCCGTCATCATATCGGGGCTCGCCAAGGGCGGCTTTGCCGGTGTCGGGGCGCTGGCCATGCCGATCATGGCGCTGGGCGTCGATCCGGTGCGCGGCGCGGCGATCCTGCTGCCGATCCTGATCCTGCAGGATGCGGTCAGCGTCTGGGCCTTCCGCCGCAGCTGGGACGGACATATCCTGGCGGTGATGCTGCCCGGCATGGCGATCGGCGTCGGGCTGGGCTACTGGTTCGCGGCGCAGGTTTCCGAAACTGCGGTGCTGGGCGCGCTCGGCGCCATTTCCACCTTGTTCGGGTTACAGCGGCTCTGGGTCGAGCGGGGCGGGGCGATCGTCCTGCCCTCGACCTCGCCGGGCTGGGTCGGCACCCTCTTCGGTATCGCGAGCGGCTTCACCAGCCAGATCGCCCATGCCGGATCGCCGCCCTTCCAGATGTGGGTGCTGCCGAAAAAGCTGCCGCGCGACATGCTGGTCGGCACCACGGCTGTCGCCTTCGCTGTCATGAACTGGATGAAGGTGCCCGCCTATGCCGCGCTCGGCCAGTTCACCCATGCCAATCTGATGGCGACGGCGCTGCTGGTGCCGGTGGCGGTGGTCTCGACCTTTGCCGGCGTCTGGCTGGTCCGGCGGGTCGACGCCGCGCGCTTCTATACGCTCATCTATGTGCTGATGGTGCTGCTGGGGCTCAAGCTGATGGCGGATGCCATCCTCGCCTAAGAGCTGAAAGAAAAAGGCCGGCGCTGAGGCCGGCCTTTTCGTAGATCAGTCCTTCTCGCGCTTCTTGCGATGCGTGTCGAGGTCGAGGACGGTGGTGTCCAGCCCTTCGGGCAGCAGGCCCAGGCGGCGCGCCACTTCCTGATAGGCTTCGACTTCGCCGCCGAGGTCGCGACGGAAGCGATCCTTGTCCAGCTTCTCGTTGGTCGCCATGTCCCACAGGCGGCAGCCATCGGGGCTGATCTCGTCGGCCAGGATGATGCGGCTGTAATCGCCGTCATAGAGGCGGCCGAATTCCAGCTTGAAGTCGATCAGGCGGATGCCGATGCCGGCGAACAGGCCGCACATGAAGTCGTTGATGCGGATCGCCATGTCGGCGATGTCGTGCATCTCCTCCTGCGTGGCCCAGCCGAAGCAGGCAATATGCTCTTCGGAGATCAGCGGGTCGCCCAGCGCATCATCCTTGTAGCAATATTCGATCAGTGTGCGGGGCAGCTGGGTGCCTTCCTCGATGCCGAGCTTCTTCGACAGCGAACCGGCGGCGACGTTGCGCACCACGACCTCGATCGGCACGATCTCGACCTGGCGGACGAGCTGTTCGCGCATGTTGAGGCGGCGGATGAAGTGGGTCGGCACGCCGATCTGGCCGAGCAGGGTGAAGATATGCTCGGAGATACGGTTATTGAGCACGCCCTTGCCCGAAATCGTGCCCTTCTTCTGGGCATTGAAGGCGGTCGCATCATCCTTGAAATATTGGATGATCGTGCCGGGCTCGGGGCCTTCGTAAAGGATCTTTGCCTTGCCTTCGTAGATCTGGCGGCGACGGGCCATGCGCGTTCCTGTCTTTTTCTTACAAAAGATTTTGCCCCGGCAAACGCGAATCGGAAAGGATCAGCGGGTGCCGGGGCTGCTTGGGGTGGCCCATAGAGCAATATAGGCGGGGGTGCAATTGTGGCGGCTACGCCCCCTTCATCTTCCGATATTCATCGAACAGGCCAAGGAAGCGGTCGATGTCCGACTTGCTCAGGAAATAGGGGGTGGCGAGGCGCAGCTTGCTGGGGTTGCCGCCGCGAATGCGCACCTTGTGATTTTTCCAGAGCCAGTCCTGCAATTCCATCCGCTGCACCGGCGGCACATTGACGGTCGCGATCGCGCAGCGCAGCGCCGGATCGGGCGAGGTCCAGTCCTCCGCGCCGCGCTTCACCATTTCGGCATGGATATAGTCGGCAAGCATGCGGTTGCGCGCCTCGATCCGCTCCATGCCGATGCTGTCGGCGAAGCTGATCGCGGCATTCAGGCCCATCAAGGTCGGGATGCAGGAGGAGCCGATCTGCATATAACGGTCCGCCATGCGGGTCGGGTCGTCATAGCCGCCGGTCGCGATCGTATTCCAGACCCGGTCCATCACGCTCTTGTCGCGCAGATAGAGGAAACCCGTACCCTTCGTCGCGAACAGCCATTTGTGCATTGACCCGGTATAGAGGTCGCAGCCGATATCGTTGAGGTCGACCTTCATCATGCCCGGCGCGTGGGCGCCGTCGAAGGCGGAGATGATCCCCTTCGACCGGGCGAGCGCGGCAATCTCCTTCGCCGGCAGCACCACGCCGGTCGAGGTGCTGATATGGCTGACGAAGATGATCCGCGTCTCCGGCGTGATCGCGTCGCTGATGCGGTTGAGGATTTCGGCTGCGTTCTTCGGCGGCTTGGGCATGGCGAATTTCTTGACCACCACGCCATAGCGGCGCGACCGCAGCATCCAGGGCATTTCGCCCGATCCATGTTCCTCGTCGCTGATCAGCACTTCGTCGCCCGGCTTCATGTCGAAGCCATTGGCGATGTAGCTGTTGGCCTCGGTACAGTTGCGCAGGATCGCCATCTGCTCGACCTTCGCGCCCATGAAGTCGGCAAAGGGCTTGCGATACTGGTCCCAGGCGCCATAGCCCCAGATCGGATAATCCTCCGACCGTTGCTGGGTCATCTGCTCGGTCGTCTCGAACCCGTCGAAGATCGCCTTCAATACCGGACGCGGCGAAGAGCCGACGGTGCCGACATTGAGGTTCACGACATCGGCCGGGATCAGGAACTGTTTGCGCAGCGCCGCCCAATAGGCATCTTCATTTTTCGCATGGAGATCAGCGGCCGGCAGCGGCACGCTGGTCAGCGCTTGCGCCCCGATCGGCGCGGCGAGCGAGGCGGCAGCGGCGCTGCCGAGGAAGGAACGGCGATCGAGCATGGACATCCCCCATTTGGCGCTCCCGAAGCCGGAGCGGCATCATGTCTGCCGCTGGTTCAACGAGGCGCAAGGGGAAATCCGCAGCAGGCAGCTTACAGCACGTCGCCGAACATGAACCAGATCAGCGCCAGCCAGGCGATCAGGCCGATGCTGCCAATGATCACGCCGGATTTGGCGCTGATGGCGGCCCACAGGCCGCGCGGTTCGTCATCATCTTCGCTATGCATGGCACCGGCCTAGCGGGACCGGTGCCTGATCTCAATCATTCGGTCGCCGGTTCCGGCTCGGCCTCCGGCTCTTCCTGGCGGGTGGCCGCCAGCCGATCGGTGAACGCGCTGCGCCACCAGCTGATATCCTGTTGCTCGACGCTGTCCATCATCGCCCGCCAGCGCCGCTTGCGCTCGTCGAGTGGCATGGCCAGCGCCCGGTCGATCGCGTCGGACATCTCTTCCGGGCTATAGGGGTTGATGAGCAGCGCGTCCTTGAGCTGCATCGCCGCGCCGGCGAAGCGGGACAGGATCAGGACGCCGGGATCGTCCGGGTTCTGGGCCGCGACATATTCCTTGGCGACCAGGTTCATGCCGTCGCGCAGCGGCGTCACCAGCCCGATCCGGGCGGAGCGATAGATGCCGGCCAGCTTGTCGCGCGGATAGCCCTGGTTGACGTATCGGATCGGGGTCCAGTCGACATCGCTATATTCGCCGTTGATGCGGCCGGCGAGCGAGTCCAGCGTGGCGCGGATCTGCTGATAGCTTTCCACCTCGCCGCGCGAGGGCGGTGCGATTTGCGCCAGCACGACCCGGCGATGATGTTCGGCATGATCCTTCAGGAAGCGGGCATAGCCGTTGAACCGTTCTTCCAGGCCCTTGCTATAGTCGAGCCGGTCGACGCCGACGATTAGCGAGCGATCCTGCAGCGAGGCGCGGACCTGGCGGTGCATCTCCACCGCCGCGTCGCTGGCGGCGGCCTGCTTGAACTCTTCGGCATTGATGCCGATCGGGCAGGCGACGGCCTGGATGGTGCGACCGCCGACGGTGACGAAATCGCCATCCACGGTGCCGCCCATCTCGCGCTCGACATAATGGCGGAAGGATTCCAGCCATTCCTCGGTATGGAAGCCGATGACGTCATAGGCGAAGAGGGTGCTGACCAGCTTGGTATGGTGGGGCAGGGATACCAGCAGGCGGGTCGGCGGCCAGGGAATGTGCAGGAAGAAGCCCATCCGGTTCTGATGGCCCCGGTCGCGCAGCATCTGGCCGAGCGGGATCATGTGATAATCCTGCACCCAGATGATGTCTTCCGGTTCGATCAGCGGGCTGGCGGTGTCGGCGAAGCGCTGGTTGACGCGATTGTACCCGCCCTCGAAATCGCGGGCATATTCGGCCAGGTCGATGCGGTAATGGAACAGCGGCCACAGCGTCTTGTTGGCATAGCCATTATAATATTCGTCGACATCCTGTTCTTCCAGGTCGATCGTCGCGGTCTTCACCCCGTCATCATCGGCAAAGCCGATATGGCCGGTGAAATTGTCGGTCGTGCCGCCCGACCAGCCGACCCAGATGCCGCGGCTTTCGCGCAGCGCCTGCGCCAGCGCCACGGCAAGGCCACCCTGATTGGCGGCGCCATTTGGGCGACTGACCCGGTTGGAAATGACTATCAGACGGCTCATCGCATCACGCTCCACGGTTTGCTCAGCAAGACGGCGCAGTTGATGATGCCGACCAACGAATAGGTTTGCGGGTAATTTCCCCAGAGTTCCCCATTATGGGGATCGATATCTTCGGACAGCAGGCCGGCGGCGGTGCGGCGGGACAGCATCTCCTCGAACAGTTCGCGTGCCTCCTCGGTCCGGCCGGTGCGGTGCAGCGCCTCGATCAGCCAGAAGGTGCAGACATTGAAGGCGGTCACCGGCTCGCCGAAATCGTCCGGCGCGCTGTAGCGCAGCATGTCGTTGCCGCGGCGCAGGTCCTTTTCCAGCGCTTCGAGCGTGCCGGTGAACATCGGATCATCAGCGGTCAGGAAGCGCAGGTCGAGCAGTTGCAGCAGCGACGCGTCGCGCGCGTCATCCTCGAAATTGGCGGAGATCGCCTTGCTGTCGGCGCGCCAGGCGGATTCGATGATGCGGGCGCGCATGGTTTCGGCGCGGTTTTCCCAATGGGCGGCGCGCAGGGGCAGGTCGAGCGCGGTGGCGGCATGCGCCAGACGATCGCAGGCGGCCCAGCACATCACCGCGCTGTAGCTGTGGACATGGGCGCGGGTGCGCAATTCCCACAGGCCCGCGTCGGGCTGATCGTAGACCTGCCAGGCGCGTTCGCCCACCGCCTCCAGCGCCTCGAAATCGGCATGGCCGGCCATGCGCAGCAGGCGCCGGTCGATGAAGCCCTGGACCGAGGACAGGACGATCTGGCCATAGGCGTCGTGCTGGATCTGTTCATAGGCGGCATTGCCGACCCGCACCGGCCCCATGCCGCGATAGCCGGGCAGATGCGCGGCCTCCCATTCATGCAGCGTGGCATTGCCGCGCACGTCGTAGAGCGGCTGGATATGGCCGCCCTTGGCGCCGTCGACGATATTGCGAAGGTAGACGAGATAGGTTTCCAGCACGTCGAGGGCGCCGAGCCGGTTCAGTGCCTCGACCGTATAATAGGCGTCGCGCACCCAGCAGTAGCGATAGTCCCAGTTGCGGCCGCTGTCGGCATGTTCGGGGATCGAGGTGGTGAGCGCGGCGACGATCGCGCCGGTTTCCTCATGCTGGCAGAGCTTGAGGGTGATGGCGGAGCGGATCACCGCCTCCTGCCATTCGGGCGGGATGGCGAGGCCACGCACCCAGAGCTGCCATTCCAGGATGGTGTCGTCCAGCATCCGTTCGATCGCCGGGCGCAGCGCGTCGGAAAAACCTTCGTCCGGCCCCATGAAGAAATGCATGTCCGATTCCAGCCGGAACCAGCTTTCCTGGGAAATGAGGCCGATCGGCGCGTTGGTCGATATCCGCATCGCCATGTAGGACAGGACCATGCGGATATGGTTGGAGCCGTAGGTGACCGGGACATTTTCCTTGCCCCAGCTTGTCGTGGGGCGCAGGCGGACGCGGATGCGCGGGCTGCCGGCAGCGGGGCGCACGATGCGCGCGAAGGCGACCGGGCGATACATGCGGCCCTTATGCTTGTGGCGCGGGCAGAAATCGAAAATCTCGATCGCATTGCCCTGGCCGTCGCTCTGGCGGGTGACCAGGATCGGCGTGTTGCGGATATAATGCTGTTCGACAGCGGCGCAATTTTCCAGCTCGATCGCCCAGAAGCCGCGCGCTTCCTTGCTGTCCCAATGCTTGTTGTCGAGCAGGGCGGAAAAGACGGGGTCGCCGTCGACCCGCGGCACGCAGGCCCAGACCATGCGCCCGGCGCGGTCGATCAGGGCGGATGCCTGGCAGTTTCCGATCGGCCAGAGGTCGAGATCACGCTCGTTTCCGGCCAGGATATGGTCGCTGGTATCGATGATGTTCGGCCCCCTTCGTTCATGCGAATGGTGGCCGCCGGTCAGATGATCGCGGCGACCCCCTGCGCCAGATAATGCCTGACGGCGGCAACCTGTTCCAAGCCGAAGGCCGCGTGCGTGTGCCGCGCGGGCCCGACCAATATGCCATGGCCGCCCAATTGCGCGGCGGCGGCGAAACCTTCCTCGTCCGTGACATCGTCGCCGATGAAGATCGGCGTGCCGCCGGCCATCGGCGCCTGCTGCATCAAGCGGGTGAGCGCGCTGCCCTTGTCGGCGCCGCCGGGGCGCAGTTCGAACAGCATCTTGCCGGCCTGCACGGCCAGGCCATGTTCCTCTGCAAGCTGATGGGCAAGCAGGCCGGCGGCCTCGCCACAATCGGGGGCGCCACGGAAATGGAGGCCGACGCTGATCGACTTGCGTTCGACCAGCACGCCGGGACGGGTATCGGCAAAGATGTGAAAGGCCCGTTCGACCGCATCGATGGCGGGCAGGCGGGGCGGCGCATCCGGCGCCTCGCCGGGCGCGGCAAATTCAAGGCCGTGGGTGCCGGCGAGCAGGAAATCCTCAAAGCCGAATTCGCGCAGCGTGGCGATCGACCGGCCGCTGACGATGGCGAGGCGCCCGTCCAGCTTGCTCCGCAGCGCCGCCAGCAGGGCGAGCAGATCATCATCGACATGCACCCCGTCGGGCGTGTCCGCGATCGGCGCCAATGTCCCGTCGAAATCGAGGAACAGGGCGGCGCCGGTCAGCAGCGCGGGCGGGGGAGCGGGAAGATCGGGCAGAGGGGGAAGAGCGGTTTCGGGCACGGCCTAAAGGTGGCGCCTGTACCGGAAACCGCAACCCCTGTTTTGCCCCTTGCCGGGATTTTCACGATTGGCAGGGGCGCTTGCATTGGCGTTCATCGGCCCAGGGCGCGCTCCATTCGATGCGGTGAAGCACCCGAAATGCCTGCATCACGCGATGCAGGAAATGGTCGGCACTCTTGCTGATTTCTTCATGGCTGTCGTTCCACAGCCGGGCGTCATATTGATCGCGCATCACTGTTCCTTCCGTCCATGATCATTGCCGGGCGCGGAGGGCCGCCGGCACCGCTGTCTCTGCCCGAACGGCACCCTTGGCGCCAACAAAAGCATGGACAGTATAGATAAGCCTGGCTTATCGAATGGCGCATGTCCCCGCTGCCGCCCCTGTCCGCCATTCGCGTGTTCGAGGCCGCCGCGCGGCTGGAGAATTTCACGGCCGCCGCGCAGGAACTGGGGATGACCCAGGCGGCGGTCAGCTATCAGGTGAAATTGCTGGAGGAGCGTCTGGGCATCAGCCTGTTCCAGCGAACCGGGCGCAAGGTGGCGCTGACCGAGAAGGGGCGCGAGATCGCGCCGATCCTGACCCGTGCCTTCGACCAGATGCGGCAGGGTTTTGCCGCACTGACCCAGGATCATTCGGCGGTGCTGAGCATAAGCTGTACCAACAGTTTCGCGCATCTCTGGCTGGCGCCGCGGATCGGCGCCTTCCAGATGCGCCATCCGAACCTCGCCGTGCGGATCATGGCGGATGACGCGGTGGTCGATCTGGCGCGCGACGGCATCGATCTTGCGGTGCGCGGTGGCAAGGGTGAATGGCCGGGGCTGGAGGCGAAGCTGCTGACCCATAACCGGCTGGTGCCGATGTGCAGCCCGGCCTGGCGCGACCGGCACGGGCCGATCGCCGATGCGCAGGCGCTTCATGCCCTGCCGCGCCTGTCGCCCGACGACATGTGGTGGCATGAATGGTTCGCGGCGATGGGCGTGGAGGCCGACCCGGCCGATGGCCCGCCCGGCATCGCGCTCGACAGCCAGGTGATGGAGGGGCGCGCCGCGATCGCCGGGCAGGGGGTTGCGATCCTCAACCATTTCCTCTGGAAGGCAGAGGTGGAAGCGGGGCAACTGGTGGAGGCGGTGCCTTCCTATGTCCGCGAAATCGCCAGCTACTGGCTGGTCTATCCGCCCCACGCCCGCAACACGCCCAAGATCAAGGCTTTTCGCGACTGGATCAGCGCCGAATTTGCCATTGCCATCGCCGCCGATCCGGACGCTCGTTTCTTGCCGCGTTAATCCATGGCATGATATCGTCCTGCAAAAGGTGATTGGCCAATGGATGACGATGAGTTCGCGGCAAGCCGGGCGCGGGTCGAAGCCGCGCGAGAGCGAAACCTGATTGCTGCTGCCGAAGAACTGGGGATGGATCTCAGTCTACGGTCCGAGCCCGGTTTCGTGGAGGAAGTCCGCCATCGCTGGATGGAAGCCAATAGGGGCGCGATGGAAAGTTGGAACGCCTATGTCGAGAAGCATGGCCTCCCGCTCGACAAATATCGAAATTTTTGATCGTGGCGCCCAGTCTTCGGGGTGCATAATTCTCGTTTCCGTTCACGTTCCGTCCTGCTAAGCCACTCCCGATGACCGATTTTCGCGACCCGTTCGACGCTATCAAGGACCATCCTTTCGACGCGGCGCTCTCGCAGCGCTATCTGGTCTATGCGCTCTCCACCATCACCGCTCGTTCGCTACCGGACCTGCGCGACGGGCTGAAGCCGGTGCATCGGCGCCTGCTCTGGGCGATGCGGCTGCTGCGGATGGAGCCGGGCGGCGCGAACCCGGACGTGCTGGTCGCCAATCCGGCGCGCAACACCACCAGCTACAAGAAATGCGCCCGCGTCGTCGGCGATGTCATCGGTAAATATCACCCGCATGGCGACGCGTCGGTCTATGACGCGATGGTGCGCCTGGCGCAGGATTTCTCGCTGCGCACCCCGCTGGTCGATGGCCAGGGCAATTTCGGCAATATCGACGGCGATAATGCGGCGGCCATGCGCTATACCGAGGCGCGTCTGACCCAGGCGGCGGCCGACCTGATGGCGGGGCTGGACGAAGGCACGGTCGATTTCCGTCCGACCTATAATGGCGAGGATGAGGAGCCGGAGGTTTTTCCCGGCCTCTTCCCCAATCTGCTGGCCAATGGTGCCAGCGGCATCGCTGTCGGCATGGCGACCAGCATCCCGCCGCACAATGTCGGCGAACTGCTGGATGCCGCCACCCTGTTGATCGACAGCCCGGAGGCGGACGACGCCGCGCTGATGGAGATCGTCAAGGGACCAGACTTTCCGACCGGCGGCGTGCTGGTCGATAATCAGGCGATCATTTCCGAAGCCTATCGCACCGGGCGCGGTTCCTTCCGCACCCGTGCCCGCTTCTCCACCGGCCGCAACGAGGATGGCAGCTGGGAAGCGGAGGGGATCGAGAAGCTGGCCGGGGGCACCTGGCAGCTGGTGATTTCCGAAATCCCCTATCAGGTGCAGAAGTCCAAGCTGATCGAGCAGATTGCGGCGCTGATCAACGACAAGAAGCTGCCGATCCTGGAAGATGTGCGCGACGAGAGCGACGAGGCGATCCGCATCGTCATCGTCCCCAAGAGCCGCAACGTCCCGGTCGATGTGCTTAAGGACAGCCTGTTCCGGCTGACCGATCTGGAAAATCGTTTTCCGCTCAACCTCAACGTGCTCGACGCTAGCCACACGCCGCGCGTGCTGGGGCTGCGCGCGGTGCTGGTCGAATGGCTCAAGCACCAGATCGAGGTGCTGGTCCGCCGGGCGCAGCACCGGCTGGAGAAGATTGCCGCGCGGCTGGAGCTGCTCGACGGCTATATCATCGCCTATCTCAACCTCGACCGGGTGATCGAGATCATCCGCACCGAGGATGAGCCGAAAGAAGTGATGATGGCCGAATTCAGCCTGACCGACCGTCAGGCCGAGGCGATCCTCAACATGCGGCTGCGCAGCTTGCGCAAGCTGGAGGAAATGGAGCTGCGGCGCGAACATGCCGAGCTGGTCAAGGAACAGGCGGAGCTGGAAAAGGTGGTCGAGAGCCCGGCCCGGCAGCGCACCCGGCTGAAGCGCGACATTGCCGACCTGCGCAAGCGCTATGGCCCCGATACGGTGATCGGCCGGCGCCGCACGCTGGTCGAGGAAGCCGGCCCGGCGCGTGAGATCCCGCTGGAGGCGATGATCGAGCGCGAGCCGGTGACGGTGATCCTGTCCGAACGCGGCTGGATCCGCGCGATGAGCGGGCATCGCGACCTGGCCGCGGCCGATACGCTGAAGTTCAAGGAAGGCGACGGGCCGCAATTCGCCTTCCACGCCTATACCACCGACAAGCTGCTGATGGCGACGTCGAGCGGGCGCATCTACACGCTGGGGGCGGACAAGCTGCCGGGCGGGCGCGGCTTTGGCGATCCGGTGCGGATGATGGTCGACATGGACGATCAGGGCGGCATCGTCGCGCTGATGCCGGCCAGGACGGGTGGGCAATTGCTGCTGGCCTCCTCCGACGGGCGCGGCTTCCTCGCTGATGTGGCAGATATCCTGGCGGAGACGCGCAAGGGCAAGCAGGTGGTCAATGTCCGCACGGGCGCGAAGCTTGCCGTGGTGCATGCGGTCGATCCGGAGGCGGACAGCATTGCCGTCATCGGCGAGAACCGGAAGCTGCTGGTCTATTCGATCATCGAAATGCCCAAGATGGCGCGCGGGCAGGGTGTGCAGATGCAGCGCTATCGCGACGGGGGGCTGTCCGACGCGATCGCCTTCCGCCTGAGCGACGGGATCAGCTGGGCTATGGGCGGCGAGACGGGCCGGACCCGGACCGAGGCCGACATGACGCCATGGCGGGTAGCCCGCGGTGCCGCCGGTCGCATGCCACCGACAGGCTTCCCGCGCGACAACAAGTTCTGACGCAAATTCAGCACCATCGGCAGATGTTCGTTTCCCGAATATTTACCCTTGGCGGATAAGGCAGAGGCATGAAAGCCATGTCGGTGCGTAGCTGGCCCCCTGAACAGACCAGTGGCCTCCCCTTGCCCGGGGGTGATGACACGCATCTGCCGCACATGATCGGAGCGAGCGAATGGCTCACCGCCCTGTCGCAGGCTGCGGCAATTTTATCGTGTGAAAACAATGCAATAAACATTATCGAAGCGAATGAGCCGTTCCTCAAGGCGTTCCGGGAACATCGCGAACGGACGGCCGCAACGGCGCAGGCATCGGCCGAATGGCGCGCGCGCGTCACTGGTTTCGCCCAGTCGGATCGCGATTCGGAAAGTTTCGAAATCCGCCGCGACGGCAAGCTTGGCCCTGAATATTTTCTCTGCACGCTCGGACGGCTGCGCGCCACCGGCGCGCGCGCCGAACAATTTCTCTTCACCGCGATCGATCGCACCAGCGAGCGGACGATGGAGAAGAATTTGCGGCGCGAGCTGCTTTCCGACGGCCTCACCGCGCTGCCCAACCGCACCGGCTTCGGCGAGGAGATTGACGATCGGCTCGCCAATGGCAGCTGGCCGGACAATGCGCAGTTCGGCATCATCGCGATCGACCTCAGCCGGTTCAGCCGGGTGAATGAATCGCTTGGCCCGATGGCTGGTGATGAACTGTTGATCACGGTCGCCAAGCGGCTCAAATCCTGTCTGCGTCAGGGCGATGTGCTGGCCCGCATCGGCGGTAATGACTTTGCTATTTTTGCGCGCTTGAACAATGGCTTGTCCGATTCTCTTCAGATCGTTCAGAGGATCAGGGAGGCGCTGAGTTCGCCGATCCGGCTGTCCGACCTCCAGATCCGCGTCGATTGCGCCATCGGCTGTGCCCTGTCGACGCATCTGGAGGATGATCCGGACGATGTCGTCCGCAAGGCGCAGGCGGCGGTCAAGATCGCCAAGCGCACCGGCAAGGTCGAGATTTACCGCAATGGCGTACTCAAGGAAGCGCAGCGCCGCTTCTCGATCGAGAGCCGGCTGCGTGATGCGCTCGCCCATGGCGGGCTGACCCTGGCCTATCAGCCGCTGATCCATCTCCAGACCGGCGAAATTACCGGTTTCGAGGCGCTGGCGCGTTGGGACGACCCGGAACTGGGCCATGTCTCGCCGGTGGAGTTCGTGCCGGTCGCGGAAGAGAGCGGTCTCATCACCCCGCTCGGTCGCTGGGCCGCCTATGAAGCGGCGCAGGCGCTGAGCCGCTGGGACGCGAAATTCGGCCAGGCCCTGCCGGTCGGCGTCAACGTCAACCTGTCGCCAATCCAGATGGCGCGCGACGATGTCGCATCAATGTTCGAGGAAGCGCTGCGCTATTCGGGCATTGGCGGCCATCGCCTGACCGCCGAACTGACCGAAAGCGCGATCATCGCCGATCCGGACAAGGCGCGCAAATTGCTGTTCGCGCTCAAGGATCTTCAGATGCCGATCGCGATGGACGATTTCGGCACCGGCTTCTCTAACCTGGCGAGCCTGCACAGCCTGCCGATCGACATCCTAAAAATCGATCGAAGTTTCGTGTCTAACATGCTGGAAGATCACGATAAAGCTGTGATCGTTCGGACCATATTGTCATTGGCGGAATCGCTCAACCTGCGGGTCACGGCCGAGGGTATCGAAACCCAGGAACTGGCCGACATGCTGCAGAAGATGGGCTGCTGGCAGGGGCAGGGCTATTATTTCGCCCGCCCGATGAGCGAAGCCGATGCCTTCGACTATTGGCGCGTGCGCTGGAATTTCGAGACGATCTGATCGGCGATTTCGCCGACCCGGTCGGCGTCGGGGAAATCCTCCGCCACCCATGATTTCTGCACTTCCTGCAAGGCACGGGCGACGTCCGGGCCGGGCTGAAGGCCGCGCGCGATCAGCGCGCCGCCGCCGATCGGCAGGCTGGGCGGAGTCCAGCCGTCGAGCAGGGCCAGTGCCGACAAGGAGGCGGCAGGATCGAGCAAGATGCGGTCGATCGCGCCTTCCACGCCGACCCGGTGCGCCAGCGCGCGCGGGCCTTCGGATGCAGAGGCGGTTTCGAGCGCGGTGATCAGTCGCTTGCGCGCCTTGTTGGACAGTTTCAGCCGCGCGCCGATCTGGTCGGCGATCGCCGCGTCGGCCGGCACCAGCGCGGCCAGCCGGCGCAGTGCCGACGGCACCATGCTCGCCTCATTCTCCCGTGCGATCAGTTTCGCCAGCCGGTCGATGCCTTCGTGCGTGATTTCGGGCAGCACCGGCAGCCAGATCCCGCCGTCCACCATCATGCGCAGCGCCGGCACGGGATCGCGCACCACCAGCAATTTGAGCAGTTCGTCGGCGATCCGCTCGCGCGACAGGGCCATCAGGCTGTTGGCCGCGGCGACGCAGGCATCATAGGCCGATGCGTCAACTTCGTTGTCACCATAGCGGGCCAGGAAACGGAAATAGCGCAGGATGCGCAGATGATCCTCGGCGATCCGCGCGCTGGCGTCGCCGATGAAGCGCAGGTGCCGGGCGTCGAGATCGGCCACGCCGCCGAAATAGTCGCTGATCGCGCCGGTCAGGGGATCGGCATAGAGGGCGTTGAAAGTGAAATCGCGGCGGGCGGCATCCTGCTGCCAGTCGTCGGTATAGGCGATGGTGGCGCGGCGGCCGTCGGTGCTGACGTCGCGGCGCAGCGTGGTGATTTCGACCGGCCCGTCGGGCAGCACGGCGGTGATCGTGCCATGCTCGATCCCGGTCGGCACCGCCTTGATCCCGGCCGCCTTCAGCCGATCGACCACATCCTGCGGCATCAGGCTGGTGGCGATGTCGAGATCATTGACCGGCAGGCCAAGCAGCCCGTCGCGCACCGCGCCACCGACATAGCGGGCACGGCCCTGGTCGGCGTCGAGTGCGGCGAGAAGGCCGGATAGGCCGGAGCGGTGGCGCCACGGGGCGTCAGGAAGAATGCGGGTCATGGCCGAGCCTGCGGGAAAGATTGGCGAGGATGGCAGCGGTCACGCCCCAGATGCGGCGGCCCTGCCAGTCGATTTCATAATATTGCCGCTCGATGCCTTCGAACATCAGGCTGCGGCGCACCCGATTGGCCGGATCGAGCGCATAGTCAAGCGGCAGTTCGAACCAGTCGGCCACTTCGCCCGGTTGGGCGCGCAGCGGCAGGTCGGGCGGGATGACGCCCAGGACCGGCACGATGTCGAAGCCGGTGAAGGTATGATAGCGGTCCGACGTGCCGATGATGTCGACCCGGTTGGAGGGGAGGGCGATTTCCTCGCGGGCTTCGCGCAGGGCACCGGCAATCTCGTTGGCATCGTCGGGATCGACTCGGCCGCCGGGGAAGGCGACTTGCCCCGCATGCTTGCGCAGCTTTTCCGAACGCTGGGTTAGGATAAGGCCGGGATTGGCCCGGTCGGTGATCGCGACCAGCACCGCGGCGGGTGCCAGGGCCATGTCGCCGACGATGCGCGGATCGCGGGTTTCGGACGGAAGCAACTGGATGTCGCGGCTATGCCCGTCGATCAGGGCGGCGCGCAGCCGCTCGGCCAGCGTCATGCCGCGCCGTCCAACGGAAAGAAGCGGCCTTCGCTCCACAGGCCGACACGCTCGCCTTTTTCGTCCAGGGCCAGGTTCATCAGTTCATAATAGACGCTGCGCACGATCAGCGCGTCGAGCCCGGCACGGACATGGAGATAGGGATGGGGGCCATCATCCTTTTCGCGCAGGGTCAGCGCATGGTCGGGGCCGGCTGGTACCAGTTCGCCGGTGTTGAGCCGGAAGGCGAGGTTCCGGCTGGCGCCTTCGCCCTCGCTCTTGAGTTCGACCGCAACGAAGGGGGCATCCTCGACCGCGATGCTCAGCTTCTCGACCGGGGTGACGAGCACATAGGAGCCGTCGCCCTCGCGCCGCAATATGGTGGAAAAGAGCCGCACCATCGTTTCGCGCCCGATCGGCGATCCCTGATGGAACCAGGTGCCGTCGCGCGCGATCCGCATCTCGCTGTCGCCGCAATGGTCGGGATTCCATTTCTCGACCGGCGGCAGGCGCTTTTCGGCGGCTAGGCGGGCAATGTCGGCGAGCGACAGGTCGGCGAGGTCGGGCAGGGGCTCCATCGGCATGGAAAGCAGATAGGAGCGGCCGGCTCGCTTGGCAAAGGTCTTTCGGTCGGGTCAGGCGGTAACGGTGATTCGCGGCGACAGCATGCCGGTTCCGCCGACCGGGCGGCCATCGACCGACAAGGCAAGCAGGCGCCGGGCCTCGAACGGGCCGGGGCAATCCCAACCGGCGGTGCCGTCGGCGGTGAAGCCCCAGAAGCGGCCATAATATTCCGGATCGCCGATCATCATCAGCGGTTCGCAGGCCTGGGCGCGGGCGGCGGCGACCACTGCATCCATCATCGCGCGACCATGGCCGCCCTTCTGATGCGCCGGCGCAACCGCGACCGGGCCGACCATGATCAGCGGCAATTGGCTGCCATCCTCGTGGGTTAGCGCCACCGGCCAGCTTTGCAGCGATCCAATCAGTTCACCCTTTTCGTCCAGCACCGCGAAGGACAGGGCAGGCAGCCAGGGCATGCCATCGCGGATCAGATAGGCGGTGCGGCCGTGCCGGTCAGGACCGAAGGCGGCGTCCAGCAGACCCTCGATCGCGTCGGCGGGCTGGCTGTCGAGGGGAAGAATTGCTGACATGTCTTGCCGATCCGCCATCAATGGCGCATGGACCGCGCCGGAAGCGGCGGGCCTATAGCGTCCATGCCGCAAAAGGAAAGATCAAACTGGACCCGCGCCCTTCGCGCGACCGGACATGGCGAGCTATGGACAGCATTTTTGACGATTATCTGACGCTGGAGGTCAACAACCTGCACGTCGACGTATTGACCGGCATCTATTCGGAAGAGACGCATCTGCCCCAGCCGCTGCGCATCTCGATCCGGGCCAAGCTGCGGATTGCGGACCATTATGATCCCGATACGCCGCTCAGCGAGTCGAAAAACTACATGGACCTCAAGCATGCCGCGTCGACCGCGCTGCCCGAGGGGCTGCACTTCACCCTGATCGAGGGCGTGGCCGACCATATCATCGAGACCATCTTCCTGCAGGACGACAAGGTCCGCCATGTCGAGGTGAAGATCGTCAAGCTGGCGCTGAGCGAACGGGGCGAGGAAATCGGCATCACCCTCGGCCGCAGCCGGAAATAAGCGCCGGTTGCGCTGAGAATGAAAGGCTCGCCGCTGCCGGATGCAGCGGCGGGCCTTTTCTTACGCCTTCTTGATCAGGCCGATCTCGATCAGGCGCTCGGTCAGATAATCATGCGCGCTGATCGGTTCCTCGCGGCGCGGATTGTCGGGCGTCACGCATTGCGGCAGCGCGTCAATCATGAAGTCCGGGCGCAGATGCAGGAAGAAGGGCATGGAATAGCGCGAATGGCCGCGCCGTTCGGGCGGCGGATTGACGACGCGGTGGCTGGTCGAGGGCAGCACATGATTGGTCAGCCGCTGCAGCATGTCGCCGACATTGATCGCGAGTGCGCCCGGCGGGGGCACCACCGGCAGCCAGTTGCCGTCGCGGTCCTTTAGCTCCAGCCCGCCTTCTTCGGCGCCCAGCAACAGGGTGATGAGGTTGATATCCTCATGCGCGCCGGCGCGGATGCCCGGCGCCTCGGGCGACACAGGCGGATAATGGAGCAGGCGCAGGATCGAGTTGCCATCCTTGATCGGGCCGTCGAACCAGCGTTCGGGCAGGCCCAGATAGAGGGCGATCGCCGACAGCAGTTCCGCGCCGACCCGGTCGAACTCGGCATAGAGCGGCGCGAACACGTCGCGGAACGCCGGCATCTCGGTCGGCCAGACATTGGGCGGCATGGTTTCGGCAAGCGGATCGCCGGGCGCAAGGTCGCGGCCGACATGCCAGAATTCCTTGAGGTCATTCTCGCTCGCGCCCTTGGCGATTTCCACGCCAAAGGCGGTGTAGCCACGCTGGCCGCCATTGAACTTGGCATCATAGGCGCGCTTCATCTCGACCGGCTGGGCGAAGAATTCGCGTGCCAGCGCCCATCCCTTGTCGACCAGCGCCTGGTCCATGCCATGGTCCTTGACCATGGCGAAGCCGAAGCGTTGGAAGGAACCACCGAAGGCGGCGGCGAAATCGCCCTTGCTCATCTCTGCCATGGACAGGACGGGCACCTGGTCCAGCACGGATTGCGACACGTATATTCTCCAGATCGATTTGGCTTGCGGATGATATAGCGATCAGCCGCCATGGTTCCCATCCTTGATCGTCCTTGGCGCCTGATGCAAGGATGCGGCATGAACTACTGGCTGATGAAATCGGAACCCGACGTCTTTTCCTATGCCGACCTGGTCAAGAAGGGGAAGGCGGAATGGGACGGGGTGCGCAACCATGCCGCCCAGTTGCACATGAAGGCGATGCGCAAGGGTGACCTGGCCTTCTTCTATCACAGCAATATCGGCGTCGAGGCGGTCGGCATCATGGAGATTGTCGAGGAAGCGGCGCCGGACAGCACCGACGAGACCGGCAAGTGGATCGCGGTCCATGTTGCGCCGCACAAGAAACTGGATCGCCCGGTGACGCTGAAGACGATGAAGGCGGACCCGGCATTGGCCGACATGGTGATGTTGCGGCAATCGCGCCTGTCCGTCGCGCCGCTGACGCCGCAGCAGTTCGAGCATATCGTCGCCTTATCAAAGGCTTAGAAAAACGAGACTGCCTCGATTGCGTTCCGCGCAACTGGAACGCCGGTTTTTGCGATTGTATGAGTTTTTGCGCTGCAACATATGGGTGGCAACAGAACAGAATGTCCAAGAGGTGTTTGAGGGCATTCACAAGGAGCACACCCATGCGAATGCTGTCCAAGTTTGTTGTCGCCGGCGCCCTGAGCGCCATCGTTGCCGTCGCCGCCCCCGCCAATGCGCAGGACGCCGCCAAGCAGCGCTTCACCCACGAAGGCTACACCTACGTCTATGACGTCAAGGATACCAAGACCGGCAAGGTGATCTCGGGCCGTCGTTACCCCGACGCCGTTGCCTTCAACCTGCAGGTCAAGGGTGACAAGGTTTCGGGCGTCTCGGGCGGCCAGACCGTGTCGTTCAAGGTCGATGACGCGCGCGGCGCGGCTTCGGGCGCGACCAACTAAGCCATTTGGCCTCGGCCATCAAAAAGGGCGGCTTCCCAATGGGAAGCCGCCCTTTTTCGTTGTCCTTGACGACGGGATCAGCGGCAGCGGCGCTTGCTGTCGATTTCCTTTCCGAGCAGTGCGCCGCCAGCAGCGCCCAGGATGGTGCCGGTCGCACGGTCGCCGCGGGTGTCGATCGCACGGCCGACCAGCGCGCCGCCGACGCCGCCGATGATCAGGCCGGTCGTGCCGTCGGACTTGCGGCAATAGGTGCGCCCGTCGCGACCGCGCCATTCCTTGTAGCGATAATGTTTGCGGGCCTGTGCGCCGTCCGTGGGAACGGCCATCGACACGGGAATGGCCAGCGACAGGGCGGCCATGGCCATCAGGGCGTTACGCATAATATCTCCTCCGAATTGCGTTGTCAGCCGATTGAACCCCTGCCTATTGACCTAGGTTGCATGAACCTCTGACAACGGCATAAGTTTTTGTTTCAGCAGAAATTAAATTTGAGGTGAAGCGATGAACGCAGGCGACGGGCAGGATGCTGCCGGACTGATCCGGGCGCTCGACCTGGCCCCGCATCCCGAAGGCGGCTGGTATCGCGAAACCTGGCGCGCAAAGGCGGCTGTGGGCCAGAGGGCGGCCGGCACGGCGATCCTGTTCCTGCTGGAGGCGCATCAGCGATCACACTGGCATAGGGTCGATGCTGACGAGATGTGGTTCTGGCATGCGGGGGCGCCGATCGTCCTGGGCATCGCTCCGCCGCAGGGGCCTGGCGTCGATCATCACCTCGGCCCGGATATCGCCGCGGGACAGATGCCGCAGCGCCTGGTCCCGGCGCATCATTGGCAGGCGGCACGGCCGGTTGGCGGATGGGCGCTCGTCAGCTGCACGGTCACGCCGGGCTTCGACTTTGCCGGCTTCACGCTGGCACCGCCCGATTGGGCGCCCGCCTGAAGCGCGCGGATTTCCGCCGATTTTCAGACTTATCCAAAGTTATCCACAGATTTGTGGTGCGGCCTGTCTTCAAACTGTCGGAATCCGCTTTGTGCGACTCGCGGATCGTGACAGCATCCTCTTATCGGGACAGTCGGCAAGGAGCGATCCAAAGCCGGAAAATCCAAGAGAAATCAAGGATTTTCTGCCCTGATGGTCCGTTGGGAGCTGCCATGCGCGAGGATGGCAGGGACGATCGGATCCAAGCCTTTCTGGATGATGCCGGGTACGCGCGAAAGTGAACGTCGGGCTTCGGATGAAAGGTCAGCAACGGTGAACAGACCTTCGGGCTCGTTCTCCCGCGCGAAGATGTGGAAACGCATCACATCGCCGGACCGGAAGGCGCAGCCTGCAAGGGTATGTGGCCGAAAGGAACCGACGTTAGTGGGGGCCGGCAGCAATGTCGGCCCCCATTTTGTTTCCGGGATGCCGAGTGCCATCGAGTGCGCATGAGCGCACTGTTCAAGAGTCCGTCGGTGCCGGCTGAGGGGATCGAACCCCCGACCTTCGGTTTACAAAACCGCTGCACTACCGCTGTGCTAAGCCGGCGCACCCGACGGGTCGGACGCCCTTACTATCAGATCACGCCGAACGTCCAGCCCTCTGTGCGCGCAATTTCGTCGGTCAGGGGAAAAGGTGTCCAAAGCGCCGGATTTTCCGCCCTTTCGCGCATCCAGGCCGCGGTCAGCAAGGCATCGGCCTGATGGTCGGCGGCGAGCGGACCGGCGTAAGGGATCGTTGCGAACATGGTCAGCGCGTTATTGAGGGCGGCGAGATCGCGCATCTTGGTCCGGCCCTTCGGACGGCCGGCGGCGCGTGCAGCGATGCTGGTATAGATTTCGACGACCAGCGATCCGGTGGCAGGCAGCGGATCGAACGGCCAGACCGGCACATGCGGGCGGATATGGTGGAGCAGGCGCATGCCGGCAAAGCTGGCCTTGGCCACCTGCGCGGCGCCAATCGCGTCATAGATGGTCGACGGCTTGCCGCCGCCCTGGGCATTATAATGGGCTTCGCAGGCGCGGTTGTGCAAAAAGTCGGCCTTCATCCCGTCGGCCTTGCCGAAATAGAAATGGCGACGATGGGTGGTTTCCAGCAGGCTGGTGGCACCCAGATCGGGATCGTCGCAGACCGCATCGACATAGGCCCAGAACGCCGGTGCGTCGGTCGGCGCCGGATCTCCGGGCAGATAGGCGCCGCGTGCGACGAAGGGTGGGGCGAAGCTGAAGTCGAAGCCGAACAGGGTCGGTGCCTCGCACGCCGTTGCGATGAGCCAGTCAGCGACCGCCTGGCGCGACCAGATGCCGTCCGGCGCCTCGACCAGTTCTGGCGCATCCTGACCGATGCCACAGATGGCGACCGCTATCCCCTTGTGCCGCGCGCCCTTGGCACCCGACCAGTCGATCGCGGCGAAGCGCGCGAACCGGGGCGTCACGCCGCGCCGCGTTCGGCGCGCAGTTTGTTCCAATAGGCAATACGTTCGGCGATCCGCGCTTCGAACCCGCGCTCGGTCGGCGTGTAGAAGGTCTGCGGGCTCATCTCCGCCGGCCAGTAATTGGCGCCGGAAAAACCACCTTCGGCATCATGGTCATATTGGTAATTCTTGCCATAGCCGACCTGCTTCATCAGCTTGGTCGGGGCATTGACGATGTTCATCGGCGGCATCAGCGATCCGGTTTCACGCGCGGTGCGGAAGGCCGTCTTCATCGCCATATAGGCGGCGTTCGATTTGGGCGCGGTGGCGCAATAGATGCAGGCCTGAACGATCGCCAGTTCGCCTTCGGGCGAACCGAGAAATTCATAGGCATCCTTGGCGGCAAGGCACTGGACCACTGCCTGCGGGTCGGCGAGGCCGATATCCTCGGTGGCGAAGCGGACGAGCCGGCGCAACACATAGAGCGGTTCCTCGCCAGCGGTCAGCATGCGGGCAAGATAATAGAGCGCCGCCTGCGGATCGGAGCCGCGCAGCGATTTGTGCAGCGCGGAGATGAGGTTGTAATGCCCCTCGCGATCCTTGTCATAGACCGCGACGCGCCGGTGGAGCAGGGCGGAGAGGCCGGCCGGGTCGAGCGGGGCGGGGATATCGATCGAATAGAGCGTTTCGACCTGATTGAGCAGGAAGCGGCCGTCGCCGTCCGCGCTGGCCAGCAGCGCTTCGCGCGCGGCCATATCCAGCGGCAACGGGCGGCCGATCAGCGCTTCGGCCCGGTCCAGCAATTGTTCGAGCGCCGCAGCGTCGAGCCGGCGCAGGATCAGCACCTGCGCGCGGGACAGGAGCGCGGCGTTCAGTTCGAAGCTCGGGTTTTCCGTGGTCGCGCCGACCAGCGTGACCGTGCCATCCTCGACGAAGGGCAGGAAACTATCCTGCTGGGCGCGGTTGAAACGATGGATCTCGTCCACGAAGAGCAGGGTCTTCTCGCCGCGCCGGCCATGCTCTTTTGCGGCGGCGAACACCTTCTTGAGGTCAGCGACACCGGAAAAGACGGCCGAGATAGGCTCGAACCGCATGCCGACGGCATCGGCGAGCAGCCGCGATATCGTGGTCTTGCCAGTGCCGGGCGGCCCCCAGAACAGGATCGAGGACAGGCGGCCGGCCGCCACCATCCGGCCGATCGCGCCGTCCGGGCCGGTCAGATGCTCCTGGCCGACCACATCGGCCAGCACGGCCGGACGCAACCGATCGGCCAGCGGGGCATGGTGGATGCCGGCGGGAAGGACATCGTCGGAAGAGAAAAGATCAGCCATCGTCCCCGATATAGGTCGGCCGGGCCGATCAGGGAACAGGGCTGGAACGGATCTTGGCACCCTGGGCGCGCTGGCGGATGATCCGCAAATAGGTGTCGACCAGCGCCTGGTTCACCTGGTCCCAGCCGAAATGTTCAGCCTGCGCCTCGGCGGCGGCGCCTGCGCTGGCGCGGGCGGCGGCGTCAGTGCAGTAGATTTGCAGCGCATCGGCAAACTTGCCGATGGCGCCGGGGCGGATCAGCCGGCCGGTAACGCCTTCCTGCACCAGATTTTCGCTGCCGGTGGCGCGGGCGGCGACGGTCGGCAGGCGGCAGGCCATCGCCTCCAGCGTGACATTGCCGAACGTCTCGGTGACCGACGGGTTGAACAGCATGTCCATGCTGGCGACGGCGCGGCCCAGGTCGGCCCCGCCCTGGAAGCCGGTGAAGACGGCATCGGGCAAGCGGTTCTGGAACCATTCGCGGGCCGGCCCTTCGCCAACCACCAGCACCTTGTGCGGCACCTTGCGTGCGGTCAGCTGGTCGATCGTGTCGGAAAAGACGTCCAGCCCCTTTTCCATCACCTGACGGCCAATGAAGCCGATCACCGGCACATCGTCGGCAAAGCCGAGCGAGCGGCGCCAGTCGAGATCGCGGCGCTGAGGGGTGAAGATCTCGCGGTCGATGCCACGGGTCCAGATGCCAACATCATAGCTCATTCGCTGCTCGCGCAGCAACTGGGCCATGGATTCCGACGGGGCGACGATGGCGTCGCAGCGGCGGTAGAAGCGGCGCAAAATGCCCTCGATCGCGGGTTCCAGGAAGGCGAGGCCATAATAGCGCGGATAGGTTTCGAACCGGGTGTGGACCGAAGCGACGGCGGGCAGGTCATGATCGCGCGCCCAGGTCAGCGCCCGATGGCCGAGCGGATCGGGGCTCGACAGATGGATCATGTTGGGCGCGAACGCCTTCAGGTCACGGCGCAGCGCGCGCGACAGGCGAGTAGGGATGCGATATTCCGGGCGGCCGGGCACGGGAATGGACGGCGCGCTGACCAGGTCGCCGGTCGGCGGGAAGGCGGGTGTATCGGTGGTCGGGGCATAGACGCGCACCTGCGCACCCTGACGCAGCAGATAGCCGACGAAGCGATTGAGCGCCTGGTTCGCGCCATCGCGCACATAATTATAATTGCCGCTGAACAGCGCGACACGAAGTCCGGTAACATCCATCGCGGCCCCTTAGACCAGACCGGCGAAAAACCCAAGGAACCAGAGCGGGTCTCGGGAATTTTGCTGAGGCTGACCGGGAAAGCCGGCCGGCATGATTGCCCCCGAAGGAGAGGATGTCTGCTGATGGCCGAGAGATTCCGTAAGGGAACACGGGTCAGGTGGAATTGGGGGCAGGGTGTCGGCCGGGGACGGATCGCCGAGCGGTTCGAGCGGCATGTGGAGCGGATGATCGCTGGCTCGCTCATCCGTCGTAACGGGTCTACCCGCGATCCCGCCTATCTGGTCCAGACCGACAAGGGCGACCTGGTGCTCAAGCTGGGATCGGAACTGAGCCCCGCCTGATCTTAGGGGGGCGGACGGGGCAAGCTGGCCGCAACTGGCCATCGTCATCGCGCTGCAACCATGGCATGGAGCGGCATGACCCAGCCTTTCATGACCATCGACGCGCTGCTGATCGGCATGCCCCGGCCCTTTCGCGATGACGAGCATAGCGCCATCGGCAAGCAGCCGGTCGTCGGCCCGATCCGCATCAACTGGCTGGGGTTCGCGGGCGACGGGGTGGCCGATACCGTTCATCATGGCGGCTGGGACAAGGCGATCCATCTCTATCCGCAGGACCATTATGGCTGGTGGCGCGATCGCAAGCCCGATCATCCGCTGCTCGATGCGCCCGGCGCCTTTGGCGAGAATATCGCCAGCCGTGGCATGACCGAAAGCGACATCTGCCTGGGCGATCGGTTCAGCCTGGGCAGTGCGGTGGTGGAGGTGAGCCATGGCCGCCAGCCCTGCTGGAAGCTCGACCATCGTTTCGGTGCCCGCGACGTGATGGCGACGATCGTCAAGACCGCGCGCTGCGGCATCTATTTCCGGGTAATCCGCGAAGGTGAGGCGGAGGCCGGCACACAGATGACATTGCTGGAGCGGCCCTTGCCCGACTGGAGCATCGATCGGGTGTTTCGCCTGCTGATCGGTGGCGGCCACAAGGCCGATCCCTATGCGGTGCGTGCGCTGGCCGACATGCCGCAACTGGCCGAAGCCTGGCGGGAACGGGCGCGCAAGTTGGCGGCGTGACGGCTGAGGTCGCCTAGCGTTCCACTGCCATCCGCACGGCGAGGCCGCCCAGCACCGTGCCCATCAGCCAGCGCTGGATCGTGAGCCAGCGCGGCCGGGTGCCGAGGAAGCCGGCGATCGATCCGGCCAGGCAGGCGATGATCGCATTGACCGACAGGCTGATGACGATCTGGGTCGCGCCCAGGATCAGCGACTGGCCCAGCACATGGCCGCGCGCCGGATCGACGAACTGGGGCAGCAGCGAGAGATAGATCATCGCTACCTTGGGATTGAGCAGATTGGTCAGCAGCCCCATGGCGAACAGCTTGCGCGGGCCATCGAGCGGCAATTGCTTCACCTGAAAGGGCGAGCGGCCGCCGGGCCGCACCGCATTCCAGGCGAGCCACAGCAGATATAGCGCGCCGCCCAGGCGCAGCGCGTCATACGCGAAGGGCACCGCCATCAGTAGCGCGGTGATGCCGAAGGCGGCGGCGACCATGTAGAAGAGGAAGCCGCAGGCGACGCCGAGCAGCGAGACCATGCCGGCGGCGCGGCCCTGGCTGATCGAGCGCGAGATCAGATAGATCATGTTCGGACCCGGCGTCAGCACCATGCCGAGCGAGATGAGGGCGAAGGCGGCAAGATGCGCGGCGCTGGGCATAGCTGGGCTCCCCGATGAGAATGCGCCTTTGCTTAATGGCAGGCGATCCGCACCGACAGGTCCGGGATAGTGGAAGTGGCCCCATCCGGCCGAGGGCGGATCAGGCCGGCCGCGTCCGCCACATGGCGATCGGGCACATGGTCAGCACGGGTTCGTCCTTCTGGTTGTAGAGCGTCACCTTGTTGCGGACGATGCCCATTTCCGGGCGGCTCTGCGAAATCTTCTTGTCGATCACCTCATTGGTGCCGCGCAACGTGTCGCCGGGGCGGACCGGGCGCAGCCAGCGCAGTTCATCGACGCCCATCGCGCCCAGGCTGGCCGCCTGGCGTCCGGGTTGCTTCTGCATTTCGGCGACGAACATCTTCATGAACAGGGCGGTGGTGTGCCAGCCGCTGGCCGAGAGGGTGCGAAAATGGGTGGTAGCCGCAGCCTCGTCGGACAGATGGAAGGGCTGGGGATCGAACTCCGCGGCAAAGGCGATCGTTTCCTCCCGCGACAGGGTCAGCGGCCCGAACGCGAAGCTGTCGCCTATCTCGATATCCTCGAAATAGAGAATGTCGTCCATCTATCCGTCTCCCATTGCAACGGACATGGTGTATGGTGACTTTCCGTTTACGTCAACTGTCAGCTGATGCTCAGCCCCGGCGTGCCGCGCGGAACGGTCATGGTCGCGCGGGTGCGGATCTGGCCGCCCGGCGCCGATACCTGATCCATCACCATCGCCCGCGTCGTCCAGGCGTCCGGCGTCACCTCGCAGGTCAGATAGCCGCGCTGGTCGTTGATGAACTTGAGCTGCGTGTTGTTCTTTAGGATGATGTCGCTGCCCGGCCGAAGGTCCGATCCGTCGCCGCCCGAGGAGATGGAGGTCGACACGAACTCGACCGCGACCGGCTTTGTGCCGTCATCCAACAGGCCGGCGAAATTCTGATGCTCGTCGCCGGTCAGGACCACGACATTGTCCAACCCCTTCATGCGGCCGAGCAGCCGGCGGCGCTGCACCTTGTAGCCAGCCCAGGTGTCCATATTGTAGATTGGCTCCGCCGCGTCCGTGCTGTTGCGGCGGTCGAGCGCCATCATCATCACCTGCTGCGCCAGGCAGTTCCACTTGGCGTCGCGGCGGGCAAGGTTTCGGGCCAGCCAGCCTTCCTCCTCGGCGGAAATGACCTGTGCCTGGGTGGCGGCCATTTCGGCGCAGGCCGGCTTGAAATTGTCGCCGCAGGGCTGGTCGGTGCGGAAGGTGCGGGTGTCGAGGAAGTCGATCGACAGCAGGTCGCCGAAGCGCGCCTGGCGATACATGGTGCCGATCATCTCGCTGCGGGGCGCCATCGCCGCGCGGACCGGCATATATTCATACCAGGCCTGCATGCCGGCGGCGCGGCGCATGCGGAAGGCATCGGCCGGCGCGCCCTTGGCGTCGATGTCACCGACCCAGTTGTTGGCGACCTCATGATCGTCGAAGGTCGGAAACCAGCTATGGCGGCAACGCGCCGCCTGCAGATCATAATCGCTCAGATATTGGGCGTAGCGCAGGCGATAGTCGGCAAGGTCATAACAATCCTGGCCGATATGGTCGCGCACCTGCGGTCCGGGCAGGCCGTCCTTGTCATAGTCCGGCCCGCGCTGGCTATATTCATAGATGAAGTCGCCATAATGATAGACGAAGGCGAGATCGTCCTCGCGCGCCAGATGGCGGAAGGCGGTGAACAGGCCATCCTGATAATTCTGACAGCCAGCGACGCCGAATTTCAGCAGCTTGGGACTGGCCGACGCCAGCGGCAGGGTGCGGGCGCGGCCACGCGTCGACTGGTCGTTGCCGAGCGCAAAGCGATACCAATAGGGCCGGTCGGGCTGAAGGCCGGTCACTTCGACATGGACGCTATGGCCCAGTTCGGGCCGGGCGGTCGCTTCGCCGCCGGCAACGATGGTCCTGAAGCGATCATCGGCCGCGACCTCCCATTTTACCGGGATCGGCGTCATCGGCATGCCGCCATGCGGCTCGAACGGGCGCGGCGCCAGCTTGGTCCAGATGACGAAGCCGTCGGGCGCCGGATCGCCCGATGTTACGCCCAGTGCAAAGGGGTAGCCGGCGAACCAGCTTTGGGCGTGGAGAATGGCGGGGGCGCCGACGATCGGGGCGATGGCGGCGGCGGAGAGGAGCGAGCGGCGCGTGAACATGACGCGCCGCCTAGAACCGCTTTATGACAAAGACATGTCGCCCGATCAGGGCTTGACCAGCCCCTGCAGCACCGCCGGGTTGCCATCGCTCGCCACCGGCGTCACGCCCAGCAGGCGGGCGAGCAGCGGATAGACGTCGACATTGGTGAAATCGGCCGAGGGACGGAAGCCGCTGACGAAGGCCGGGCCGTTGGCGATGAACAAAGCCTGCATTTCGGGGGCGCGGTCGTCCCAGCCATGGTCGCCGCCGGTCACCGGCTTGGTCGGCGTCGTATTCTGGAACACCCAGCCGGTTTCGGCCAGGCAGAAATAGGGCGGGATGCGGCGATGGGTGCCATAGTGGAAGCGCGCCGGGATGTCGCTCTTGCGCCAGCACTGCATATGGTCGCGCGGCTTGAACAGCGCGGCCTCCAGCGCCTTTTCGCGGCCGGGATTGGCGACCAGGCTGGCATAGGGGCCGGCCTCCACCACGCGATAGTCGGCCGGGTCGGCGATCTTGTCGATCGGCAGCACCCGGTCGTTGGCCTTGGCGGCCATGCCATGGTCGGAGACGATGACGATATTGGCCGGCTGGCCCAGCGCCTTGAGGCCGGCGAGGAGGTCACCGATATGGGCGTCGACGTCTGCGACTGCCTGGGTGGTTTCCGGTGCGGCCGGGCCGTTCACATGGCCAGCGGTGTCGACCTCGTCGAAATAGAGGGTGACGAAGCGCGGGCGGATGTCGGCCGGGCGGCGCAGCACGTCCAGCACGCCGTTGACGCGCTGGGTCGGGCTGATCGCCTCGTTGAACTGGGCCCAGTCGCTCGGGCGCGATCCGCCGCTGATCCTGTAGGGCCATTCGCTGGCCTTGTTGCCGCCCCAGGCGACGTTGGAGCCGGGCCAGAACATGGTCGCGGTGCGCACGCCCTGCTTTTCGGCGGTGATCCAGATCGGCTCGGCCTCGTTCCACCAATAGGGATCGTCGCTGGCCATGGTGAACTTGTCCTTGGGCCGGCTGTCATCTTCCATATTATTGGCGACGATGCCGCTGCGGTCCGGCCGGTCGCCGGTCACGATCGCCCAATGATTGGGGAAGGTCTTGGTCGGGAAGGACGGGCGCATCGATGCTTCGGTGCCGCCGGCCGCCAGCGCGTTGAGGTTGGGCGAAACGCCGCGGGTCAGATAATCGGGACGGAAGCCGTCGATCGACACCAGGATCGTCACCGGCGCGCGCTGTTCAGCCGGCGCGGCGGCGACGCTGGCGGGATGCTGCTGCGCCGGGGCGCAGGCGCCGAGCAGGGTGGAAACGGACAGGGCAAGTGCGAGCGACAAGCGACGGGCGGACATCATGGCCTCATGGCAAAAAGGAAGATTTGACCGCTGCTTAGCAGTCCAACCATGTCGGTAAAGTGACGAATGGTTCATGTCGGATCGACATAGGGTGCCAATATGCTCCAGGCTTGGCGCTTGGAATCACGCGACAGGCTGGCATAGGCGCCGCTGGAGGAGGGCAGATCGATCATCACCAGATCGGACCTTTCGCCCAATTGTCGGCGGCCATGTAGGGCGGCGGTCTTGCCGTTGAAGGCGATCGCGCGGAGATTGGGCAGGCGGGACAGGAAGGCGCTGAGGTCGCGCAGTTCCGCGCCCCGGATGCTGCTGTCCAGGCTGCCGTCGCGATCGGCGCTTTCGATCACATCCCACAGGCCGACGCCCCGTGCGCGCAGTCGCTTGAGCTTCATCGCATAGGGCGCGCTGCGCAGATCCTCGCCCAGAACGTCGCTCATCAATGCCCAGAAGGCATTGCCGCGATGGGCATAATATTCGCCCTGTTTGATGGAGGCGTCGCCGGGCAGGCTGCCCAGGATCAGCAGCCGCGTTCCCGCGTCCACGCTGGGCGGGAAGGCGGCCTTGCGCTGCGCAGGCCGCTGGCCAATGCGCAGCGCCATCGGATCAGACGTTGAAGCGGAACAGCATGATGTCGCCGTCCTGTGTCACATAATCCTTGCCTTCCGAGCGCCACTTGCCTGCTTCCTTGGCGCCGGCTTCGCCATTGAACTGGACATAATCGGCATAGGCCATGGTCTCGGCGCGGATGAAGCCCTTTTCGAAGTCCGAGTGGATGGCGCCGGCGGCCTGCGGGGCCTTGCTGCCCTTGGCTACGGTCCAGGCGCGGGCTTCCTTGGGGCCGACAGTGAAGAAGGTGATGAGGCCAAGCAGCTCATAGCCAGCGCGGATGATGCGGGCGAGGCCGGCTTCGGTCAGGCCCAGCGCTTCGAGATATTCGCCGCGTTCCTCGACCGGCATGGTGATGAGTTCAGCCTCGATCGCGGCCGACACGATGACCGCGCTGGCATTTTCGGCCGCCGCTTTCTCGAACACGCGGGCGGAAAATGCGTTGCCCTCGGCCGCGGCGCCTTCCTCGACATTGCAGACATAGAGGACAGGCTTGGCGGTCAGCAGCTGCGCCTGGGCGAACAGGCGGGCTTCTTCCTCGTCGCGCGGCTGGGTCAGGCGGGCGGGCTTGCCGTCGCGCAGCAGTTCCAGCGTCTGGCCCAGCACCGATGCGGCGGCCTTGGCTTCCTTGTCGCCCTGCGCGCCTTTCTTGAGCAGGTTGGGAACGCGCTTTTCGAGGCTTTCGAGGTCGGCGAGCATCAGTTCGGTTTCGACCGTCTCGGCGTCGGCGATCGGATCGACCTTGCCCTCGACATGGGTGATGTCGTCATCCTCGAAACAGCGCAGGACGTGGACGATCGCATCGGTCTCGCGGATGTTGGCCAGGAACTGGTTGCCCAGCCCTTCGCCCTTCGACGCGCCGCGCACCAGGCCGGCAATGTCGACGAAGGCGAGCTGGGTCTCGATGATCTTGGCGCTGCCGCCGATCCTGGCGATGGTTTGCAACCGATCGTCAGGCACGGCGACGCGACCCTCATTGGGCTCGATCGTGCAGAAGGGATAATTCGCCGCCTGCGCTGCCTGCGTCTCGGTCAGCGCATTGAACAGGGTGGACTTGCCCACATTGGGAAGCCCGACGATACCGCAACGAAAACCCATTATCGAAACCTTTGAAGACGCAGATTGATGCTCTGCCCGCTAGCGCCTTCCCGCCTGCAAGGCCAGCATTTCCACGATGCGGGGGCGGAAAACAGTGGATGCGGCTGCTGTTTCGGGCATTCCTCCGGGGTGGCCCTTATTGTGGGGAGCCGGGCTTTTTCTACTATGGCCGAAAAATAAGCGGGTCGCGCTGGCAATCGGGAGACGATTATGACCATCGCGACAAGGCTTGATGCTGCTCTTGGCAAGAATATCAACAAGATATGCGAAAATAAATTTCACGATCCGGCAGCGAATCACTGTGCGCATTTTGTCTCGCACATATGTGATCTGACATTTTCCTTTAACTGCAAACAGTTAGCTGGTGGAAGCAAGCCTGGCGCCAATGTCCGGGTGCATGAGATATTCGCCCAATGTTCGCGTGTGGGGCGCTGGGACGATGCCGATCTCGCCAAGACCCAGCTGATTTTCGTGACGCTGGCCAGCAATGTCGACCTTACCCGCAAAGAGATGGTCAACATTCCGCAAAAGCATATCGGCGTCTATCATGGCGGGAAGGTCTATCATTACAGCAACACCGCCGATCAGGTGACGTCGGAATCGCCCGAGAGCTTCCTTGCCAAGTTCCAGGAACTTTATGCCGGCAATCAGGGGCTATTCTATGGCTGGATACCGGGCGAAAATCTGCTGCTCGACGTGCAGGCCGAGCCGCGATCGGTCAGCGCCGACAAGAAGTTCGAACTGCCCGATCCCGTCGATGGCCGCTGGAAGGCGCGACTGGTCGGCGAACCTGATTTCTTCCTGGTGGGGAAGGAGGTCAATGACGCTGCCCGCAAATATCACGGCATCTTCATGCCGGGCGCCAGCTATTGGGGCGAGATTTATCGGGCGGAGGAGTATCGCCCCAGCTTGCGGACCTGGGCGACGCTGCTGGAAGTGACGGGGGCCTGCGAGAGCGAAAATCACTTCAATCTGGTCAACACCTATGACCGAGCGAAATTCACCTTCGGCTTCTATCAACTGGCCGCGCATACGCCGCAGGACAATCTGATCCTGATGTTCCACCGGCTGGCCGAATTGCCCGATTTCAAAGGCTATTTCCCCGAACTGGAATTGCGGGGCGGGCGCCTGTTCCGGGTCGATTCCGATGGCGGAGCGACGGATCTGGAGCAGGAATTCACCGCCAGCAACGGCGAACGGCAGATCATGTTGTTCATGAACTATCTGAACCCCCAGCGGGTGCCGATCGACCGCCAGGAAGTCTTGCAGGCGGCGCGGCTGATCCACTGGACGCAGCATGATCCGGCTGCCCGGCTGGCTCAGGTGCGGACCGCCGCCGATATCCTGCAGCGCAAGATGTCCGCGCGCTATGCCCGGAAGCTGCCGCTGGACGGCAAGCCCGACATCGTCTGCGCGATCGTGGCGGATATTTTCCATCAGGGGCGATCGACCTTTGCCGCCGTCAAGCCGCTGCTCAGCAGCGCCAATCCGGTCGAGGCGCTGCTGAAGGTCAATGATGCCGCCTGGAGCGGGCGTAACAATCGGCTGCGCGCGGCAATCAAGGTCGCCAAGGATCAGGGGCGGCTGGGGCAGAAACATTATTCCGCCGCCACCAACGAATTTGTCTGACCCGGAGGATCAGTGGCGGAAGAACAGCGTCACTGATGCGACATGGTTGACGCGCTGGCGGCTGCCGCCCTGGTCGATCAACTGGTTGAGGTAGCCGACTTCCATGGTCGACGCGCCCGGTAGGCCGATCTCGACGCCGACGAAGCTGCGTAACTGGTCGAAGCCCTTGCGGGCGCCCCAGTCGGTGTCGTTGAGGGCGAAGAAGACCTCGCCATAGGCGAGCGCATTGACCGCGTCGCTGCCGGGTTTGAGCGCATGTTCCACCCGCAGCATCTCGCGCAGGCGCCAGCCCATGTCGCTGCCGTTTGAGCGCCAGCGCTGCTCCAGCCGGGTGCGTGAGGAAATCTCGGCATCCTTGGGCCGCGACAGTGTCCAGCTCAGTTGCTGGAAACTGCGTTCCTCATTGACGTCCTTGCCACCCTCGATCGGGACGACGACATGGGCGTAGCCCTGATAGAGGGTGATGTCGCGCGACAATTTGACGCCCAGCGCGCCGCGGAACAGCGCCTGGTCGATGCGCGACACGCCGTCGCCGACGCGTGGCTGGATTTCCGCGAAATAGACCAGCTCGTCCTTGATCGACCCCATCGCCGTCAGATTGACCCAGAGCTGCTCGTCCTCGCTCGTCGCGGCCTGGGCGGGCAGGGCGAGGGTGGCAAGGGACAGGGCTGCAGCAAGGGACGGGAAACGCATGAAACCTCTGGCGGTGGAAAGCGACATTTCCATCCGCCTTTAGGTTGCTGTCATTGCTGTCCCGTTGCTGCGGGGTAAGCGATGGTGAACTGGTTCAGGTGATGACGCTGGGCTGGTCCATACCTGTATAGCCGGCGATGTCGGCCAGTTCCTGCGCCGCCGCCACCAGCGGCGCCAGCGCATCGCCGGTTGCCAGCGCCAGATCGCCGTCCGGCCCGACATAGCGTTCGATATAGACGCGCAGGGTCGCGCCCTCGGTGCCGGTGCCCGACAGTCGGAAGACGACGCGCGATCCATCCTCGAACAATATGCGCACGCCCTGGTTCTTGCTCACCGACTGGTCGGTCGGGTCGGTATAGGCAAAATCGTCCGCCGCCTTCACCGTGCCGCCGCTGTTGCCGGTGCCGGGCAGGCTGGCGAGCGTGTCGCGCAGGGCCGCCATCAGCGCGTCGGCCTTGTCCTTGGCGATCGCTTCATAGTCGTGGCGGGCATAATAGTTGCGGCCATAGGTTACCCAATGATCGGCCATGATGTCGGCTACGCTCTGCTGGCGCGCGGCGAGGATATTGAGCCACAGCAGCACCGCCCAGATGCCGTCCTTCTCGCGCACATGGTCGGACCCGGTGCCGGCGCTTTCCTCGCCGCAGATCGTCGCCATGCCGGCGTCGAGCAGATTGCCGAAGAATTTCCAGCCGGTCGGTGTCTCATAGAGCGGGATGCCCAGCTTCTGCGCCACCCGGTCGGCCGCGCCACTGGTCGGCATGGAGCGGGCGATGCCTTTCAGGCCACCGGCATAGCCGGGCGCCAGATGGGCATTGGCGGCCAGCACCGCGAGCGAGTCCGAGGGGGTCACATAGCAATGGCGGCCGATGATCAGGTTGCGGTCGCCGTCGCCGTCCGACGCAGCGCCGAAGTCGGGCGCATTGGTGGCCATCATCCGGTCATAGAGCGCCTTGGCATGGACCAGATTGGGGTCGGGATGATGATGGCCGAAATCGGACAGGGGGGTGCCGTTCATCACCGTGCCGGCCGGCGCGCCCAGTCGCTTTTCGAAAATCTCGGTCGCATAGGGGCCGGTCACCGCGCTCATCGAGTCGAAGGCGAGGGTGAAGCCACCGGCGATCATCGCCCTGATCGCGGGGAAATCGAACAGGCTTTCCATCAACGCGGCATAGCCGGCGACCGGATCGACCACCTCGACGGTCATGGCGCCCAACTGGCTGGTGCCGAGCGTGTCGATATCGACGTCGGCGGCATCGAGGATGCGATAGCTGTCGATGGTCAGGGTCCGCGCATGGATCGCGTCGGTCACCTTCTCCGGGGCTGGCCCGCCGTTCGACACATTATATTTGATGCCGAAATCCTCGTCCGGGCCGCCGGGATTATGACTGGCCGACAGAACAAGGCCGCCAAAGGCGCCGGACGATCGGATCAGGTGCGACGCGGCCGGGGTCGACAAGATACCGCCCTGGCCAACCAGCACCCGGCCAAAACCATTGGCCGCCGCCATTCTGAGCGCGATCTGGATGACTTCGCGGTTGAGATAGCGGCCATCGCCGCCGATCACCAGGGTCTGGCCCGCAAAGCCGTCCAGGCTGTCGAACACCGACTGGATGAAATTTTCCGCATAATGGGGCTGCTGGAAGACCCGAACCTTCTTGCGCAGGCCCGATGTGCCGGGCTTCTGGTCGTCGAAAGGCGTGGTCGCGACGGTCTGGATCACCTCTGTCCCCTGCTTTGCCTAATAAGTCGTTACGCCTCTATGGCTTGTTCATGCTGCACTGCGCAATGCGCTTTGTCGCGCCGAAGGTGCGGGCGGCCGTGATCGCATGCGATTACTGCGCAAGAGACGGGTTGGCCAAAGCCGTCATGCGGGTTATCACCCATGGCAACTATTCAGAAAATCGGCATTTTCAGGGGCAGTATCGCGACCATATCGGGAGGTTCCATGTCTCGTCTGCCCGCTTTCCTGTCCGGTCTTGCGCTGCTGACGGCGCAACTGGCTTCGGTATCGGCCGATGCCTGCACGCGCCTGGTCTATCATGGCGCCAATGACGATGTGATCACCGCCCGGTCGATGGACTGGAAGGTCGATGTCGGCACCAACCTCTGGATCTTTCCGCGCGGCATCGCGCGCAGTGGGGAGGCCGGCCCCAATTCGGTCAAATGGACGTCCCGCTATGGCAGTGTGATTGCCACCGGCTACGACATTTCCACCACGGACGGGATGAACGAGGCGGGGCTGACCGCCAATCTCCTGTGGCTGGTCGAGTCCGAATATCCCCATTATGACGGCAAGCAGCCGGGCATGAGCATTGCCATCTGGACCCAATATGTGCTCGACAATTTCGCCACGGTGAAGGCGGCGGTCGACGCGCTGGGCAAGGAAAGCTTCGTCGTCGTCACCGACAATATTCCGGGCGAGGAACGGCTCGGCACGCTCCATCTCGCGATCTCGGATGCGTCGGGCGACAGCGCCATCTTCGAATATATCAAGGGCAAGCTGGTGATCCATCACGGCCCGCAATATCCGGTGATGACCAATTCGCCGATCTTCGACGAGCAACTGGCGCTCAACGCCTATTGGAAGGAGATTGGCGGAACGACCATGTTGCCGGGCACCAACCGCTCGGCCGATCGCTTCGCCCGCGCCTCCTTCTATGTGAAGGCCATTCCCAAGAGCGAAGACCCGGTGACGGCGCTGGCCAGCGTGTTCAGCGTGATCCGCAATGTCTCGGTGCCATTCGGCATCTCGACCCCGGACCAGCCCAATATCTCCTCGACCCGCTGGCGCACGGTCGCGGATCACAAGCGCAAGCTCTATTTCTTCGAGTCCGCGTTGACGCCGAACAGCTTCTGGGTCGATCTGAAGACGATCGACTTTGCGCCTTCTGCCAAGGTGAAGAAGCTCGATCTTGGCCCGAACCAGACGAAAACCTTTTCGGGCGAGGTCAGCGGCCAGTTCAAGGATGCGCCGGCCTTCAAATTCCTGGGACTGTCCTGATCGGCTGGGGGCGCCGCCATGCGATATCTTCCTCTATGCTGCCTGCTCGCCAATGCCCTTGTCTATGCCGGACCGGCCTTGGCGCAGGAGGCGCCGGCGCAACTGTCCGATGACACGCCCGATCAGGGCTGGCATCTCACCGTCTCACCCTATGTCTGGGCGGCATCGCTGTACGGCAATGCGGAACTGGCTGGGTTCCGCACCAGGGTCGACATGCCCTTCTCGGAGATATTCGACCATCTCGACTTCGTCACCATGGGCGAAGTCGTCCTGAGCAATGGCAAGGTCGGCGCCTATGTCGACGGCCAATATGTGAAGACCCGCCAGGACGCATCCGTCTATCACCAGCAGGTCGGACTGGGCATCAGGAAGACCCATGTGTCGGGCGGCCTGTTCTACAATATCATCGACCATCGCATGGCGGAGCGAACCGTCCATGGGGATCGGCGGCGCTTTACCTTCGCGCCGGTCGTCGGTTTGCGCTGGTCGAAACTGTCGGCCGATGTCGCGGCGCTGGGCCTGACGGCCAATCGCAAGGCCGACTGGACGGAGGTGCTGGCCGGCGTCCGCACGGCGGGCGATATCGACCGTCACTGGGTGATCGACGCGCGCCTGAATGCCGGCGGCTTTAGCGATCGGAAATCCAGCATGGATAGCGAGGGAACGATTGGCTACCGGCTGCGCCTCGCCGGCCTGCCACTGACCGTGCGCGCTGGCTATCGCTTCGTCCATCAGCAATATCGGATGCGCGACTTTACCGGCCAGCAATTTCGCTGGAACGTATCGCAGGAAGGGCCGCTACTGGGCCTCTCGGCGCGCTTCTGATCCGCCTCAGTCGGCCAGCCGCAGCGCCACTTCGTTCATGAAGCGGGCGTCGTCATTCTTGGCCAGCCATTCCGCCTCGGCACCGATCGCGCTCAGCATGTCGGCCAGCGCGTCCATCTCGCTCTTGTGGTAATTGCCTAGCACATAGCCATGGACCTTGTCCTTGTGGCCGGGATGGCCGATGCCCAGGCGCACGCGGCGGAAATCATTGCCAATATGGGCGTCGGTCGAACGCAGGCCATTATGGCCGGCATTGCCGCCGCCGCGCTTCACCTTGACCTTCATCGGCGCAAGGTCGAGCTCGTCATGGAAGACGGTCACGTCCTGCGGCGTCAGTTTGTAGAAGCGCATGGCCTCGCCGATCGCGCGGCCGCTTTCGTTCATGAAGGTGGCGGGCTTGAGCAGGATGATCTTCTCCGGGCCGATCCGCCCTTCCTGCACCCAGCCCTGGAACTGCTTCCTGGGCGCCGAGAAGCGATACATGTCGGCGATCAGGTCCACGGCCATGAAGCCGACATTGTGCCGGTGCATCGCATATTGCTGCCCCGGATTGCCGAGGCCGGCCCAGATCTGCATCGTCTATCCCGCATAAAATGAAAATCCCGCCCGCCGGTTAGGCGGACGGGATCGGAATTTCCAGCCTGCAAGCAAGCTGTAAGACGATTACTCGCCTTCGCCCTCGGCGGCTTCGCCTTCGGCGCTCTTGAGAGCCGAGGGAGCGACGATGGTGGCGATGGTGAAGTCGCGGTCTTCGATCGCAGCCTTCGCGCCCTTGGGCAGGGTTACGGCGCTGATGTGGATCGAATCGCCGACTTCGAAGCCCTTGAGGTCGACGACGACGTCATCGGGGATCTCGGCGGCATCGACGACCAGTTCGACGTCGTGACGGACGACGTTCAGCACGCCACCCTTCTTGAGGCCGGGCGAGGCGTCTTCATTCTCGAAGCGCACCGGGACAGCGACGGTCACGGTGGCATGTTCCGAAACGCGCAGGAAGTCGGCGTGCAGCGGACGATCGGTCACGGGGTGGAAGGCCACATCCTTGGCGAGGGTGCGGACGGTCTTGCCGCCAACTTCGACCATGATGACCGAATTGAAGAAGTGGCCGGTGCCGAGCTGCTTGTTGAGGAGCTTTTCCTCGACGTGGATCGACAGGGGTTCTTCGTTCATACCATAGATGACGGCGGGTACGCGGCCCTCACGGCGGAGGGCGCGGGAGGCTCCCTTGCCTGCCCGATCGCGTGCCTCGGCCGACAGCGTAAGCTGCTCGCTCATTGCGTGTCTCCAAAAGCAAATTTGATACAATTTTCCCGCCACGCCTCCAGGGATGACCATCGCGGGAAGGCGGCCCTGTAGCAGAAAGCGGCGATAAAGCAAGTTTAGCGTTGGCTTATTGCACGCGCGTGACCTTGTAGCCCTTGGCCTTGAGCAGATCGATGAGATTGTCCTTGCCGGTCAGGTGGCCGGCGCCCACTGCGATGAAGGGGCGGCCCTTCAGCTTGTCGACCGCGCCGACCCAGTCGCGGTTGCGCGCGGTCAGGATCGCATCCTCGACCACCGGATCGGGCTGCTCGCCATTCTGGTCCTCTTTCGCGATCGCCTCCATGTCGCCCTTGGCCCAGGCGGTCAGGATGCGATTATAGAGCGCCTTCATATCCTTGGCTTCATGGATGGTCTGGATCAGCAGCTTGCGCTGCGCCGCTTCGGGCAGGCCGTCAAAGGCGCCGAACTGGCGCTCGACGGTTTCGAGGCCACCGATCGGCCGGCCCTTGAAGGCAGCGATCAGCACCGGCTCGACGCCATTTTCCTGGCTGACGTTCAGGTTTTCCTGCGACGCGGCGGACAGCAGCATGGCCGCCGCCCAGCTTTCATAGCCCGACAGCGCCTGTGCGCTGGTGCCGCCTTCCTTGACGATCCGGTCGAGTTCGGGGCGCTCGCCCGCCGGCACGCGCTCGTCGAGCGCGGGCAGGTTGGGGCTGCGGCCCATGCTCTCGAACAGGCCCAGCGTCTTCTGCTGGTCCTGCAGGTCGGCGGCCTCCAGCACCAGCTGGTCGGCATCCTTCCACGCCTGCTTGATCGTCGGCGTCTGCCAGTCGACCCCTTCGGGCAGGACATGGATGGTGCCGAAGATCCAGCCGTCCAGCCCGGCGCGTTCCACCCGCCACAGCGCTGGCCCTTGGCCGGCCTCGACCTTGGGGGCAGGGGCCTTCTGCTCGCTGCCGCAGGCGGCGATGAGGGCAAGGCCGCAGAGGGCCAGAAAACGGATCATCCAGCTTTTCATGGCCTTATTCCCCCTGCTTTACGCGCGCGCTGGCGATGCCCAGCGTCTTCAACTGATCCTGCACGCTGCCCTTGCCGGCCAGATGGCCCGCGCCGACCGCGACGAAGACGGTGCCGGGCTGATCCAGTCGCGCCTTGATCCACTTGGCCCAATTGGCGTTGCGGTTGATCAGCAGCACCTGGGCCAGTTCCGGTGTGGCCTTGAGCGAATCATTCATCTCGTCGGCCAGCTTTTCCGGCTGGCCAGTCTGCCAATGGTTGAGCAGGGCGGCGAACTCGCCTTCCATCCCGTCCATGCCCTCGACCGTGGCATTGAGGAACTGGACCTGCTGCGCCATCGGCAGGTCGGCGAAGAAATTGAGCTGCTGCTCCACCGTTTCCAGTGCGCCGACCTTCTTGCCGGCCTTTTCGGCTGCGGCCCGCAAGATCTTTTCCGCGCCGATGTCGGACTGGTAGCCCAGCTTCTGCAATGGCGCGACCGACAGGATCATGCCGGCCATCCACGGATTGAACGCCTCGAACGATTGCCAGGGTACGCCGGCCGCCACCATCGCCGCGCGATATTTCTGCGCGGCGTCGGGCGCGAGGCGGGTGGACAGGGCGACCCGGTCGGTCGCCATCGCCTTGCCCGCCATCATCTGCGCCATCTCGCCGGGATTTTCCGGCTCGATGATTTCCAGCACCAGTTCGTCCGATGCGTCGAACGCCTGCTTCACCCCGCCCTTGAACCAGTCGATCCCCGGTTTCAGCACATGGACGGTGCCGAACAGATAGATGGTCGTGTCGTCATCCTTCACCTGCCACAGGGCAGGGGCGACGTTGACAGCGATGTTGGCGGGTTCGCGGGCGGTGACGGGCTGGGCCTGGCCCCAGGCGCCGAGCAGCAAAAGTCCCGCGGAAAGCCAGCGGGACGGGAAAGCGGTCAGTCTCATATCCCTTCCATGCGGGCGCCGGGCGCGCAGGGCAAGCGGCTTAACCCTGTTCGACGCGGCTTTTCCTTGACCCTTGGCCCGCGCTGCGCCAAGGCGCGGCCGACCATAATCTGTCATTATTGCAAGGACCACCGGTGGCCGAGGGCAAAGCGCTTTCCTTCCAGGACCTCATTCTCACCCTGCACGCCTATTGGGGCAAGCAGGGTTGTGTCATTCTTCAGCCCTACGACATGGAAGTGGGGGCGGGTACATTCCACCCGGCAACCACGCTCCGCAGCCTGGGGCCTAAGCCCTGGAACGCGGCCTATGTCCAGCCCAGCCGCCGTCCGACCGACGGCCGCTATGGCGAGAACCCGAACCGGCTGCAGCATTATTACCAATATCAGGTGATCATGAAGCCCAGCCCTGCCAACCTGCAGGAGCTATATCTGGGCAGCCTCCGGGAAATCGGCATCGATCCGCTGGTCCACGACATCCGCTTTGTCGAGGATGACTGGGAAAGCCCGACGCTGGGCGCCTGGGGTCTGGGCTGGGAAGTCTGGTGCGACGGCATGGAAGTCACCCAGTTCACCTATTTCCAGCAGATGGGTGGCTATGACTGCAAGCCGGTCGCGGGCGAATTGACCTACGGCCTCGAACGCCTCGCCATGTATATTCAGGGCGTCGACAGCGTCTATGACCTGAAGTTCAACGACCAGGGCGTCACCTATGGCGACGTGTTCCTGGAAAATGAGCGGCAGATGTCGAAATGGAATTTCGAGGTCGCCGACACCGAAAAGCTGTTCCGCTGGTTCAAGGACTGCAAGGCCGAATATGACCAGTGCATCGCCAATGATGTGCCGCTCGCGGCTTTCGAGCAGGCGATCAAGGCCAGCCACACCTTCAATCTGCTGCAGGCGCGCGGCGTGATCTCCGTGCAGGAGCGCGCCAGCTATATGGGCCAGGTCCGCGACATGGCGAAGGGTAGCTGCGAAGCGTGGATGAAGACCAACGGATGGACCGCCTGATGACCATGAACAATTTCGTCATCCCAGCGAAGGCTGGGATCTCGGGCCATGTGGCACTGCATTCGCTTGCGGCCCCAGCCTGCGCTGGGGCATCGGAGGAAATCGCATGACCGATTTCCTCCTCGAACTGCGCTGCGAGGAAATTCCCGCGCGCATGCAATTGAAGGCGTCCGATGATCTGGCCCGCCTCTTCACCGAGGAACTGGCCAAGGCCGGGCTCAAGCCCGCCTCGATCGACAGCTTCGTCACGCCGCGCCGCCTGGCCCTGATCGCCCGCGACCTGCCGCTGGAAACTGCGGCGGTCAGCGAGGAGTTCAAGGGGCCCCGGACCAGCGCGCCGGCACAGGCGCTCGAAGGCTTCCTGCGCAAGACCGGCCTGACCCAGGATCAGCTTGAGGATCGCGACGGCGTCTGGTTCGCTGTCGTGAACAAGCCCGGCCGGGCCACCACCAACGTGCTGGCCGAAGCGGTGCCGGCAGTCATCCGCGCCTTCCCCTGGCCCAAGTCGATGCGCTGGGGCGCGGCCAGCGCCACCACCGAAAGCCTGCGCTGGGTCCGCCCGCTGCAGGGCATTATCGCGCTGCTCGGCGGCGAGATCGTCCCGCTGTCGATCGAGGGGGTCGAGGCTGGCCGCGAGACGGTGGGGCATCGCTTCCATTCGACCGGTGCGATCCGCATCGACGGCGCCCACGACTATGCCGACAAGCTGCGCGCCGCTTATGTCATCGTCTCGCATCAGGAGCGTCAGGCGATCATCGAGGCGAAGGCCGGCGAGGCCGCGGCGGCCAAGGGCTATAGCGTGATCGAGGACAAGGGCCTGGTCGCGGAAAATGCCGGCCTCACCGAATGGCCGGTGCCCTTGCTGGGCGATTTTGATCCGGAATTTCTTGAGGTTCCACCTGAAGTTATTCAGCTAACCCTGCGTATCAACCAGAAATATTTCGTTCTGCGTGATGCGACGGGCAAGCTCGCCCCGGCCTTCATCTGCACCGCTAATATCGAAGCGAAGGATGGCGGCGTGGCGATCGTCGCCGGCAACCGCAAGGTGCTGGCCGCGCGCCTGAGCGACGCCCGCTTCTTCTGGCAGCAGGACCGCAAGACCCCGCTCGCCGAGCAGGCGAAGAAGCTTGGCCGCATCACCTTCCATGAGAAGCTAGGCACCGTCGCCGACAAGGTCGAGCGCGTCGCCAAGCTGGCCGAATGGCTGGCGCGCGAAGGCATCGTGCCGAACTGCGACCCGGTGCTGGCGCGCCAGGCCGCGGAACTGTGCAAGGCGGACCTCGTCACCGAAATGGTCGGCGAGTTCCCCGAACTGCAGGGTGTGATGGGCGGCTATTATGCCCGCGCCGAAGGCCTACCCGACGCCGTCGCCGATGCGATCCGCGACCATTACAAGCCGGTCGGCCAAGGCGATGACGTCCCCACCGCGCCGGTCACGGTGGCGGTCAGCCTGGCGGACAAGCTGGATACGATATCACAGTTTTTTGGTATCGAAGAGAAGCCGACTGGCTCGAAGGATCCGTTCGCTCTCCGGCGTGCAGCAGTTGGAATTATAGCGCTCATCAAAGAAAATCGCCTTCGGATGAGTGTTTTGCTTTCGTCTGTTTGGTCACTGTTGCAGCGCGATAGCGCCTCGAAAGCAATTATTGCCAAGCAGGATAAGCGCGCAGAGGTTCTGAACGCCGTGCTTGATGAACTTGGCCCGGAAGCAGCCATTGGTTCTGTTAAGGGGTGGGCTTCGTCGGTAAAGGAAGGCACCTTCAAAAACGAGGTGCGAAATGCCGTCATCGAACAGATGAGTGCTGATCTACCTATCGCTGCTTCCGTTCGAGATTTTATTCTTGATCGATTGGAAGTGGCAGAGCGGGATAACGGCGTGTCTGTCGATCTTATCCGTGCAGTTAGAACCTGGAACGAGGGGAGCGAGGACGACCTTGTCCGCCTGCTCGCCCGCGTGAAGGCGCTCCAGTCCTTCGTCGCGACCGATGATGGTGCCAATCTGCTCGCGGGCTACAAGCGCGCCGCCAATATCCTCAAGAAGGAAGGCGTGGAGCAGGCGGAGGCGATTTCGCTTTCCTATGAACCCGAAAAGGCGGAAGCTGATCTGATCGCTGCGCTCGACGCGGCGGAACCGCAGGCGGCACAGGCTGTCGCGGCCGAGGAGTTTGAGGGCGCCATGGCGGCGCTGGCGACGCTCCGTGCGCCGATCGACGCCTTCTTTGAGACCGTGACGGTGAATGATGCTGATCCGGCGAAGCGCACGACTCGCCTCGCGCTGCTGGCGCGGGTCCGTGATGCAGTGCACAATGTCGCCGACTTTTCGAAGATTACAGGATAAGGAAACGAAATTCCAAAATCTGCGGGAAATATGCGAAGTTAAGCGGGATAAGTCCTATCCCCTAATGGCTTGAGCCGCTAATTGCGGCATTATTATTGCAACGCACAACTCGGCAATCAGTGCAGGGAGAGCCGGTATATGGTTATGACGGAAGAGGCCCAGATGAGCACCACTTCGACGCGCTATGTTTATCGTTTCGGCGGTGGCGTGAACGACGGGGGCAAGGGCGACAAGAATCTGCTGGGCGGCAAGGGCGCGAACCTTGACGGCATGGCCGCGATCGGCCTGCCGGTGCCGCCGGGCTTCACCATCACCACCGAAATGTGCACCCGCTATTATACCGATGGCGGCGTCTATCCCGAGAGCCTGAAGGCGGAAGTCGCCAATGGCATCGCCCATATCGAGGCGGTCACCGGCAAGAAGTTCGGCGACGCCGCCGATCCGCTGCTGGTTTCGGTCCGCTCGGGCGCGCGCATCTCGATGCCGGGCATGATGGACACGGTCCTCAATCTCGGCCTCAATGACGAGACGGTGCTGGGCCTCGCCGCCGCATCGGGCGACGAGCGTTTCGCCTGGGACAGCTATCGCCGTTTCATCCAGATGTATTCGGACGTGGTGCTGGAACTCGATCATGGCGCATTCGAGGAAGCCCTCGAAATCGCCAAGGAAGATCAGGGCTACACGCTCGACACCGAAATGACTGCCGACGACTGGAAGGCGCTGGTTTCGGAATATAAGGCGCTGGTCGCCAAGCTCTGGAACAAGCCTTTCCCGCAGGACGTCGCCGACCAGCTCTGGGGCGCGATCTCGGCCGTGTTCGGCAGCTGGCAGGCGGACCGCGCCAAGGTCTATCGCCGCCTGAACTCGATCCCCGGCGACTGGGGCACGGCCGTCAATGTGCAGGCGATGGTGTTCGGCAATATGGGCGACACCTCGGCCACCGGCGTCGCCTTCACCCGTGACCCCGCGACCGGCGAGAACGCCTATTATGGCGAATATCTGATCAACGCCCAGGGCGAGGACGTCGTTGCCGGCATCCGCACCCCGCAATATCTGACCAAGCAGGCGCGCGAGCGGGCAGGGGCCAAGCCGCTGTCGATGGAAGAGGCGATGCCCGAAACCTATGCCGAACTGGCACGGGTGTTCGACATCCTCGAAACCCATTATCGCGACATGCAGGACATCGAGTTCACGGTGCAGCAGGGCAAGCTCTGGATGCTCCAGACCCGCTCGGGCAAGCGCACCGCCAAGGCTGCGCTCAAGATCGCGGTCGAAATGGCCAGCGAAGGCCTGATCTCGGAAGAAGAAGCCGTCGCCCGCGTCGATCCCGCCGCGCTCGACCAGCTTCTGCACCCGACCCTCGATCCCAAGGCGCCGCGCGATGTGCTGACCAAGGGCCTGCCTGCCTCGCCGGGCGCGGCCAGCGGCGCGATCGTGTTCGATGCCGACACCGCCGAGCGTCGCAACGAACTGGGCGACGCCGTCATCCTGGTCCGCGTCGAAACCAGCCCGGAAGATATTCACGGCATGCACGCGGCCAAGGGCATCCTGACCGCGCGTGGCGGCATGACCAGCCACGCCGCCGTGGTGGCGCGCGGCATGGGCCGTCCCTGCGTCTCGGGCGCGGGCAGCCTGTCGATCGACAATGCGAACAAGATCCTGCGCATCGGCAGCCGCGAGCTGAAGGAAGGCGATATCCTGACCATCGACGGCGCCACCGGCGAAGTCATGGCGGGTGAAGTGCCGACCGTGCAGCCCGAACTGGCCGGCGATTTCGGCATCCTGATGGCCTGGGCCGACAAGGTCCGTCGCCTCAAGGTCCGCGCCAATGCGGAAACGCCGCTCGACTGCCAGACCGCACGCGACTTCGGGGCCGAAGGCGTGGGCCTGTGCCGCACCGAGCATATGTTCTTCGACGCGGCCCGCATCACCGCCGTGCGCGAAATGATCCTGGCCGATAGCGAGAAGGGCCGCCGCGTCGCGCTCGACAAGCTGCTGCCTGAGCAGCGTGACGATTTCGCGCAGATCTTCATGGTGATGGCCGGCCTGCCCGTGACCATCCGCCTGCTCGATCCGCCGCTCCACGAATTCCTGCCGCATGGCGAAGCGGAGTTCGAGGAAGTGGCCAAGGCGGCCGGCGTCGGTGTCGAGGCGCTCAAGCGTCGCGCCGCCGAACTGCACGAATTCAACCCGATGTTGGGCCATCGTGGTTGCCGCCTGGGCGTGACCTATCCCGAAATCTACGAAATGCAGGCCCGCGCCATCTTCGAAGCCGCGCTGATTGTGAAGGAACGGAGCGGCGAAGCGCCGATCCCCGAAGTCATGATCCCGCTCGTCGCGACGAAGAAGGAGCTGGAACTGATGAAGGCGATCGTCGATCAGGTCGCCAAGGACGTGTTCGCCGAGCAGGGCGCATCGGTCGACTATCTGGTCGGCACGATGATCGAACTGCCGCGCGCCGCGCTCAAGGCCGGTGAGATCGCCGAAGTCGGCGAATTCTTCTCCTTCGGCACCAACGACCTCACCCAGACGACGATCGGCATCAGCCGTGACGACGCTGGCCGCTTCCTGACGCAATATGTCGACAAGGGCATCTTCGCCCGCGATCCGTTCGTCAGCATCGATGTGGAGGGCGTGGGCCAGCTCATCGAACTGGCGGCCGAACGCGGCCGGGCGACCCGCCCGGGCATCAAGCTCGGCATCTGCGGCGAGCATGGCGGCGATCCGGCATCGATCGCCTTCTGCGAGGCGACCGGCCTCGATTATGTCTCGGCCTCGCCCTATCGCGTGCCGATCGCCCGCCTTGCCGCGGCGCAGGCCGCTCTGGCGAAGAAGTAAGCGGAAAGGGCGGGAGGCAACTCCCGCCCTTCTTCGTTTCAGGGGATCAGGCCTGGCCGGTGAGGCGGCTCAGCAGGCCCGGCTTCTCGCCCCGTTCCAGATCATGCGCCTGGCCGCGCCAGTCCTCATGGGCGATCGTGCCGGGCTTGAGCCCAAGGCGGGCTTCCAGCGTCGCTTCCTGCTCGCCATTCAGCGCCGCGATCTGGCCATAGCGATGATAGCCGGCCTCGTTGAGCGCGACCTCCTGCGTCTGGCTGATGCCGTTGATCCGGCTGAGGTCATCGCGGCCATGCACGCCGCCGGCCACGGCGGTGGCCGTGTCAGGGCCGATCGGCACGGACTGGCGCTCCAGTTCGGCGATCCGTTCATTGGCGGCATTCAGCCGCGCATCGCGATCCCGGATGGCATGATGGTGGGCGCTCTGTTCCTCGCGCCACAGGCGCTTATATTTGCCCCGGCCGCTCATCATCAGGCCAAGCACCAGGCCGGCCAGCAGCGCCACCAACAGCAGCGCAATCTCATTGGGTGTGAAGCTCATGTCGGCATCCTTTCCAGCGTCGAAACGATCAGCCCGCCGGGAAGTTGCCGAAAACGCCCATGGTTCGGGCATTGTCGAAAAAAGTGAAAGAAAGTGCTTGCCAGCACCGCCGGACGCTTCTAACAGCGCCACTCCAACGCACCCGTAGCTCAGCTGGATAGAGCATCAGACTACGAATCTGAGGGTCGGACGTTCGAATCGTTCCGGGTGCACCATTTTCCTTCATCGCTGAACAATCGAATGCAACTCGCTGTGGTTGCTTGGGATTTTGCCGCGTCAATCGGCATTGACGCCGGGCGCGATCTGAAGAAGCATTCCGTCATGCGCACGACATTGGGCATCTGCACCCGCAAGGCACGCTATGCCACGGAGGAGGAGGCCTGGGCTGTCGTCCACCGGGCCGATATCGTCCTGCGGCCTTATCGCTGTGCGCTGTGTCGCCAATATCATCTGACCAGCCGGACCAAGGGCATGCGACTGCGGCCACCCTATCGGGAATGACCGATCAGAGGCCAAAGCGGCTTCCAGATTATTTTCCCTGCCGAAGTCAGCATGCTAGGATCGACGCATCGTTCGACATGCGGGGAATATCCATGGTCTGGATCGCACGCCTCCTTCTGTTCATCCCGTCGCTGATTGCGGGCTGGTTCGTGTCGCAGGAAGACCCGCGCTACTGGGTGATTGCGCTGGCGATCGGCCTCACTTTCCTGGCGCTGGGTATCATTGCCGCCATCTACATCCCGATTCTCCATCCCTGGCCGCGCCGCAAGCAATAGGCGGCGAGGGGCAAGTCCCGGAAATACGGGCTTTTGTCGGCGATTTTCGCATAAATTTCACATTGATGATTTTTGGGGGTTGCCAGATCAGCCGGGCCCTTATATCTGCGCCTCCACAACGCACCCGTAGCTCAGCTGGATAGAGCATCAGACTACGAATCTGAGGGTCGGACGTTCGAATCGTTCCGGGTGCACCATTCCTTCACAGGAATAAAATGGGCCGGAAACCGCAAGGTTTCCGGCCCATTTGGCGTTTGGGAAATGGGCGCTCAGCCGAGCGCCAAGGCGACGATCGCGTCGATGTCCAGATGCTCTTCCAGCCGGGCGGCGATCGCATCCAGCGCCATGTCGACCGACTTATCATAATCCGCCATGCCGCCATCAGCGCCCAGCCGGGCAAGCAGGGCCGCGCGCAGCGGGCTGCTGGCGAGCAGGCCATGGACATAGGTGCCCATCACCCGGCCGTCAGCGCTGATTGCGCCGTCTGCATTGCTGCCAAGGCTTGCAAAAGGGCGGCCGCTGTCGGGGCCGGTCGTTTCGCCGATATGCATCTCATAGCCGCCAAAGACGGCGCCCAGCGCCACACCTTCGACCCGTTCCAGCCGCTTGCCCGCCGACAGTCGCGTCTCGACGTCGAGCAGCCCCAGGCCTGCGACCGTGCCCGCTGGTCCCTCGATGCCGTCAGGATCGGCGATATGGCGTCCCAGCATCTGATATCCGCCGCAAATGCCCAGGATCGCGCCACCGCGGCGATGATGCGCCATGATGTCGATGTCCCAGCCCTGCGCGCGCATGGCCGCCATGTCGGCGATCGTCGCCTTGGAGCCGGGCAGGACGATCAGCGCGGCCTCGACCGGTATTGGCTGGCCGGGCGGTACCATGCGCAGTTCCACGCCGGGATCGAGCTTGAACGGGTCGAGATCGTCGAAATTGGAAATGCGCGGCAGGATGGGGCAGGCGATGATGGTGCGCTCGGTTCCGGGCTGTGCTGTCCGCTCCAGTACCACCGCATCCTCGCTGGGCAGGCGGGCGGTATCCTCCAGCCAGGGGACGACACCAAAGCCGCGCCAGCCCGACAGCGCCTCGATCTGGCGATAGCCATCCTCGAACAGCGCGGGGTCGCCGCGGAACTTGTTGATCAGGAAACCGCGGATCATCGCGGCATCGTCCGGGTCGATCACGGCCCTGGTGCCGACGATCGCCGCGATCACGCCGCCCCGGTCGATATCGCCGACCAGCAGCACCGGTACATCGGCGGCACGGGCCAAGCCCATGTTCGCAATGTCGCCGGCGCGCAGGTTGATCTCGGCCGGCGATCCGGCGCCTTCGACGACGACGATGTCGCATTGCGCCTTCAGCCGCTCATAGCTTTCCAGCACGGCGCCCAGCAACTGCCCGCGAGCACTGCGGAAATTTCCGCTACCCAGCGTTCCGCGTACCTGGCCATGGACAATCAGCTGGGACGTCCGGTCGGCCTGAGGCTTCATCAGCACCGGGTTCATGTCCGTATGCGCCTCGACCCCGCAAGCGATCGCCTGCAGCGCCTGTGCGCGGCCAATCTCGCCGCCGTCCACGGTGACGGCCGCATTGTTCGACATATTCTGTGGCTTGAAAGGGCGGACGCGATAGCCCCGGCGGAGCAGGGCGCGGCATAGCCCCGCCACCAGCACCGATTTGCCGACGTCCGATCCGGTTCCCTGCAGCATGATTGCGCCCATGGCCTGTTCCTGCAAGCCGGCGGCAATGATGGCAAGGGCTTAGAGTCTGTTCGGAAATGCGCCTCTGGCGCATCCGCACCGGCCCGCACCCCCACCCGGCCACCCATCAGGATACCATGTCTGGGCGGCCGGGTGGGGGTGCGGGCCGGTGCCGCATTGAAAATGCGCTTTCCCGCGCATTTTTCAGACAGGTTCTTAGCGCATCAGGCGACCAAGGTGGGCATCCCGCACCGCATCTGGTGGACCTTGACCGTCGCGGTGCCCAGCTTCACGCCAAGGATGGCGGTGAGGTTGCTCAGCAGGTCGTCCAGGATGGGGGCGGTCGTGCCCAGCAGGCCCGCAACCGGTGAGATCAGGGGGCTGAGCGGCAGTTGCAGGCCGGCGAGCGTCACCGTGACCTTGGTCTGGTTGGCCAGGCTGGAGGCGACGCCCTGGGTCAGATCCTGGGTGCTGACGGTCTTGCTCTGCTGCCCCGAAATATCGCTGGGCGTGAACAGCACATTTTGCTGGGTCACGCCGCCCAGCGCGACATTGGCATAGGCATGGACCTGGGTCAGCGATCCGAGGACCGACGCCAGAGTCGCGGTACGCGGATTGGCGGGCGTCGAGAAATTGGTGAGCGCGGCTTCATCGACGTCACCGATCACTGCCGTGCCGATCGACGGCTTGACCGCCAGCGTCACGCCATTGTTGATGGCCCCCTGATCGCAGACGATATTCGACAATTGCGCTTCGGCCGATGCCAATTCGACATAGAGCGGGATGCGGATCGTCGCGATCCCGGTCAGCAGGGTGGCGACCCGGCTTTCCAAGAAGATACGGGTCTGCGCCGTGCGCAAAATGAAATTCTTGTCGTTGGTGATGCTGATCAGGGGGGTGCTGGCCTGGCCGGTGCCGGTGATGAGCTTCAGCCGCGTGCTGGTCAGGCCCGGAACGTTCAGGGTCAGGTCCAGCGGCACCGCGGTCGAGGATGGCGGGCTCAGCACCATGCGCAGCATCGAGAAGGAGTCGAGCAGCAGGCTGGGCTGGCCGGTCGAACTGCCGGTCCCCTTCATCGGACCCAGATCGATGACATCGCTGAGGCGGACGCTCTTGCCCGGCAGCTTGCCGCCGATATTGCGGAGCAGGGCGGCCGTGCCGCTATTGTCCGCGGTGTCGGCAATGGCGCCGATGACGTCGGACAATGGAATATTGGCACCGAACAATTCGCCATAGGCGGCGTCATTGCGTCCGGTGCGGACCTTGAGAGCGTCGGCGAAATGGAGCAGGTCGACGTTCAGGCTGGCCAGCCCCTGATAGTCCATGACCGACAGATTGAGTTCCGTCCCGGCAAGGGCCGACAGCAGTATGTTGGGAAGGCCGCCGCTGAGCGAGGCAAGGCCGGTGCCGATGGAGAAGGCTGCCGCGTCGGAGCGGGCGGCGGTGGCATGGGCGCGCACGTCGACGCCATCCCTGCCGACCAGCAGGCGGCCGAAGAAGAGGGGGGTACGGCGCTGGACCTGGACCTGGATCGCGCTGGCGCGCGGGTCGCCCGATACAAAGCGATTGCCGACCGCGACTGCGCTATTCTGGTCATAATAGCCGGTCTGGACCGCCACCAGGGATACGCCAGGCACGCCGCTCTTGGTCAGCAGCGCTTCGGCGGCCGATCGCCCGCCACTGCTGGCCGCCAGCGCGGCGGCATCGGCCACGCCCTGCAACTGGCGCTTGGCGAGATAGACCGATCCCAGGTCAACGGCCACCGTCGCGGCGCCGGCGAGCATGAATAGCGATCCCGCCAGCAGGACGCTGATGCCGCCGCGCTTGTCGACGAGCAGGTTGCGCATGCGCTTGTGCGACTGGCTCATGATGCGATCCGCACGACGGCGCTCCGCTGGATCTGGGCAGCGGGCATCGGGAAGATGGCGGCGGAAAAGAAGGGCGCGTTGCTGAGATTATAGGTCAGCGTGACCGTATAATAGCCGCTGTTCGCATTGGCGGCGACGCCGATCGTCTGTGCCCCCGGCAGCGGAAAGGATGGGCGGCTGGCATTGACGCTTTCGTCGACCAGCGCCCGGCGCTCGGTCGCGGTCATGCCGGCCACGGCCGCGCGTGCCGCGTCATTGGCCGCCTGCTGCAGGCTATGGGCCGTCATCAACCAGCCGCCATAGAGCAGGATGCCGAGCAACAGGACGATCATCAGGGGGAGGGCGAAGGCGGCTTCGACAAGCACGCTGCCACGCTCATGGCGGGACATGGCCTGGCCCAGTCGGGCGAGGCGAAGCACCGCATGGAGAGGAGGGTTCCGCATGTCACTCCAATAAAGGCGCAACATTCAAAAAGCGGTATGCGAAATTCGCGCACATTTTGTGCGAATTGTGTAAATCCGATGCGGCGTTTTCGGGGCTTTTCGGACATTTTGGGGTGATACTGAACGGTCTACACGGACAAATCCGCTACGACCGCTGGATTTTACATCATTAGGGGCCGGCTTGGTCGTTTTCGCTCAAGCAGGGCGGGGTCATGACCAGCACGACGCCCTCCGTTCCGTAGGTGCCACGCAACTGGACCAGCGCGCCTTCCATCGGCAGCAAGGCGCCGCCATTGGTGAGCAGGTGGGCCTGGACGCGGCGGTCGCCCTCGCCGCGCAGCACGGCTTCCAGTTCCTGGCGGAAATGCGGCCGCTGTGGCAGGGCGATGAGGTCGGTCATATAGGCGTTGATCAGGCGGGCTTCGGGCAGCCCGACCAGGGTGCAGATGGTGGCATCGACATATTCGATGAAACCCCGGTTGGAGAGGCGGGCATAGCCGACGCCGCCATGGATGCCCATCGCCTTGAGAATGGCCGATTTGACGTCGGCCAGCCGATGGCGCTGCACGTCCGACGTGATGTCGCGCAGCAGCAGGCCGATCCCGTCGGCGAAAGGAAAGGTTTCGACGTGGAGCCAGCTATCGTCACGGAAGGGGGAGGGGATATCCGCAGCACTGATTTCGCCGGACACCTGGCTGTGCCGGGCATGCGCCTCGGTCAGCGTGCCGACCAGTTCTGGCAGCGCATCCCAAAGCATCTGTCCTTCCAGCCGCCGGTCCCAGCGCCGTGCCATGGCCAGCGCGACCGGATTGATCAGGTCGATGCGAAAATCGGCGCGGCACAGGATCAGTCCCTGGGCCATGCGCACCGCCAGTTCGCGCAATCGATCGGGATTCTGGTCGAACTCGTCCTGGCTGGCGAGCGCCTTGAACCGGTCCAGCCCCATGAAGACATGGGTTTCGCGGCCATGATGGGTTATCAGCAGGGGGTGTCGCGCGCCGATCTCGCGCCAATGGGCGAAGTTGCGGACCAGTTCCGCAGCGGTGACACTCCTGTCGCTTATGTCGTCCGGCATGATTGACCCTCTCCCAAATCTGGGTGCAGGCACAAAGACCCTCACCAACGGGCGGCGGCTACGTAATATCCCTTATGTGCGGCGAACTGGTGTTGCTTTGCGAGCAATGGTGTTCAGATAGTATCAAGAGCCGTAACTGCGCTGGAGTTCCAGGGCATCGAGCATTTTTCCGCCCGCCATGAAGACGGCACCGGAGCAGGCGAGGGCGAGCAACTGGCCGCCGACGCCGGGATATTGATGCATATAGACGACGCCCCGCTCGCTGGCGCCCAGCGCGAGCGCGTAGATCACGAGGAAAGCCTCGAACTTGGTCTTGATCGTGAAGAGGCGTTTGATCCGTTCCATCAGACTCATCCGAGGCTTTCGTCCATCTTCTAAGGCATTAAGTCGCCCGAAAGTTGCAAATGGTCAACAAGGCTTAACCATGATTGTTCGATCCGGGCAATAAGACGTGTGTCGGACAGGTCGTCGGGCGCGATGGTTTCGGGCCAATAGTCCGAAACGATGCGGGCAATTTCATCCAAGCGCGCCTCATCGACCAAGAAACGCGGGTCGATATCCTTTGGATCCGCGACCACGCGCAGACGCAGGCAGGCGGGGCCGCCACCATTGGCCATCGACTGACGCACATCGACGGGAATGAGGCGACGGATCGGGCCATTTCCGGCAACCATCTGTTCCAGCCAGGACCATACGGCCGGGACCGCCTGCGCTTCGCTTGGCAGGATCAGCGCCATGGTGCCGTCAGGAAGCGTGACGAGCTGCGCGTTGAACAAATAGCTCTTGATCGCGTCTGCCAGGCTGACGGCGCTGGCGGGCACTTCGACGATCTCCACCGACGGCAACAGCGTGCGCAGCGAGGCGTAGAAGGCCTGCTTGTCGGCGAAAGCCTGTTCATGGGTGAAGAGAACGCGCTCATTGGCGACGGCGACGACGTCATTGTGGAAGGCGCCAGCGGCAATCGCCTCCTGCGACTGCTGCACGAACAGGGTGCGGGCCGGATCGAGGCCGTGAATGCGGGCGACGGCCTTGCTGGCCTCGACATGCTGGCGGGCGGGGAAGGGGCCACCCGACTGGCCATAGACGAAAACCTCGATGCCTGGCGCGCCATGGCTGTCGCACAGGCGCATATGATTGGCCGCGCCTTCGTCGCCAAAGGGCGCGGGAATGGGGCCATGCACCGCAAAGGCACGTTCGTCGGAAAAGGCGAGGCGCAGTTGCGCCAGGGTCTGGGGCCATTCATGGCTGCGATGCGCCATGGTGACGAGATTGGCGACGGTCAGGTGGGTGCGTCCGTCGGCGGTATCGGCGGCGGGTGAAACGGTCGCGGCATTGGCGGCCCACATGGACGAGGCCGACATGGCGGCAGCGCGGATGTGCGGATCGGCATTGCTGATGTCGGTGCCCAGGGTCGCGAGCCAGGCGCCGTCAGGACGCCATTGCGGCAGGAAAATACCCTGGGCGAGGCCGAGGCGCAGATTGCCGCGCATCTTCTCTATCCCCTGCAGGGCTGCGGCGCGGGGGTGCGACACCGCGCCGGCATTGCGGGACGAGGCCAGATTGCCAAGGCTGAGGCCGGCATAATTATGGCTGGGGCCGACCAGCCCGTCGAAATTGATCTCGCGCACGCTCATGCCCGTCCCGCCATGGTGAATGCCTGTCCGATGTCCAGTTGCAGCAGCGCGGCACTGGCTGCGTCGAGCGAGATGCTGCCATCCTCGCCCTCCCGCACATAGCCATAGGTGCAGCGATAATCGGCGAGCAGGCCGGTCGACACCAGCATCTTGTCGCCGCCCTTGTCATGGGTCGCCGCCAGCGTCACGTCGCGTGCCTGGGCCACGGTGCGGAGTTGGTCGATCTGGCCCACCATGGTCGGGCCGCCGTCGAAAATGTCGACATAGCCGGCGTTGGTGAAGCCCTCGGTCTCCAGCATCCGCATAGCCGCGCGACCATTGGGATGGGGCAGGCCAATGACGGCGCGGGCGCTGTCGGTCAGCATCGCGGTGTAGATCGGCGTCTTGGGCATCAGGTCGGCGATGAACTGGTTGCCGTTGACGGCGTTGAACTCGTCGGCCTCCTGGAAATTCATGCCGAAGAAGCGGCCGGCAAGGCCGTCCCAGAAGGGCGAGCCGCCCGCTTCGTCGATCACGCCGCGCAATTCGGCAATCACCCGGTCGCCGAAGCGATCGCGATGGTTGCGGATATAGAGATAGCGGCTGCGCGCGAGCAGCAGGCCAAGCCCCTCGGCCCGTTCGCGCGGGTGGAGGAAAAGGCCGCCAACCTCGGTCGATCCTTCCAGATCGGTCGTGAGCGAGAGCATCTGGGCGCGGAAGGTGCGGGCCAGTTCGCGGCTATGCTGGGTAAGGACACCCAGGCGGTAGGAATAGAAGGGCCAGCTCTGCCCCACCGTGCTGAAAATTTGGCAGGTGCCGCGCACTTGGCCGGTCTGCGCATTGACCAGCACAAGGACGATCAGATCGTCCTTGATCCCGCCATCCTGCCGGCTGAGCGCCTGTTCGGTGCGCTCCAGCTTGGCGGTCAGCGCGGCGCGATCGGGCGGCAGGTTGGTGAAGCCACCCCCGGTCAGCTTCGCCATTTCATACAGGGTCTGCAGATCGTCCGCTCGCGCGGTGCGCATGTAGAAACTCAAAAGGCGGTCCTCTCTCTTAATATTGTCCTTGGGCGATCCGCAGCAGCGCCAGCGCGGACAGTTGCGCGCGCTCGGCCAGGCTGTCGCTGATCAGAAATTCGGCGTCGCTGTGGATGCTGCCGCCGCGCACGCCCATCGTGTCGACCACCGGTACGCCGCAGGCCGCGATATTATTGCCGTCGCACACGCCGCCGGTGTCGCGCCAGCCAATGTCGAGGCCGAGGTCCGCGCCGCAGCGCCTGACCAGGCCGAACAGGCGCTCGGCCTTGGCATCCATGGGCTTTGGCGGGCGACCAAAGCCGCCGTGGAGATGCAGGCTGACGCCATGGTCGCGGGCGACATCGGCCATGGCCCGATCCAGCAAGGCGCGGGCCGCGATTTCATCGTCCGGCGTGCGCGGGCGGAAATTGACCCGCAGCACGGCATGGTCGGGCACGACATTATTGGGGCTGCCGCCGTCGATCTTGGCGGGATTGCAGGAAAAGCCGGTGCCGCTGCCGGCCTTCAACCGCAAAGCGAGGTCGGCGGCCGCCAGCAGGGCATTGCGGCCATCGTCGGGATTGCGGCCGGCATGGGCGCTGAGGCCGGTGACGACGATCGAGAAATTGCCGCTGCCCGCCCGCGCGCCGGCCAGCGTGCCATCGGGCAGGGCCGGTTCATAGGTGAAGGCGGCGCGCTTGCCGGCAGCTGCCTGGCGGAGCAGGGCAGCGGAAGAGGGGCTGCCGACTTCCTCGTCGCTGTTGATCACCACCTGATAGCCAAGCGTCCGGGCCACTTCGCTATGCTCGACTGCAGATAGGGCGGCGAGCATGACGGCAATGCCGCCCTTCATGTCGGCGACGCCGGGGCCGTTGAGAATGCCGGGTTCCAGCCAGCGAAGCCTCTGAAATGGATGATCGGCCGGGAAAACCGTATCCATATGGCCCGTCAGCAGCAGCTGGACCGGCGCATCGGGGCGGACGGTCAGGCGAAGATGCTGGCCATGGCGGATCACCGATATCCGGCCATCGGGCGCCACGGTTTCGACCGGATCGGGTTCGATCAGGTCGATTGCACCGGGCAGCGCCGAAAAGGCGTCGGCGAGCGTGGAGGCCATGGCGGCGAGCCCGGTCAGGTTGCGCGATCCGCTGTTGATGCTGGCCCATGCCTCGACCTGTGCCAGCATCGGCGCGGCGGCGGCCTGTTCCAGCAGGGCGGTTTCAGGGGCTGTTACGGGCGGGTGGGTGCCGTTCATCCCGGAGGTCTATCAGAGCGCGGGCGCCTGCTCCACCCCGATCAGAAATCGTAGCTGAGGGTCAGGCGGCTGAGCGTGTCGAAGTCGCGCGCGGACAGCAGGGTCTCCGACTCATACTGCACCGTATAGGACAGGCCAGCGGACAGGCGGGTGCTCACCTTGGTTTGCAACTGTGTCAGAGAATTGACTGAAAATACGTCAGTTTCTGCGTAACCTGCAGCGGTCTGCTTGAAGGTGACATTGGGCGCCAGACGCCAGGCCAGGTCCATAGATGCACGCGCGCCCAGCTTGGTTTCGCGCGGCCCGATCACATATTTGGCATGACGGACGGACGGGCCCAAGTCTAGCGACAGGTCGATCGGCTTGCTGACGATCACCTTGTAACCGATACCGGCCGAGGCGGTGTAGCGCTCGTCATAGCCGATCGAGGGATCGCGTTCGAACTGGGTCAGGCCATAAGCGAAACCGCGCGGGTCGAACTGATAGCGCGGTTCATAGCTGGCGGTGTAGCGTTCGCGCGAGGTGACGCCATTGGCGCGGCGATAATCCACCGTGGCGCTCAGCTTATGGCTCCATTCCAGCCCTTCGCGCTTGACCTGCGCGGCGGCGCTGATGCCGATTTCACTGGTCGAACCGGTCGAGCGGAAGCCGCCGGCCTCCAGCTTGCCGGTCCATAATTCGGTGAAGCGCGCCTCGCGAATCACCGTGTCATGGGTCGCCTTGGTCCGTTCCTTCCAACTGTTGACCATCTGCTGGATCTGGTCGGCCGATTGCGGATTGGTCTGCTTGGCGATCTTGGCGACGGTCGCGATTTCCGTCTCATTGCCATTGGCAATCGCCGCCTCCAGCATTTCGCGGACGGATGGCGGCAGCAGCGCAGGCGCGTTGGCCCAGGCCTGGGTGGCAAAGAGGAAGGGCAGGATAGCCAGACAGTGACGCATGCCGCTGTCATAGCGAACCGACCGGGGATTTTAAGCCCCCATCAGATCAAGTCGTGGAATTCCTGCAATATGTCGCGGTAAAGCTTGCGCTTGAACGGCACGATCAGCTCCGGCAGCGTTTCGGGCGCGGCCCATTTCCACTCCCGGAATTCGGGATGCTTGGTCTGGATGTCGATATGGCTGTCCTTGCCCAGGAAGCGGGCGAGGAACCAGATCTGGCGCTGGCCGCGATATTTGCCGCCCCACAGCTTGCCGATCAGTTCGGGCGGCAGGTCGTAGAAATGCTCGTCGCGGCTCTTGGCGATGATTTCGACATGCTCCGGCGTGATCCCGGTCTCTTCGCCCAGTTCGCGCAGCGCTGCCGTCTTGGCGTCTTCGCCGTCGTCGATCCCGCCCTGCGGCATCTGCCAGGCTTCCACGACATTATCGAGGCGCTGACCCACGAAGACCTTGCCCGCCATGTTGACCAGCATGATCCCGACGCACGGCCGGTAATTCAGTTCTGCATTATCTGGCATCGACGCCATGTCTTCCCCTGCATCGCTGCAGCCATGGCCGGTTGACGACCCATGGCTAGTGTATTGGGTTCCAGAATAGGCGGCGGCGATGCGCGCGTCCATTGGCCGAATCGACATTCATCGGATTTGCCGGGCATCTCCCGGAAGGGCGCGGAAAATTCATTTGGAACCGGGGGGCTAGGCAGGCATTGGGCGATCATGCCATCCCCCATCATCATCTGGTTCCGTCAGGATCTGCGCCTCTCGGATCAGGCGGCGCTCGCTGCCGCCGCGCAGGCCGGCCCGGTCATTCCGCTCTATATCCTTGATGATGAAAGCCCGCGCCAATGGGCGATGGGTGGCGCATCTCGCTGGTGGTTGCATCACAGCCTTGCCAGCCTGGACGAGCGACTGAGGGGCAAGGGATCGCGATTGATCCTGCGGCGCGGACGCTGCGCCGATGTGCTGGCGCAGGTGGCTCAGGAAAGCGGCGCGCACGTCGTTCATGCGATCCGCCATCATGAGCCCTGGTGGCGCAACGCCGAGAAGGCGGTGGCAAGGCAGATCGATCTGCGGCTTCATGACGGCGGACTGCTATTGCCGGTGGAGGCGGTGCGGACGGGCGGCGGGAAGCCCTATCGCATCTACACGCCCTTTTCCCGTGCGGTGATGCTGCACATGCCGCCCGCGCCACCACAGCCCGCGCCGCAGCAGATCGAGGCGCCATCGCACTGGCCGGTCAGCGACAGGCTGGAAGACTGGAACTTGTTGCCGCGCGATCCGGACTGGGCGAGCGGCTTCCCTGCCGACTGGTCGCCGGGCGAAGAGGGGGCAAAGCGCTATCTCGACAGTTTTCTGGGGGAGGTTGGCGACTATGCGGTCGCGCGCGATTTGCCGTCGCAGGAAGGAACGTCCCGCCTGTCCCCGCATCTCCATTTCGGGGAGATTTCGCCGGCCAAGGTCTGGCATCGGGTGGCGCAGGCGCCGGGGGACGCGACCGTCTATCTGAAGGAACTGATCTGGCGCGAATATGCGCATAATCAGGTCTGGGCCCTGCCGACCTATGGATCGGAAAATGCCCAGCCGGCCTTCGATGCCATGCACTGGCGCGATCTGCGCGAGGCGCGAGGCGACTGGACCGCATGGAAACGGGGCCGGACCGGCTATCCCATCGTCGATGCCGGCATGCGCCAGCTCTGGCAGACGGGCTGGATGCACAATCGGGTGCGGATGATCGCGGCCAGTTTCCTCATCAAGCATCTGCTGATCGACTGGCGCCATGGCGCGCGCTGGTTCTGGGACACGCTGGTCGATGCGGATTATGCCAATAACAGCGTCAATTGGCAGTGGGTGGCGGGCAGCGGCGTCGATGCCAATCTCTTCACCCGGATCATGGCGCCGCTGACCCAGTCGGACAAGTTCGATGCTGCCGACTATATCCGCCAATGGGTGCCGGAATTGGCCGATCTGGACGATCGCGTCATCCATGATCCGGATTTTCATGGGGTTAGACCATCATCCTATCCCGAAAAGCGGATCGGCCATCGCGAGGGTCGCGAGCGCGCACTGGCGGCCTATCGCCAGATGAAGGGGTGATTGCGGCGACGCGCGGCATGGGGCAGAAAGAGGCCCGATGAATGCAGTCGACCCCCGTCGCGGCAAGGCCGCATTGTCGATCCGGCGACCGCCGGCAGAGCGGACGCCGGGATGGCGGGCGCGCCTGTTCGCGCCGCTTTTTCATCGCATGCTCGATCGCATCGACCAGGGACTGGAGCAGGGTTCGCTGGATGCGACTTTGCCGGACGGCACGCGCCGGCTGCTGGGGGGACGGGCGCCGGGATTCGACTGTGTCGTGGACCTGGTCGACTGGCGCGCCTTGGTGCGGCTGGCGATGGGTGGTTCGGCGGGATGGTATCGCGCCTGGGCGGCGGGCGAGTGGCGCAGTGCCGATCCGGTGCCGCTGTTCGCACTGTTCATGGCCAATGCGGTATCGTTGGGGCGCGTTGCCCGGCCTCATGGACCGGCGCGTTGGGCAGGACGATTGTTGCACTGGGCGCGGCGCAACAACCGTAACGGCTCGCGCCGGAACATCGCTTTCCATTATGATCTGGGCAATGATTTCTACAGCCTATGGCTGGACAAGAACATGCATTATTCCAGTGCCTTGTTCCTCAACCCTGAGGATCGAATCGAAAGCCTGGAACGGGCGCAGCAGCGCAAGGTGGACGCCCTGCTGGATCGGCTGGACCTGCGTGACGGGCAGGCGCTGCTGGAAATCGGATGCGGCTGGGGCGGCCTCGCCGAACAGGCGATGGAACGCTGCGCCATCCAATATGACGGGCTGACCCTGTCGGTCGAGCAGGCTGATTATGCGCGCGATCGACTGGGATCGGGCGCGCAGATCCACCTGACCGACTATCGCGATGCGCAGGGGCAATATGAGGCCATCGCCAGCGTGGAAATGGTGGAGGCGGTCGGCCAGCATTATTGGCCCGACTATCTGGATGCGGTCGCGCGTCTGCTGAAGCCCGGCGGCCGCGCCGCGATCCAATATATTTTGATCGATGATGCGATCTTCGATCATTATGCGCGCGGCGCCGACTTCATCCAGACCTACATCTTCCCCGGCGGCATGCTGATATCCGAAAGTCGCTTTCGGGCCTTGGCGCAGGAGCGCGGGCTGGAATGGCGCGACGTGCGCCATTTCGGCGGCCATTATGCCGAAACGCTCCGCCGCTGGCGCGAACGGTTCGACCGGGCGATCGACGAAGGGCGATTGCCGGCCAGTTTCGACCAGCATTTCGTCGGCTTGTGGCGCTATTATCTGATGTATTGCGAAGGCGGTTTCCGGGGCGGCACCATTGATGTCGCCCAGGTCACGCTGGTGAAACCGGCCGCTTAACCCTCGACGCGCAGGCGATGGCCGTTCGGGGCATCGCTCAGCACCAGATCATGGATTGCCTTGGCGACCGTTTCCGGTCCCTTGAGCGTTGCGGGGTCTTCGCCGGGGAAGGCGCGGGCGCGCATCGCGGTGCGGGTGGCGCCGGGATCGACGATATGGGTGCGGATGGCGGAGATGTTCTTCATCTCCTCGCCATAGGCGCCGACCAGCGTTTCGAGTGCGGCCTTGGACGCGCCATAGGCGCCCCAATAGGCGCGCGGGGTGGCGCCGACCGAGGATGTCAGGGCAATTACCCGCGCGTCGGCGCTCGCCCGCAGCATCGGATCGAAAGCGGCGATCAGCGCCTGGGGGGCGGCAATGTTGAGCATCAGCAGCCGGGCCAATTCCTTGGCATCGATTGCGGGAACCGATGCCAGCGACCCGAGCGTCGCCGCGTTGAGGACGAGTATGTCGAGTGCCTTCCAACGGCCAGAAATGGCCTGGGCCAGGCGGCCGATGCTTTCGCCGTCGATCAGATCGAGCGGCGCGATGGTGGCGCTGCCGCCGGCCTGATGAATGCGATCTTCCACCTCTTCCAGTCCGCCGCTGGTGCGCGCGGTCAGGATCACATGGGCGCCGGCTGCGGCCAGCGCTTCCGCAGTCGCAGCGCCGATGCCCCGGCTGGCGCCGGTGACGAGCGCAAGTTTTCCGAACAGCGGCAAGGTATCAGACATCGGCTCTCCGTTCGCCCCGACCGATGCCGGGTGTCGTCGTGGGAAAAGGGAAGGGCGGGGTCATGCGACCCCGCCCGGTCGGGCCTTGCCCGTGGATCAGGAGACCCGTTCTGCCAGCAGCTCGAACTGGTTTTCGACCACGGCTTCATCCTGGTCGGTGAGCTTGGTCGGATAGTCGCCGGTGAAGCAGGCGTCGCAATATTGCGGACGGATGTCGGCGCGCTTCGCCTCGCCCAGCGCCTTGTACAGGCCGTCGATCGAGATGAAGGCCAGGCTGTCGGCATGGATGAAGTCCTGCATGCCGCCAATGTCCAGCTTGTGCGCCAGCAGCTTCGTGCGCTCGGGCGTATCGACGCCATAGAAGCAGCTATGCTTGGTCGGCGGCGAGGCGATGCGCATATGCACTTCGGCCGCGCCCGCTTCGCGCATCATCTGCACGATCTTCAGCGAGGTGGTGCCGCGCACGATCGAGTCGTCGATCAGCACGATGCGCTTGCCCTGGATGAGGGCGCGGTTGGCATTATGCTTCAGCTTGACGCCCAGGTGGCGGACCTTGTCGCCCGGCTGGATGAAGGTGCGGCCGATATAGTGCGACCGGATGATGCCCAGTTCGAACGGGATGCCCGATTCCTGCGCATAGCCGATGGCGGCCGGCACACCGCTGTCGGGCACCGGGATGACATAGTCGGCCTCGACCGGATTTTCGATCGCCAGCTGCGCGCCGATCGCCTTGCGGACCGAATAGACGCTGGAATTGTCGATGATCGAATCGGGGCGGCTGAAATAGACATGTTCGAAGATGCAGGGACGCGGATGCACTTCGCCGAACGGGCGGATCGAGCGCATTTCGCCATCCTTGGTGACGATGACGAGTTCGCCCGGATCGATCGAGCGGACATAGTCGGCGCCGACCACGTCGAGTGCGACGGTTTCCGAAGCGAAGATGGTCGAATCGCCCAGCTTGCCCATCACCAGCGGGCGGATGCCGAGCGGATCGCGGCAGGCGATCATGCCCTCGGGGGTCATCACGATTAGCGAATAGGCGCCTTCGATCTGCTTCAGCGCATCGATGAACTTGTCGAGCAGGGTGCGATAATTGGACGTCGCGACCAGATGGATGATGACTTCGGTGTCCGAGGTCGACTGGAAGATGGAGCCGCGGCGGATCAGTTCGCGCCGGACCTTCATCGCGTTGGAGATATTGCCGTTATGGGCCACCGCGAAACCGCCGGAATTGAGTTCGGCATAGAGCGGCTGGACGTTGCGCAGCGAGGTTTCGCCGGTGGTCGAGTAACGGACATGGCCGCAGGCCGTGTCGCCGGGAAGGCCCCGAATCACCTCGTCGCGGTCGAAATTGCCGGCGACATGGCCCATGGCGCGATGGGTATGGAAATCATGCCCGTCCCAGCTGGTGATGCCTGCCGCTTCCTGGCCGCGATGCTGCAGGGCGTGAAGGCCGAGCGCTACCATCGCGGACGCGGTTTCTGCGCCGGATACGCCAAAAATGCCGCATTCTTCGCGCAACTTGTCGTCGTCGAAAGGATTCGTCGTAATCATGGGTGTGAGCGGGTCCATTGCCGTTCCTGACCACCCCTCTGGGGCGACCTTTCGCGCGCATATAGTCCTTCCCGGTCGATTTGTCGCCTGCCTGTAACAAAAAAGCGTGGCCAATCGTGGCAACGCTGCGTTTTGCAGGCTTTTCCATGGGCTAAACGGCCACTGGCGTTGGCGTTCGGGTGTCGCTAAGAAACCTGTACTCATGCACCGTTTTGCCAATCCCGCCCGCTTCCTGAAGATCGCCCGTCCGATGACGGGCTGGCTGTTTTGGCCCGGCCTCGTGCTGCTGCTGGCCGGCTGCGCTTCGGGTCTGTTCCTGACGCCGGCGGATTATCTGCAGGGCGATACGGTGCGCATACTCTATATACATGTGCCGGCCGCGTGGCTCGGCATGGCGGGCTGGACCGGCATCGCCGTGTCCGGGCTGATGCAACTGGTCTGGCGCCATCCGCTGGCTTCCGTAGCCGGCCGCGCGATCGCGGCGCCGGGCGCGTTGTTCACCGCCATCTGCCTGATGACCGGTTCGATCTGGGGGCGGCCGACCTGGGGCACCTGGTGGGAATGGGACGGGCGCATGACGTCCATGCTGGTCCTGCTCTTTCTCTATCTGGGCTATATCGCCCTGGCCAACGCGTCGGCGCGGCAGGGACAGGGCGGGGTCAGCCCGGTGACCGCGATCTTCGGCCTGGTCGGCGCGATCAACATCCCGATCATCAATCGGTCGGTGGTCTGGTGGAACAGCCTGCACCAGGGGCCGAGCATCACGATGCGCGGATCGAGCATCGACGGATCGATGCTCTGGCCGCTCGGCCTGACATTATTCGGTTTCACCTTGTTGTTCGCCGCGATCGTACTGATGCGGATGCGGGCAATCTTGGCACAAAATAAGGTCGAGGCGCGAATGCAGCGCCTGACGAGAGGGTAGAGATGAACCAATGGGCTTTCGTGATCGCCGCCTATGCCGTGACGGCGGTGGGTACGGCGATCGTCACCATCGCCAGCTGGCGCGCGATGCGGGCGGCGGAACGTCAGGCCGAACGACTGTCTGACCGGACATGAAGGCCAAGCATCAACGGCTGATCCTGGCGCTCGCAGCGCTGGTGGCGATCATCGGCGCCGGGCTGCTCGCCGTATCGGCGCTGAAGGACGAAGCGGCCTATTTCTACGCGCCAAACGATGTGAAGACCAAGGGTGTGGAGCCCGGCAAGGCGATCCGTCTTGGTGGCATGGTGGTGAAGGGTAGCCTCAAGCGCGCGGCCGATGGGGTGACGATCAATTTCGACGTGACCGACGGCAAGGCGACTGTGCCGGCGACCTTCAGCGGCATCGCGCCCGACCTGTTCAAGGAAGGCAGCGGTGTCGTGGCGGAAGGCGCTTTCGACCGGCAGGGGCGGTTCGTCGCCACCAATTTGCTGGCCAAGCATGACGAGCGCTACATGCCGCGCGAACTGGACGGCATGACCTATAATGAAACCACGCATGAGATGAAGGCCGCGCCATGATCGCCGAAGCCGGTCTTGCCGCCCTGTGGTTTGCCGCGGTCCTCGCGCTGCTCCAGCTGTTTCTGGTCGGCATGGGGCTGGCGGGCGGCAAGGGCGAGGTGCTGGGCGCCGTCCGACCTGTCGCTGTTTTGCAAGGCGTGCTGACGGCAGCCGCCTTTGTCGCGCTGATCAGCCTGTTCCTGCGGTCCGACATGTCGGTGCTGCTGGTGGCGACCAACAGCCATTCGGCCAAGCCCTGGCTCTACAAGTTCGCCGGAACCTGGGGCAATCATGAAGGGTCGATGCTGCTCTGGGTCACGGTAATGGGCGTCGCTGGAGCCGCAGTGGCCCTGTTCGAGCGCGCGTTGAAGCGCGACGCGCATATGGCGACGCTGGGGGCGCAGGCGGCGATCAGCCTCGGTTTCTATGCCTTCCTGCTCTTCTCCTCCAATCCCTTCGCCCGCATTTCCCCGGCACCGGCGGACGGGCAGGGGCTCAACCCGCTGCTGCAGGATCCCGGCCTCGCCTTCCATCCGCCGACGCTCTATCTTGGCTATGTCGGTCTGTCGGTCGCCTTCTCCTTCGCGGTCGGGGCCTTGCTGACGCGGCAGGTGGACGCCGCCTTCGCCCGCGCCATGCGCCCCTGGGTGCTGGCCGCCTGGGTCATGCTGACGCTTGGCATCACCGCGGGCAGCTATTGGGCCTATTATGAGCTGGGCTGGGGCGGCTGGTGGTTCTGGGATCCGGTCGAAAATGCGTCGCTTATGCCCTGGTTGGCGGCGACCGCGCTGCTGCACAGCGTGACCGTGCTGGCGACCCGCGACGCGCTGCGCGCATGGACGGTGATGCTGGCCGTCGTTGCCTTCTCCATGTCGATGGTCGGCACCTTCCTGGTCCGGTCGGGCATATTGACCAGCGTCCATGCCTTCGCTGTCGATCCGGAGCGGGGTAGCTTCATCCTGGCCTTGCTGGCGCTCTATATTGGCGGCGCCTTGGCTCTGTTCGGCTGGCGGATCGGCACGGTGCGCGAGGGCGCGCCGTTCGAACTGGTCAGCCGCGAAACCTTCCTGGTGGTCAACAACCTGTTGCTTTCGGTGATCCTCGGGCTGGTGCTGATCGGCACGCTTTACCCGCTGATGACCGAAGCATTCGGGCACAAGGTGTCGGTCGGCGCGCCCTATTTCGATCGCATTGCCGGGCCGATTGCGCTCATCCTGCTGATCGTCATGGCGGCAGGGCCGCTTACCCGCTGGCGCCGGGATCAGGCGCGCGCCGTGGCCGGGCGCATGCTTGTTCCGGCGGCGGTCGCACTGGCGACCGTGGTGCTGGTCGGCGCGCTCGCCTGGGGCCGGATCGGGCTGTTGCCCTATTGCGGGCTGGTGGTGGCGCTGGCCGTGGGCGTAGGATCGCTCGCGCCGCTCTGGAAGCGCAATCTGCGCCGCACGCCGCTCTTTACCTATGGCATGGTGATCGCCCATCTGGGCTGTGCCGTCAGCCTGGCGGGCATGGCCTGCGATTCGGCGTTCACGGTTGAGAAGCTGGTGGCAGTCCGGCCGGGCGACAGCATCGAGACGGCCGGCTGGACGCTGCGCTTCCAGCGCATCCTGCCGCTTGCCGGCGACAATTGGACGGCGTTGCAGGCGGACGTCATTGCGGAGCGCAGCGGCCGCGCGGTCGTGATCCATCCGCAATCGCGCTTCTTCGCCTCGCCGCCGACGACCACGACGGAAGCGGCGCTGCTGACCCGGTGGAATGGCCAGCTCTATGTCGTGCTGGGGCAGGAAGCCGATGCCGGCCGCTGGCAGATGCGGATCTGGTGGAAGCCGTTCGTGACGCTGATCTGGCTGGGCGGCATCATGATCGCGCTGGGCGGCCTGCTGGCGCTGGTCGGACGAGAGCGGCGCGGCTGGCTGATGAAATGGCGGGCGCGGAGGGCAATGGCATGAGGAAGCTGCTGATCTGGCTACCGCTTGTCCTGTTCCTCGGCTTCTTCGCGCTGTTCGCAAGCGGCCTGTTCAAGCCGGATGACCGCGTCATCACCTCCAAGCTGATTGGCCAGGCTTTGCCGGCCTTCACCCTGCCGGCTGCTGCCAGCGATCGTCCCGCGCTCGCCAGCACGCAATTGGCGGATGGCAAGCCGCGCCTGCTCAACATCTTTGCCAGCTGGTGCATTCCCTGCGCGGCGGAGGCGCCGCAACTGATGGCGCTCAAGCAGGCTGGGGTGGCGATAGACGCGATTGCGATCCGCGATGCCCGGCCCGATGTCGACGCCTTCCTGGCGCGCAACGGTAATCCCTATAGCCGGATCGGCCTGGATGCGCGCAGTGGCGTGCAGATCGCGCTGGGCTCGTCGGGCGTGCCGGAAACCTTCGTGATCGATGGCAGGGGCAGGATCGCCTATCAGCATATTGGTGACATCCGCGCCGATGACGTGCCGATGCTGCTGCAACGGCTGAAGGACGCACAATGATGAGGGGGCTGCTTTCTCTTCTCCTGTTGATGCTGGCAGCGCCGGTTCAGGCGCAGACCGCCCTGCCGCCCGCGCCCTATGCCGATCGGCAGCTCGACGATCCGGCGCTGGAGCGCAAGGCGAAGGCGCTGATGGAAACCATCCGCTGCCTGACCTGCCAGAGCCAGTCGATCGCCGATTCGAACGCCAGCATGGCTGGCGACATGCGCTCCGAGATACGCGAGCGGATCAGGTCGGGGGAGGAGCCTGAGCATATCAGGCGCTGGCTGATCGAGCGCTATGGCGACTGGGTCAGCTATGAGCCGACGGCCGCGCCGATCCTCTGGCCGTTATGGGCCGCGCCGATCGTGTTGCTTGCATTGGGGCTATTGTTGATGCGCGGACGGATCAAGCGGAGACCGCGGGCATGACGGGCTGGATCATTGCTTTCGGCATCGCCATCCTTGCCATGGCGGCGCTCTGCTTCATCGGGCGCATTCCGCGCGTGACGCGGGAGATTGTTGCGGCGGCTTTGCTGGTCGGGCTCGCGGGCTATGCCTGGCAGGGGCATCCCGGCCTAGCCGGCGCGCCGCGACAGGTCGCGGCTGAGAAGGAAGCGCAGTTCGACGAGAAGCTCGCGGAGCGACGCCGCAGCCTGGCGGAGCGCTATGGCCCGGCCGGCCAATGGCTGATCATGTCGGATTCCTACGGGCGGCGCGGCCTGACCAAGGAGGCAGCCAACATCCTGCTCTCCGGCCTCAAGCAGGCGCCGGACGACGCCAATCTGTGGCTCGGCATGGGGAATGCGCTGGTTGCGCATGCCGATGGCGTGGTCGCGCCGGCGGCCGACTATGCCTATCGGCAGGCGTTGCGGCTGGACCCGGAAGGGCCGGCGCCGCGCTATTTCTATGGCCTCGCCCTCGCCCAGGCCGGGCAGTTGGACGCGGCGCGCAAACAATGGTTGCCGCTGGCGCAATCGGCGCCCGAAGGCAGCAAGATCAAGGCGGAACTGCAGGCGAATATCGCGCGTATCGATGCCATGTTGGCGATGGATGCGGCTTCGCGATGATCCGCATCGGGGCGATCATTGCGTGAACCCTGTGCCCATGGTAGGGGCCGGCGGTTTGCTGGGCTCCGTCCTTGGAATGAGAATTGCCCTGGCAAGGGTTGCGACATGATATTGATGATCGAGCATTTCCTTCATGGCTGATGACAGCGCGGTCGCCGTCCCCGAAGACGGCGAGCAGGATGGGCATGGCCATGCCCGCCAGAAAGCCACGGCCAAGCTGGTCGTCGGCGCGATCGGTATCGTCTTCGGCGATATCGGCACCAGCCCGCTCTACGCCTTCCGCGAAACTTTTGCGGGGCACCATCATCTTGACCTTGATCCCGACCATATATTGGGCGTCATCAGCCTGATGTTCTGGTCGATGATGCTGGTCGTGACGCTCAAATATGTCAGCATCATCATGCGCGCCGACAATAAGGGCGAGGGCGGTAGCCTGGCGCTGCTGGCGCTGATCAACGGCCAGACCAAGACGCAGCGCTGGTCGCGTGGCATCGTGCTGCTGGGCGTGTTCGCGACGGCTCTCTTCTACGGCGATTCGATGATCACGCCGGCGGTTTCCGTGCTGTCGGCGGTGGAAGGCCTGGCGGTCTATAATGCCAATCTGGCGCCGGCGATCCTGCCGGTTGCGGTGCTGATCCTGCTCGGCCTGTTCTGGATCCAGGGCCTGGGGACCAACAAGGTTGCGACCCTGTTCGGGCCGATCATGCTGATATATTTCGTGACGATCGCGTCGCTTGGCGTGCTCAGCATCGTCAAGACGCCGGGCATTCTCTACGCCTTCAATCCCTATTGGGCGGTGATGTTCTTTGCCACCGATCCGCTGCCCGCCTTCCTGGCGCTGGGCTCGGTCGTGCTGGCGGTGACGGGCGCCGAAGCGCTCTATGCCGATATGGGCCATTTCGGCCGCAGCCCGATCCGCGTCTCCTGGCTGATCTTCGTGCTGCCGGCGCTGATGCTCAACTATATGGGGCAGGGCGCACTGCTCTTCCGTGAGGGCGCTGCGGCGCTGCACAGCCCCTTCTACAATCTCGCGCCGCAATGGATGCAGTTGCCGCTGATCGGCCTTGCCACGCTGGCGGCGATCATCGCCTCGCAGGCCGTGATATCCGGCGCTTTCTCGGTCACACAGCAGGCGATCCAACTCGGCTTCATGCCGCGTCTGCGGATCGAGCATACCAGCGCCTCGACGGCCGGCCAGATCTACATTCCCCTGATCAACTGGGGGCTGATGGTGATGGTCATCCTGCTGGTGCTGGTTTTCAAGACCTCGTCCAACCTGACCGCGGCTTATGGCATTGCCGTCACCGGTGCGATGTTCATCGACAATGTGCTGCTGACCGTGGTGCTTTACCGCCTGTGGCACTGGAAATGGTATTATGCCGCGCCGCTGCTTGCCGTCTTCTACCTGGTCGATGGCGCCTATCTGGCGGCCAATCTGACCAAGGTGCCCGACGGCGGCTGGTTCCCGCTGCTGATCGGCTTCGTCGTCTTCACCTTGCTGACCACCTGGTCTCGTGGGCGCCGGCTGGTGCAGGAACGGCTGCGCGAGGCAGCGATGCCGATCCCGGTATTCGTGGCTTCGGCCGCCAACAGCGCGGTGCGCGTGCCGGGCACCGCTGTCTTCATGACCTCGACGCCCGATGGCGTGCCGCATGCGCTGCTGCATAATCTCAAGCACAACAAGGTGCTGCATGAGAGGGTGATCCTGTTGACGGTCAAGATCAAGGATGTGCCGGTGGTCGAGGATGACGGCCGGTGCAAGCTGGAGGATCTGGGGCGCGGCTTCTTCCGTCTGGTGCTGCAATATGGCTTCATGCAGGAGCCGGATGTTCCGGCCGCGCTCAAGAATGTCACCGGTTGTGGCCAGGCGTTCAAGATGATGGACACCAGCTTCTTCCTGGCGCGCCAGACGCTGCTGCCTTCGGCCAATCCCGGCATGCCGCTGTGGCGCGAGAAGATCTTCGCCTGGATGCTCCGCAACGCGGAAAGTGCGATGGAGTTCTTCCGTCTGCCGACCAATCGCGTGGTCGAACTGGGTAGCCAGGTCGAGATTTAGGGGCGCTTAGAAGAGCTGCATCTGGGCACCCTCGGGCGGCCGGAACAGATCGGTGCGGACGCTGATTCGCGCCTGGCCCAGATTGGCCTTGCGGCGGGCCTTGGTGAAGCGGGCGCGGGTCAGGTCGGCCCAGACGCCCTGGCCGCGCATCCGGCTGCCGAAATCGGGATCATTGTCGCGGCCGCCGCGAATGTCCCGGATCATCGCCATCACCTTGCCGGCGCGATCGGGATAATGGGTTTCCAGCCAGGCGCGGAACAACGGTGCGACCTCATCCGGCAGGCGGACCAGGATGTAGTTGACGTCCTGCGCGCCGGCCATGGCGAGCCGCGCCACCACCTGTTCGATCTCATGGTCGTTGATTGCCGGGATGATCGGCGACATGTTGGCCGATACCGGCACACCGGCTTCAGTCAGGCGAGCGATCGCGGCGATCCGCCGTTCGGGATGGGGCGCGCGCGGCTCCAGCGTACGGGCGACCTTGGGATCAAGCGAGGTGACCGAAATCATCACCGCGACCAGATTGTCGCGCGCCAGATCGGCAAGCAGGTCGATGTCGCGCAGGATGCGGTCGGACTTGGTGGTGATGAAGACCGGATGGCGGCATTCCACCATCACCTCCAGCAATTGGCGCGTGATCTCCCAATCCTTCTCGATCGGCTGATAGGGATCGGTATTCGTGCCCATGGCGATGGGCGAGACGCTGTAATTACCGCGCGCCAGTTCCTTGCGCAGCAGCGCCGCCGCGTCCGGCTTGGCGAACAGGCGTGTTTCGAAATCCAGCCCCGGCGACAGATCATGATAGGCGTGGGTCGGCCGGGCAAAGCAATAGATGCAGCCATGCTCGCAGCCGGCATAGGCGTTGATCGACTGGGAGAAGGCGATGTCGGGCGACGTGTTGCGCGAGATGATCGTACGCGGCGTGATCAGCGAGACGCTGGTGCGCAGTTTCTGGGCCGGTCCGTCGATCGCTTCCACGGCGTCGAGCCAGTCGCCGTCCGCCTCGCGCGCGGCCAGGTTGAACCGGCTGCTTGCCTGGTTGTGCGTTGCGCCGCGTCCGGGAATAATCGCCATCTTGAAATAAGAACATATCATGAACTCATTGACAAGGCCGCTTCGGACGCGTCATGGCTGCCCCCTAGAAAGCAGGGGGAAATATCATGCGTGCCTGGTGGCTTGTTCCGGCTCTGATGATGATGGCAGGCGCGGCCGATGCCGCGACGCCGACGACGGATTGTGCCGCAAATATGGTCTGCGCCAGCCGACCCCAGTCGGTGGCCGATGCGTTGCAGGCGGCAGGTTACAAGGCGGCGCTGACCAAGAGCAAGTCAACCGGCAATCCGATGATCGAGAGCGCTGCCAGCGGCTATAATTTCACCATCTATTTCTATGGCTGCGAAGAGATGAAGGACTGCAACTCGTTGCAGTTCGGTATCAATTTCGCGGATGATGGCGGCAACACGGTCGAGCTGGCGAACAAGTGGAACCAGTCCAAGCGCTTCATCCAGATGTCGCTGGCCGACGACAAGACGCTGGACGTGTCCTATGACGTCAGCACGATCGGCGGTCTCAACCAGGAGAATTTCGCCGACGTGGTCGACTGGTGGTCAGTGATGCTCGGCGAACTCAGCAAATTCTTCAAGGAGAACCCGGCGCCCACGCTCAAGAAGTGAAGGGGCGCGGGCCGGAACCGTAACGAAAAATCGCCCTTTTGCGATTTTCCAAACAGCCGCTCAGCGCTCGGTGAGGCGCGGCATCAGTTCGACGAAATTGCAGGGGCGGAACCGGCTGTCGAGCTGGCTGGCGAGAATGCCGTCCCAGGCGTCGCGGACCGCGCCGGTCGAGCCGGGCAGGGCGAAGATATAGGTGCCGCGCGCGACGCAGGCGGTGGCGCGCGACTGGATGGTCGAGGTGCCGATCGACTGATAGCTGAGCCACCGGAAGAGTTCGCCGAAACCGGGAATTTCCTTGTCCTGCACCTGGGCCAGTGCCTCGGGCGTGACGTCCCGGCCGGTGACGCCGGTGCCGCCAGTGGTCAGGATCACATCGACCTGCGGATCGTCGATCCAGGCTTGAAGGCGCGCGACGATGGCGCGGCGATCATCGATAACGATCAGCCGGTCGGCCAGGACATGACCTGCGCCGGTCAGGCGCTCGACCAGCGTGTCGCCGGACCGGTCATCGGCCAAGGTGCGGGTGTCGGAAACGGTCAGGACGGCGATGCGGACGGGCAGGAAGGTCCGGCCCTCGTCGATCGGCATCAGTCCGATCCGCCGGCGAGCATCGCCCGGCCATCGGCCTTGCTGAGACGCACCAGCTTGACGCCCTTGGCATTGGGAAAGGTTGGCCACATGCCCTGCGCCATACCGGTCAGGCAATCCGCCTCGCCCTTTGCCTGGATCTGGTACATCCAATAGTTGCGCATGACGATGTTCACATAGGCGCGGGTTTCATAATAGGGCAGGGATTCGATGAAGAGCAGGGGATCGCCCTTGTCCTTCACCTCGCTGTTCCAGCGTTCGACCGGCAGCGGGCCGGCATTATAGGCGGCCATCACCTTGGGCAGCAGGCCGCCCGTCGCGCTCATGTCGCGGAGCGATTCCAGATAGCGCTGGCCATATTCCATGTTGGTGGACGGCACGAACAGCTGCGATGCGTTGGACAGGCCGACATCGCCGGCGGTTCCGGGGCGGACCTGCATCAGGCCGCGGGCGCCGGCGCTGGAGACGACGTCCGAACGGAAGCCGGATTCCTGCAGCGTATGGGCGTAGATCAGCGACGGGTCGACACGCCAGCCGCCGTCCGGCCGCCAGGCCGGCGCCGGGAAGCGGGCGAAACTGTCGGGCTGCTTGCCGGCCGGGCCATTATGGGCGAGCCAGAGCTGGGTTGCGGGCAGGTTGAGCGCGCTGGCCAGGCGGAGCAGCGCATCATATTGGGTCGTGCCGCCAAGCTTCGCCTGATAGCGCAAAATCTCGTCGGCGCGGCCATTCTCGCCAATATCGGCCAGCGCGATCGCGCTGCGGACATTGGGGCTGTCTTTGAGCTGGCGCCAGTCATTGTCGCTGAAACGCGCGTTCATGGTCGCGCCGCCCAGTGGCATGCCCAGGCTCTCGCGGGCGAGCAGGCCATAGAATGTCTCGTCGGATCGCGCCGCGAGCTTCAGCATATTCTCGACCTTCTCGGCCTCGCCGCAGACCATATAGGCGCGCGATGCCCAATAGGCGCCGGCCGCGCGCATGTCGGCGTCGCCCGCCAGTGCGGCGACATTGGCGAAGGCCGGGGCGGCAGCGCGGCAATCATTCTGGCGCCAGGCGGCCAGGCCCGTGGTCCAGTGTGCCTGCACGGTCCAGTCGCCGCCGGTACGAGTTTCGAGCGCACGCGCAGCCATGCGGCGCGCGTTGAGATCGTCGCTTTCGATATAATAGGCCCAGGCGACACGCTGGCGCACCTCGGTCAGGCCTTCGGGCGTCAGGCCCGCTTCGCCAGCGGTGAGCAAGCCTTCCGCGCCGGCCGGATCATCATTCTTGATGAAGGTCAGGATCTGGGCCGACAGGCTCTGGGCCAGAACGTCCGTCTTGCTGCCGCTGACATATTGGCGGCGGGGTGCTGAGCCCAGCCATACCAGCTTCTGGACCTGCGGCAGATCGGGCAGGATGGTCGCGCCGCGCTTCTGCGCCAGGCGGGAAAGCTGGTCGGCCTTGGGCAGCCAGGCTGCCTTGTTGACGAGGTCGAGCAGGTCGAACAGCTCGACACGCGGCGACCCCTTGGCAAGATAAAGTTCTGACAGGGCGAGCGGACGGACCGCATCCTGCGGGTCGAGTGCCAGGATCATCGCCTTGGCATCCGACCATTTCTGGTCACGCAGGGCGGCGAAGATGGCATTGTAGCGCGCCTTGTCGCCATCGGACAGCTGCAGCGGCGTGGCGGCGGCGGCGCTGTTCGGCAAGAGGGGGAGGGTTTCGGCCGCCTTGGCGCCGGCCGGGATCGCCAGCGCCGCGCTCATGCTGAGCAGGGCAAGGCTGGAAATGCGGGTTGCAACGCGAATCACGGGCGGTCTTCCTCAATCAGGCTTTGCAGGGCGCGCCAGCATTCCGCCTTGGCCGCGGGCTGGCTGAGCAGCAGGCGCGGATGGAATGTGGCAATGGCGGGCACAGTGCCGCCATCATGGTTAAAGGGGTGTAAACCGGCGGGCCGGTCGGCGCCATCGGTCGGAAGCAGCGCACGGGCCGTCCGATCGCCCAACAGGAGCAGGCGGCGCGGCGCAGCGAGATGGACATGGAGCCTGATGCGATCGGCGACATGAGCCAGATCGCTTGCCTCCACCATGCCGCCGGCGGGGCGGACGGTGAACAGTGAGGCTAGGCAGATATCGTCACGGCGCAGGCCGATGGCTCGCATCATGGCGTCGAACAGAGTGCCGGCGCGATCGGCGAACAAATGGCCCGCGCCGGCATCTGCCATGTCGGGCATGTCGGTGATGACCATCAGCGATGCTTCGGCCGGGCCGGTCGGCAGGATCGGGGTGCCGGGCCATTTGCGTTCGGGCTGGGCCGAATCACTGGCAAGCCATTCGAGATAGGCGTCGAGCGTCTTGGGTTTTTCGGGCGGCGGCGGAGCAAAGGCCTTCGCAGCCTGCTCGGCCAGCTGTGCGCGCGTCGGCTGCGGCCGCAACCAGTTGACTGGAGCTTCCGCTACGGCGCCATCCACCCCCGCCAGCGACCACCACGCCAGATAGGCGTCAGGCGCTGCGGCTCCAAAGTCCCGCTCTAATCCCCGCATCACGATGCCCTTGGGCCAGAGGTTGACGCGAGGGTCAAGAATCTTCATCGCGTGGAATGTCAAAACGTTGGAGTAATAAGGCGACCGGATGGCCGGACATGTGCTGGCGGGCGCCTTTATGGAGGGATTATGAGCGAACGGGATTCGATGCCCTATGACATCGTCATCGTCGGTGGGGGACCGGCTGGCCTGTCTGCAGCAATCCGGCTGAAGCAACTGGCCAATGCCGCCGGGCAGGAACTGGCCGTCTGCGTGCTGGAAAAGGGGTCGGAAATCGGCGCCCATATCCTGTCGGGCGCGGTGGTCGATCCCAGGGCGCTGGATGAGCTGATCCCCGACTGGAAGGAACAGGGCTGCCCGATGGCCGATGTTCCGGTCACCGACAATCAGCATTGGGTCTTGTCCAAGGCTGGCAAGATGGCGATGCCGCACATCATGACGCCGGGCTGGATGCACAACAAGGGCACCTATACCGGATCGCTGGGCAATTTGTGCCGCTGGCTGGCCGAGCAGGCCGAGGGGCTGGGCGTCGAAATCTTCCCCGGCTTCGCCGCCGCCGAAATCCTCTACAATGAGGATGGCAGCGTGAAGGGCGTCGCGACCGGCGACATGGGCATCGCCCGTGATGGCGAGCGCAAGGCGGACTATCAGCCAGGCCTGGAACTGCACGCCAAATATACCTTCTTTGCGGAGGGCGCGCGCGGCCACCTGACCAAGATCCTCAAGCGCCAGTTTGACCTGGAGGCCGATTGCGAGCCGCAGGTCTATGGCCTGGGGATGAAGGAATTGTGGGACATCGATCCCGCCAAGCATCAGTCGGGTCTTGTCATCCATACGCAGGGATGGCCGCTAACTGACGCATATGGCGGTGGTTTTCTCTATCATCAGGCCAATGGCCAGGTTGCGCTCGGCTTCGTCGTGGGCCTGGGCTATCGCAACCCGCACCTCTATCCGTTCGAGGAATTCCAGCGCTGGAAGCAGCATCCGGAAATCCGCAAGTTTCTGGAGGGCGGCCGCCGCGTTTCCTATGGCGCGCGCGCGATCAACGAGGGCGGCTGGCAGTCGATCCCCAAGCTGGTCTTCCCCGGTGGCGCGCTGATCGGTTGCTCGGCCGGATTCGTCAATGTGCCGCGCATCAAGGGCAGCCATACCGCGATGAAGTCGGGCATGCTGGCCGCCGAGGCCGCGTTCGAGGCGATCCAGGACGAGCGCGCGCGCGACGTGCTGCACGATTATGAGGATCGGCTGCGTTCCTGCTGGATCGCGGACGAACTGAAACTGGTGAAGAATGCCGAGCCGCTGCTGGCCAAGTTCGGCAACACCATCGGCACGCTGCTGGCCGGCATCGACATGTGGATGCGCACGCTCAAGATCGGCCTGCCTTTCACCATGAAGCACAAGCCCGATTGCGAGAAATTGTGGCGCAAGGACCAGTGCGAGAAGATCGCCTATCCCAAGCCCGATGGCGTGATCAGTTTCGATCGTCTGTCCTCTGTGTTCCTGTCGAACACCAATCATGAGGAGGACCAGCCGGTCCATCTGCAGTTGAAGGATCCGTCGGTCCCCATTTCCTACAATCTGCCCCTTTATGACGAGCCGGCTCAGCGTTATTGTCCTGCCGGTGTCTATGAAGTGGTCGGTCTGGATGAAGGGGAGCCTCGCTTCCAGATCAACGCGCAGAATTGCGTCCACTGCAAGACATGCGACATCAAGGACCCGACCCAGAATATCAACTGGGTCGTGCCCGAGGGCGGCGGAGGACCGAATTATCCGAACATGTAGGGGCCTGATTCCAGGACTGTTGCTGATGCTGCCGGCTGTGGCCGGCGCATCGGTCGATCCCGATATGGCCTTGCATGCCTACGCCCGCGCGCGCCTTGCCGATGGTGAAGGCGCGCTGGGCGTTGCGGTCGACAGCTATCGTGTGGCCCTCGCCGGCGACCCGACCAGCCTCGCCATTGCCCGCCGTTCCTATGTCCAGGCACTGGAAAGCGGCGACATGCCGCTGGCATTGCAATCGGCCGCGTTGCTGGATGAGGGCGGCATGCTGCCGCGGGACGGCACCTTGCTGCGGATTTGCGACGCATTGGGCCGCAAGGATTGGGCGACGGCGCAGACCTTCACCGATCGCTTGGTGGAGGAGGGCAATTTCTCCTTCCTCGCCCCGATCGTGCAAAGCTGGATATCGCTGGGCCAGCGCCGCTATGTGGCGCCCGTCATCGACAGCAAGGACAAGTTCGGGGCGCTGGGCGCCCGCTATCTCGACGAGCATCTGGCGTTGCAGGCCATGGCACGGGGTGACAAGGAAGAGGCCATTGGCGCGATGCGCCGTGCTTTGGCCTTGCGCGTGACGGACGACGAAGCGCTGCGCCTGACCTTCGCCGCGCAACTGGCCGGGCGCCGGGCGAAGGCGGATGCCCTGGCCCTGCTGCCCGCCGATGAGGCGAGCTTCGCCAAGGCCCGTACGGACGTTGTCCGCGGCAAGGTGCCGGGAGCGATTGCCGCGCCCTTCACACCCAAGCAGGGCTTTGCGCAATTGTTGGCCCGCCTCGCGGTCGACATCGCGTCCGATGAAACAGGCACGGCGCTGGGCATTCGCCTGGCGCGGATCGCGACCTTTGCCGATCCGGCCGCTGCCGAGCCGCATCTGGTGGCGGCGAAACTGCTGGTGGCGGGTGATCTCGCCAATTATGCGGCGGCGGAAGCGCGCAAGCTGCCAGTCACTGGCTGGTATGGCGCGCTCGCCCAGGCGGAACTGGTCGAGGCACTGGCGGCCTCGGGGGATCGCGACGGTGCGATTGCACTGGCGCAAAGCCTAGCATCGGCTCCCAATGCCGAGCCGGAACGCCTTGTAAGACTTGGACGATTGCTGGCGGATTCGGGAGATTTCGACGGCGCTGCGTCGGCTTTCCATCGTGCGCAGGCGGGCTATTCGGCTGACAGCCTGCCTTGGGCGCTGCTGCTGTTCGAAGGCAGCGCGCTGGAACAGGGCAAGCGGTGGGACGAGGCCCGCGCGGTGCTCGAAAAAGCGGCCGTCATGGCCCCGAATGAACCGGTCATCCTCAATTATCTTGGCTATGCCCAGATCGAACGGCGGCAGAATGTCGATGTGGCGCTCGACCTGCTGAAAAAGGCGAGCGCGCTCAAGCCGCAGGATGCGTCGATCACGGACTCGCTTGGCTGGGCCAAGTTCGTGACCGGGGACGTCAAGGGCGCAGTCCCGGTGCTGGAACGCGCCGCAGCCGGAGCGCCCGGTGATGCCACGATCAACGAACATCTGGGCGACGCATTGTGGACCGCCGGTCGCCGCTATGAAGCGCGCTACGCCTGGCGCGCAGCGGCGGTCTTCGCGGAGGGGGATGTCGCCAATCGGCTTGACGCCAAGGCCCGCGAAGGGCTGAAACCCGAATATGCAGCGCCCTGATATTGTATCGAAATCCTGTGAATATATCCGGACAACTAACTGAAATTGCTTACGCAAAAGTCAATTTGGCTTTGCACGTGCGCGAGCGCCGCGCGGATGGCTATCATGCGCTGGAAAGCCTGTTCGTCTTTGCCGAGGATGGGGATATTCTCCATGCCCGGCAGCGCGACGACGGCGTCATCACGCTCGCCGTGGAAGGCTCTTGCAGCGCGGGCCTGAGCGGCGACGATGACAATCTGGTCATGCGAGCGGCGCGGCGCCTTCAGGCGGCCACAGGGGTAACGGTCGGCGCCGATATTCGGCTCGACAAGCGACTGCCGGTTGCATCCGGCATTGGTGGTGGCTCGGCGGACGCCGCCGCGACGCTGCGATTGCTGACGCGTCTCTGGAACTTCGCGGTAGAAGATACTGTATTACAGCAATTATCCCTGTTGCTTGGCTCGGACGTGCCGGCCTGCTTGGCCAGTACCACGCAGTTGGTGCGCGGCCGTGGCGAACTGCTGGAGGCGCAGGCGCTGGATGACCTATCGTGCCGGCCGATGCTGCTGGTCAATCCGAGGGTCGGCGTGTCGACGGCATCGGTCTTTGCCGGCTGGGACAGGATCGATCGCGGCCCGCTCGACGCGCTGGATATTGACGGGCTTGCGCGTTCCGGCCGCAATGATCTGGAGGCGCCGGCCCGGCTGTTGGCGCCGGTGATCGGTGATGTGCTGCAGGCGTTGCAGGCGCAAGCTCCCCGGCTGGTGCGCATGTCCGGATCGGGCGCGACCTGTTTTGCGCTGTTCGATGACGGGCAGGCCATGGCGCAGGCCGCGGCGGCCCTGCGCCGCGATCATCCGGATTGGTGGGTGATGGAAACGAGGATCAGGACATCATGAGCGAAGCCTTCACCACCGTGCGCGAGGGCGATCTCGACCTGCTGATCATCGTCGATCATGCCTCGGCCCATGTCCCCGACGATATCGACCTGGGCATCGATCCGGCGCTGCTTCGCGAACATATCGCGATCGACATAGGTGTGGCGGAGGTCAGCCAGTTGCTCGCGGCGCAACTGAACTGCTCGGCGATCCTGGCCGGCATCTCCCGCCTGGTCATCGACCTCAATCGTGAAGAGGATGCGCCCGGCCTGCTGTCGGTGATGAGTGACGGCCATGCCATTCCGGGTAATCGCGACGCCGATCTGGCCGAACGGATGCGCCGCTTCCATCATCCCTATCATCATCAGGTGGCGGCCATGCTTGGCGGCATGACGTCACCCTTCATCCTGTCCATGCATAGTTTCACGCCGCGCCTGGCGAGCGATCCGGCGCAGCAGCGGCCCTGGGACATCGGCATTCTCTATAATCAGGATGATCGGGCGGCGCGGATCGCCATTCCGATGCTGGAGGCGGCGGGGCTGAATGTAGGCGACCAACTGCCCTATTCGGGGCAATTGCTCAACGCGACCATGAACCGCCATGCGGAAGGCAATGGCATCCCCTATCTGGGGATCGAGATGCGGCAGGATCTGGTTGGCGATGCTGCCGGGCAGCGCCGCTTTGCCGATCTGCTCGGGCCGATCGTGCTGGAATGCCGTAACCGGCTGAGTTGATGGTCGGGCCTGGCGCGCCGGGCCATAGAGGATGTCGAAAGGGGATGTTCTGATGGGGCTGCGATTGTCTGGCGCACTGATGCTGGCGGGGCTGGCCTTGGCGGGATGTGACGGCAAGGGCGGCGGGAGCGGGGCGATCGCCGATGACGACAACTTGATCGACTGCGCTATCGGCAAGGGCGATTGGTCGCGAGAATGTGGCGTCGAACGCGAGGGCGGCCTGCTGACCCTGCGTCATCCCGACGGCGGGTTCCGGCGGCTAAGGATCGTGCAGGACGGGCGTGGCCTGGTTTCGGCCGATGGCGCCGAGGAGGCAAAGCTCACCATTATCGGCAAGGGACTGGTCGAAGTGGCGATCGGTGCCGACCAGTATCGGCTGCCCGCTACTGTGGCGGCCAAGCCGAATTGATGGCACTCGACCCGATATTGACGGCAGCAGCCATGAGCGCGGCCGAGCAGGCGGCGTTCGATGCTGGCGTCCATCCCTATGAACTGATGGAACGAGCCGGTGCGGCGGCGGCGCAGATCATCTGGCGTGCCGGGCATCGACGGGACGCGCTGATCCTCTGTGGTCCTGGAAACAACGGCGGTGATGGTTTTGTTATTGCCCGTATATTGCGCGAACTGGGCGTGCCGGCGCGGGTCGCCTCCCTGGGGGACAGCCGAACCGCATCGGCCCAGCGGGCCAGGGCATTATGGGACGGCCCGGTAGAGGCGCTGGCGGATGCCGCGCCGGCGGCACAACTGGTCGACGCGCTGTTCGGCACGGGGCTGACGCGCGGCCTGGATGCGGCGGTAGCGGAACGCTTGGGCGCATTGGTGGCGCATGCCAATCACAGCTATGCGATAGACCTGCCGAGCGGCGTGGGGACGGATGACGGCCAGCTATTGTCGGCGGTGCCGAAGTTCGACGTGACGATCGCATTGGGCGCGTTCAAGTCCGCGCATCTGTTGCAGCCGGCGGCCAGCCTCATGGGAAAGTTGGTGCGGGCGGACATCGGCCTCGCCATGCCGCAGGATGTGCATGCGCTCGCACCGCCGCAGCTTCGCGCGCCTGTCGCCGCTGCGCATAAATATAGCCGAGGTCTGGTCGGCGTTGTCGGCGGTCTTATGCCGGGCGCGGCGGCGCTGGCGGCAGCCGCGGCGGCCCATTCCGGTGCCGGCATGGTGAGGCGCTATGACGCTTCGCCATGCGAGTCTGGGCCGCACGCCATCGTTCATCAGCAGATTGAGGATGTCACTGTCCTGAGCGATGCTCTTTCCGACCCTCGGCTGGCGGCCGTGCTGGTCGGTCCGGGATTGGGTCGGGAGGATGGGGCGCAGGCGGGGCTTGATGTTGCGCTGGCATGCGGGCGGCCGCTGGTGCTGGACGCCGATGCACTGACGTTGTTGTCCGGCAAAGCTGAGAGCCATGTCCCGGCCGGATCGGTCCTCACCCCGCATGAGGGCGAATTCGTCCGGCTTTTCGGCGATCTGCCGGGCAGCAAGATCGACCGGGCGCTGGCCGGCGCGCGCATGACAAGGTCGGTTGTCGTCTATAAGGGCGCGGATAGCGTGATCGCCGCGCCGGATGGCCGGGTAGCCGTGGCGCGGAGCGCTTCGACCTGGCTGTCCACCGCCGGCACGGGCGATGTGCTGGCTGGCCTGGCGGCCGGGCGACTGGCCGTGACCGGCGATCCGTTTCGTGCAGCGTGCGAGGCGGTGTGGCTGCATGGGGAGGCTGCGCGCCGGGCCGGGGCGGCGTTTGTCGCGGATGATTTGCTTGCCGCGCTTCCAGCCGCTATCGGCTCGCGGCTGTGACCCAAGATAATGATCTCATCCTCCGCATCGCCGCCAAGGGCGATGGCGTCACCGCCGATGGGCGGCATTTCGCACTGGTAGCGCCGGGCGACCGGATCGCTGCCGACGGCAGCATCATCGCCGGCCCGCACCATGTCGACGCGCCCTGCGTCCATTTTCCCGGCTGCGGTGGCTGCGAGCTGCAGCAGATTGACGAGCCGAGCCTCGCTGATTTCGTCAGCGCCCGCGTGACCGGTGCGCTGGCCGGGCAGGGCGTGGTGCCGCAGACGGTGCTGCCGGCCCATGTTTCGCCACCGCGCACGCGTCGCCGCGCCTCGCTGCGCGCCTCGCGGCAGGGCAAGCGGATCACCATCGGCTTTGCGGAGCAGGGTAGCCATGTGCTGGTCGATCTGACGATGTGCGAGATCCTCGATCCGCGCCTGTTCGCGCTGATCGCGCCGCTGCGGACGATGCTGCTGACCTGCCTGCCCGACAAGCGCGCCGCGCATGTGCGCATGTCGCTGACCGATCAGGGCGTCGACCTGTTGCTGGAAGGCGTGAAGGTCGAGGGGCTGGCGGCGGACGAGGCGCTGGGTGATTTTGCCTGCGGACACTCTCTGGCGCGGCTGACCATCGACCAGGGCGATGGCCCGGAGACGCGCTGGGAGCCGGAGCCGGTAACCGTCAGCTTTGGAGGCGTAGCGGTGGGCTTCCCTCCCTATTCCTTCCTGCAGGCGACGCCGGATGGCGAGGCGGCGCTGGTCAAGGCAGTGCAGGATGCGTTGCCCGCGACCGGCGCGGTCGCCGACCTGTTCTGCGGTCTTGGCACCTTTGCGCTGGCGATCGGCGCCAATCGGCCGGTCTATGCGGCGGAGGGTGCGCGCGATCTGGTGTTGTCGCTGAAACTCGCCGGCCATCGCGCGCAGCGGCGCATGGTGGCGGATCATCGCGACCTGTTCCGCCGTCCGCTGACGCTGGAGGAACTGAACCGCTTTGCTGCCGTGGTGATCGATCCGCCCCGTGCGGGTGCGCGTGAGCAGGCGATGCAATTGGCGCAGTCGACCGTGCCGCTGATCGCCTATGTCTCGTGCAATCCGGGCAGCTTCGCCCGCGACGCCGCGCATCTGGTGGCGGGTGGCTATGTGCTCGACAGCGTCATGCCGGTCGGCCAGTTCCGCTGGTCCACCCATGTCGAACTGGTCGGGATTTTCCGGCGCCCCTGAGCGATTTCCTACGAAGTTCACACCGTCGTGGAGGGGTAAAATGCCCCAAAGAAAATCCCTCGCTGCGAGGGGGCGGCAGCGAGGGATATAGTCTTTCGTTCGATCCTCGGCCTATGCGGGCCGTTGGACGGGCATCCTCTCCTAAAGGGGAGCGGTGCCCGTCTTAACCGAGCTTGATGACAGTTGCGCGACGACGGGCCGGCAGCGTTTCGGCATAGAGGCTGGCCATCGGCTCGTCCGACACTTCGATCGTCGATTCCGACGTGAAGCCGTTGAAGCCGGTGCGCATTGCCGCGCCATAGGCGCCGAGCATGCCGATCTCGATATAGTCGCCGACCTTCACGTCCGCCGGGAGCATGAACGGGCCGACCATATGGTCCATGTCATCGCAGGTCGGGCCATAGAAGGAGAAGCCTTCCAGCTCTTCCTCGCTCTCATCCTCGCGCAGAAGGGCGACGGGGAAGCGCCAGCCGATATGCGCGGCATCGAACAGCGCGCCATAAGCGCCGTCGTTGATGTAGAGTTCCTGGCCACGGCGGCGTTCGACGCGCACGATGATCGAGCTATATTCCGCCGACAGCGCGCGGCCGGGTTCACACCACAGTTCCGACGAGTAGCTGACCGGCAGGCTTTCGAAGCCGCGGTGGATCGCCTCGAAATAATTTTCGAGCGCGACCGGCTCCATGCCCGGATATATGGACGGGAAGCCGCCGCCGACATCGATGATGTCGACCGTGACGGCCGCATCGACGATCGCGGCGCGCACGCGCTCGATCGCATCGCTATAGGCCTGGGGGCTCATCGCCTGGCTGCCGACATGGAAGCAGATGCCCAGCGCATCGGCAGCCTGACGGGTTGCCATCAGCAGTTCGCGGGTCTCGCCCAGCTCCGCGCCGAACTTCGACGCTAGGCTGAGTTCCGAATGTTCGGACGAAACGCGCAGGCGCACGCACAGCTCCAGATCGGTCGCATCACCGGTGGCGCGCATGATCTTTTCCAGCTCGTCGATCGTGTCGAGCGAGAAGGTGCGCACGCCATGGACATGGTAAGCTTCTGCGATTGCTTCCTCGGCCTTGACCGGGTGCATGAAGCAGAGCTTGGCCTTGCCTTCGAGCGTTTCGGCAACGAGACGCACTTCGGCAATTGAAGCCACGTCGAAATGCGTGATGCCCGAATCGAAAAGCGTACGGATCAGATCAGGAGACGGATTCGCCTTGACTGCATAGAGCGAGCGACCCGGAAACTTCTCAGTGAAGAAACGGGCGGCCCGAGCTGCGGCTTCGGGACGGATCAGCGTTACCGGTGCTGCCGGTGTGAGGGCGGTCGCTACCCCCAGCGCGCTATGATGCTTGTGCAACTCAAGGGACCTCCAGTGTAGTTCAGGGCGAAAAAGCTGCCTTGCGGTGGAAGTCCCATGGGGCAGCGAGCGGCCGATATATGCGGTGGGGTCCCCCCTGTAAAGCGCATATGAAAATTTTGTTGCGCAGCCTGCTATGAAACGTGCGTCATGCTGGATGGGCTGTTGAAAAGACAGGATATTTCGGCCGGACGAAAGATAGTTTCCACGGAATTAACGTGGAAATTCACACGCCCGGCCGGGCAGAAACAGGAATGGAATCAGGACAGCCGGCCCTTGAAATCCGCATAGGAAAAGCTGCGGATTTCCCGGAGTTCATCGCTCGCGGAATTCCACAGCCAGATGGCGGGCAGGGGCACGCCGTTGAAGGTGTTGGTCTTCACCATCGAATAATGGGCCTGGTCCAGGAAGGCGATGCGGGCGCCGGGTTCGGCGCCGCCGGGCACCCGATAATCGCCGATGATATCACCCGCCAGGCAGGATGGACCGCCCAGGCGCGTGACCGGGCCGCCTTCCTGCTCATGCAGCATGGCGGGGCGATAGGGTGCCTCGATCACGTCGGGCATGTGGCAGGTGGCGCTGATGTCGGTGATGGCGACGGGCATGCCATTGTCGATCACGTCAAGGATCTCGCCGACCAGGATGCCGGCATCGAGCGCCATCGCCTCGCCCGGCTCGATATAGAGTTCAAGGCCCGTCTGCGCCTTGATCGCCTGAAGGAAGGCGATCAGCTCGTCGATCTGGTAGTCGGCGCGGGTGACATGGTGGCCACCGCCGAAGTTCAGCCATTTGAGGCCGGCGACATGGGGCATAACGAACGGCTCGATCGCCGACCAGGTGCGCTGGAGCGGCAGGAAATCCTGTTCGCACAGATTGTGGACGTGGAGGCCGGCCACCCCGTCCAGATGCTCTGCGCGCAACTGGTCGACCGGGAAGCCCAGGCGGCTGTGCGGCTGCGAGGGGTCATATTTGGGCACCTCGCCCTCCGGGTGGAGGGGGTTGATGCGCAGGCCGATGTCGAAGACGCGACCGTCGGCGCGGGCGGCATCGATCACCGGCTTCATCCGGGCGATCTGGCCGGGGCTGTTGAAGATCACATGGTCGGAAATCTTGAGGATTTCGGCCAGATCGTCGGGCTTGTAGGCGGCGCAATAGGTTGCGACCTCGCCCTGATATTCTTCGCGGCCAAGGCGCGCTTCATAGATGCCCGAGGCGCAGACGCCGTCGAGATATTCGCCCAGCACGCCGCCCAGCGACCACATGGAAAAGGCCTTGAGCGCGCCCAGCACCTTGATGCCGGCGCGGTCGCCGATATCGCGCAGCACCGACAGGTTGCGTCGCACCGCCGCTTCATCGACGACGAAGGCGGGGGATGGGACGCGGTACAAGTCGAAATGGGCGAAAGCGGCGGGATCGCCAGCCTTGGTTTCCATGAAATTATTACTCCTGATCCGCCAGCGGGCGGACATCGTTGATCAGGGCCTTGAGGACCAGGCCGGGTTCCTCGACCATCGGCATATGGGCCGAATGCTCGAACCAGATGGTCTTCTTGGCGGGGGCTTTCAACCGGTCCATCCACTGCGCGGCGAGCGGCGAGGGTACGGTATAGTCGGTGCGGCCGAGCAGCATGATGACCGGCAGCTTCATCTCGTGGACCTTGGCGAAGCTGACATCGGCGACGCGCGGCCACAGGGTAGTGGTCGAAAATTCGCTGCCCGTGCCCCAGGCCTTGCGGTCTTCGGGCGTATAGTCGGGCGACAGGCGCGGCGTCTGGAAATAGAGCGTCGGGTCGGGCCGGTCGGCCATCAGCGAGCCATAGGGAATGGCGTAGCGGCGCCAGCCGTCCGCCTTGTCGATCGTGAACGGCCCGCTGTCGGGATAGGGGGTGAGCGCCTCTATCGCCTTTACGGCATCGGTGTTGCCGGCCTTCTTGGCCTGCGCGATGGTCCAGTCCATGCCCATGCGTTCGCCGGCGCGGAAGTCGATCGCCTGCCCCATGCCGACGTAGGCGTAGAGCAGGTCGGGGCGCTTGATTGCGACCGATAGGCCGACCGCCGAGCCCCAGCTATGGCCGAGCAGGAAGACCTTGCGCTTGCCATAGCGAGCCTTGAGATAATCGATCAGTTCGATCGCATCGTCACGATAGCGATCCAGCGTCATGGTCGGCGCGAGCGCCTTGGGATCGTTGAGCGCATAGCTTTTGCCTGCGCCGCGCTGGTCCCACTGGACGACGGTAAAGAAATCCTCCCATGGCCGCTGGAACGACCAGGCGAAGGGCATTTCCACCGCGCCGGGGCCGCCATGGACATAGAGGAGGATCGGATTGGCGCGATCGGCGCCCCGCACATTGATCGCCTGCCGTGCGCCGCCCAAGGTCACGACCAGATTTTCCTGCACGCCGTTCGGCGTCACAATCCGGTTGACGTCGGCGACGATGGCCTTGGCCGGGGCGTAGGGATCGGCGGACTGCTGCGCCGATGCGGCAGGAACCAATAGAGAAAGGGCCAGAACGGCCCACATGGGGTTTCGCATTCCAGCCCACTCCGTCATCCCCGCGCAGGCGGGGATCCATCTCCCACCCCATCCCCAGACGCCAAGTCCGGAGATGGGTTCCCGCGTTGACCTTCGGTCGCCCTTCGGGTTGCGGGAATGACGATGTTCTTCGATCCTTTCGGATCGTCAGAAGGCCAGCGGCGCGTCCAGTTCCTTCACCTGCCAGGGCAGGCCGTGCTTGTTCAGCATGTCCATGAAGGGATCGGGATCGAACTGCTCGATGTTGAACACACCTTCACCCTTCCAGGCGCCGGTCAACATCATGGCGGCGCCGATCATCGCCGGCACGCCGGTGGTGTAGCTGACCGCCTGGTTGCCGGTTTCGGCATAGGCGTCCTCATGGTCGCAGACCTGATAGATATAGACGGTCTTTTCCTGACCATCCTTCTGGCCGGTCGCAATGTCGCCGATATTGGTCTTGCCCTTGGTGGTCGAACCCAGGCTCGACGGTTCGGGCAGAACGGCCTTCAGGAACTGGAGCGGAATGATTTCCTGACCATTATAGATGACCGGATCGATCCGGGTCATGCCGACATTCTGCAGCACTTCGAGATGCTTGAGATACGCGTCGCCGAAGGTCATCCAGAAGCGGATGCGCTTGATTTCGGGATAGTGGGTGGCGAGGCTTTCCAGTTCCTCATGATACATGAGGTACATGTTCTTTTCGCCGACCTGGTCGAAGTCGAACACCTGCTTGTGGCTGAGCGCAGGGCCTTCGACCCATTCGCCGTTCAGCCAGTGACGCGACGGAGCGGTCACTTCACGGATGTTGATTTCCGGATTGAAGTTGGTGGCGAAATGCTGGCCATGGTCGCCGCCATTGCAGTCGAGAATGTCGAGCGTGTCGATCGTGTCGAGCAGATGCTTCTTGATGTAGCTGGTGAACACGCTGGTGACGCCCGGATCGAAGCCCGAACCCAGCAGCGCCATGATGCCGGCTTCCTTGAAGCGTTCCTGATAGGCCCACTGCCAGCTATATTCGAACTTGGCGGTGTCGCGCGGTTCGTAATTGGCGGTGTCGAGATAGTCGGTCTTGGTTGCGAGGCACGCGTCCATGATCGCCAGATCCTGATAGGGCAGCGCCAGGTTCACGACCAGCTTGGGCTGGACCTTCTGGATGAGGGCGATGGTCTCTTCGACATTGTCGGCGTCGACCTGGGCCACGTCGATATCCACGCCGACCAGCTTCTTGACCGATTCGGCGACCTTCTCGCAACTGATGAGGCGGCGGCTGGCCAGCGTGATGTGGCTGAAAATATCAGGGTTCATCGCCATCTTGTGGACCGCGACAGACCCGACGCCGCCTGCGCCGATGACCAGAACCTTGCTCAATTCAACTGCTCCATAACTGTGGTCGCGCCGGACGCGCGAAAGCGCCCATATAGGGGCGTCGCGTGACAGAGCAAAGTCAGAGTTAGAAGCGCGCTCCGTCAACCTTCTGGATGGTCAGTGCTTCAATATCGATCGCAGGCACGCAGCGCAGGTTGATCGCGCGCATTTCACCCTGGGGCGACTTGCCGAGCGCGAAGGCTTCCGTCCCGCAGGTCTTGCAGAATTGATGCGTGATGGCGTGCTTGTAGAAGAGATAGTCGGTCAATTGCTCAGCGCCGCTGTCGAGGCGGAACTGATCGACGGGAACGAAGGTCAGGACGAAGCCCTTGCGGCCGCAATGGGAGCAGTTGCAGCTCATCGCCTCGCTGGGCGGATCGGCATCGACGGTGAAGGTGACGGCGCCGCAATGGCAGCTTCCGCTATAGGCCATTCTCGTTCTCCTTCTGGTCCTTATGCTTCAACTGACCAGACGCTTCAATTCCTCGACCGTATCCGCCTCCGCTGCCGGCTTGTCCTTGCGGATGCGGGCGATGCGGGGGAAGCGCATGGCGAGGCCGGACTTGTGGCGTTTGCTGTCATGAATGGAGTCGAAGGCGACCTCCAGCACCAGCGTCTTTTCGACCTCCCGGACCGGGCCGAAGCGGTTCACTGTATTCCCCCGGACAAAGCGGTCGAGCCATTTGAGTTCCTCGTCGGTGAACCCGCTATAGGCCTTGCCGACCGGCAGAAGCTCGCCATCCTCCGTCCAGCAGCCGAACGTATAGTCCGAATAGAAGGAGGAGCGTTTGCCGTGTCCGCGCTGGGCATACATCATGACGCAATCGGCGGTCAGCGGATCGCGCTTCCATTTGTACCAGAGCGCGGCCTTGCGCCCGGCGACATAGGGGCTGTCGCGGCGCTTGAGCATGACACCCTCGATCGCGGCGTCGCGGGCGCCGGCGCGGATATCGGCCAGCGCCGCGAAATCGGGCGCGTCGATGACGGCGGACAGGTCGAATCGGTCGGGGGATAGTTGCGCCATATAGGCTTCAAGCCGGGCGCGGCGGGCTGTCCAGGGGAGCGCGCGCAGGTCGTCGTCACCCTCGATCAGCAGGTCATAGAGGCGGACGAAGGCGGGATAGTCGGCCATCATCCTGGCGCTGACCGCCTTGCGGCCGAGCCGCTGTTGCAGGGCATTGAAGCTGGCGGCAGCGCCTCCATGTTCTTTGGCGCCCTGAAACTCCCCCTTCACCAGCAATTCGCCGTCCAGCACGGCGTGACCGGTGAAGGCCTGCGCGATTTCGGGGAAGCTGCCCGTGATGTCGTCGCCCGCGCGGCTGTAGAGGCGCGTCTCGCCTCCATTTTTTGGGCCGGTGCCGACGATCTGGATGCGGATGCCGTCCCATTTCCATTCGGCGGCATAGTCGGCGAGGTTGACGCTATCGGCTTCCAGCGGATGGGCGAGCATGAAGGGACGGAAATAGGGGGTGCCTTCCGGATCGGGACGGGCACTGCGGCCCTCCGCCCAGTCGAACAGCGTGGCATAGGGCGGGGCGAGGGCGTGCCAGACCTGTTCGACATCATCGACATCAAGCCCGAAGGCCTGGGCGAAGCCGGTCTTGGCGAGGCGGGCGGATATCCCCACCCGCAGGCCGCCAGTGGCAAGCTTCAGCAGGGCGAAGCGGCCCGATGCGTCGAGATGGTCCATCATCTGGGCCAGCGCATCCGGCGCGGCGGCGCGGCTGACGCTGTGGAGGCGGTCGATGACGGTGGACAGGCTGAGCGAGCCGTCGTCCAGTTCGGCCGGTTCATTGCCGGGGCGGGGCCAGAGCAACGCGACGGTCTCGGCCAGGTCGCCGACATAGTCGCGGCTCATCTCGAACAGGACGGGATCGGTGCGGGCGCGGATCATCTCGCCGATGGCCGACGCCTTCACCGCCTTGAGATCGAGATTGCCGGTCAGCGCCGCCAGCGCCCAACCCCGGTCGGGATCGGCGGCTTCGCGCATATATGCGGCGATCAGCGCCAGCTTGCCATTGCGCGAGCGGGTGTAGACGAGGCCGTCGAGCAGTCGGGAAAATTGCCTCATCCGTCTTGTCCCGTTCGGTTCGAGCCTGTCGAGAACCCATGCGCACCGGTTCTCGACAGGCTCGAACCGAACGGAGGTGGTGATGCGATATTCATCACCCTTCCTCCTCATCCTCGCGGCCCACCAGCGCCAGCGCGCGGGCGCGATATTGGTGGGTCATGCACCAGTGGAGCAGGGCTTCCTCCCGGCCATGGGTGATCCAGGTTTCGCTGGGAGCGACCTCGCGGATCGTGTCGGTCAGTTCGTCCCAGTCGGCATGGTCGGAAATGACCAAAGGCAGTTCGACATTGCGCTGCCGGGCGCGCTGGCGCACCCGCATCCAGCCTGACGCCATGGCGGCAATCGGGTCGGGCAGGCGGCGGCTCCAGCGATCGTTGAGCGCGGAGGGCGGCGCCAGCACGATGGCGCCGCGCATATCCTTGGCTGGCACGCCGGTCGCGCCGCGCAACTTCCCCATGTCGACGCCGAAATCCTGGTAAAGCGCACACATGCGTTCGAGCGCGCCATGGATATAGATGGGGTCATGATGGCCGCGCGCCCGCAATTCGCAGATCACCCGCTGCGCCTTGCCGAGCGCATAGGCGCCGACCAGCACGCAGCGATCGGGATTGGCGTGAAGCGCATGGAGCAGCCGGTCCATCTCGCTGCCGGTGTCGGGATGGCGGAAGACGGGCAGGCCGAAGGTCGCCTCGGTCACGAAGATGTCGCAAGGCACCGGCTCGAACGGCAGGCAGGTCGGGTCGGGGCGCCGCTTGTAGTCGCCGGTCACCACCACGCGCTCGCCGGCATGGTCCAGGATGATCTGTGCCGATCCCAGCACATGGCCGGCGGGGACATAGCGGATGGTGACGCCGCCCAGCCGGATCTCTTCGCCATAGCCGACCGCCGTGCCGCTGGGCGTGCCATAGCGCAACGCCATGATCGCCAGCGTTTCTCGCGTGGCCCAGACATGGCCATGGCCGCCACGCGCATGGTCGGCATGACCATGGGTGACGAGCGCCCGTTCCTGCGGCTGCGACGGGTCGATCCACGCATCGGCGGGGCGGACATAGATGCCGGTGGGGTGGGGTTCGATCCAGTGCGCCATTAGATGCAGAAGATGGGAGAGGTGCTCCAGGTTCCGCAAGGGGCGTCATCATGGCGTAACCCAGCGGTCATGCGCACGACACGCGCCTGCCCTATCGGCCGACCGAACGACCCGGCAGCGAGGAGTGCGCCCATGGCCGCATCGGCCCACAAGAAAGTCACCAACGCGGTGCATCGTCACCGCCATCTGTCGAAGCAGGGGCTGCTGGAACGCGCCTTCACCTTCGCCTTCCGCGGCCTGGTCTATGCCCAGATCTGGGAAGACCCGGCGGTCGACATGGAAGCGCTGGCGATCACGCCCGACAGTCATGTGGTGACGATCGCGTCGGGCGGCTGCAATGTCCTGTCCTACCTGACCGCCGATCCGGCGAAGATCACGGCGGTCGACCTCAACACCGCCCATATCGCGCTCAACCGGCTGAAGCTGATGGCGGCGCAGACGCTGCCCGATCATGCCGCCTTCCATCGCTTCTTCGCGCGGGCGGACGACAAGGCGAACATCGCCGCCTATCGCGAGATCGTGGCGCCGCGTCTGGATGAGGCGACGCGCCGCTATTGGGAAGGCCGCGACATGACCGGTCGCCGCCGTATCGGTGGCTTTGCGCGGGGCATCTACAGGCATGGCCTGCTTGGCCGTTTCATCGGCGCAGCCCATCTGCTGGCCCGGCTGCATGGCGTGAACCCCAAGCGGATGCTGGACGCGCAGAGCCGCGAGGAGCAACTGGCGATCTTCGAGCGCGAACTGGCGCCGATCTTCGACAAGGGCTTTGTCCGCTGGCTGACCAGCCAGCCCGCTTCGCTCTTCGGCCTGGGCATCCCGCCCGCGCAGTTCGAGGCGCTGGCCGGCGACGACCGGATGGACAATGTGCTGAAGGCGCGGCTGAAGAAACTGGCCTGCGACTTCGACCTGAAGGACAATTATTTCGCCGTGCAGGCGTTCGGTCGTGGCTATGCAGGCGGCGAAGGGCCGTTGCCGCCCTATCTGCAGGCGGCCAATCATCGTGCGGTGCGCGACCGGGCCGAACGGGTCGATGTCCGGCATATCAACTTCACCGACTTCCTGACCAGCCAGCCGGCCGCATCGTGTGATCGCTACATCCTGCTCGATGCGCAGGACTGGATGGATGACGAACAGTTGAACGCGCTCTGGGCGCAGATCACGCGGACGGCCAAGCCCGGCGCCCGCGTGCTGTTCCGCACCGCCGGCGAACCGAGCATCCTGCCCGGCCGGGTCGCCGACGATGTGCTGGCCCATTGGGACTATCGCGCCGAAGCCTCGCGCGATTATACCGCGCGCGACCGCTCGGCCATCTATGGCGGCGTGCATCTCTATGTGCTGAAGGGCACCGACGCATGAGTGGTCATGGGCAGCTGATGGACGGGGTCTATCGCTACCAGCGGCACATTTATGACCTGACCCGCAAATATTATCTGCTCGGCCGCGACGGGCTGATCGCCGATCTCGATCCGCCGGCCGGCGGCGCTGTGCTGGAGATTGGCTGCGGCACTGGCCGCAACCTGATCGCGGTGGGCAAGGCCTGGCCCAAGGCGCGGCTCTATGGCGTCGATATCAGCGATGCGATGCTGGGCACCGCGCGGGCTTCGGTCGCGAAGGCGGGCATGGCGGATCGGGTGACGCTGGCGCAGGGCGATGCCTGCGGCTTTGATCCGCAGGCGCTGTTCGGCCGGGCGAGCTTCGAGCGGGTGTTCATCAGCTATGCGCTGTCGATGATCCCCGAATGGGAAATGGCGCTGGTCCAGGCGGTGCGCTGCGTGGCGCCGGGCGGCAAGCTGGAGATCGTGGATTTCGGCCAGCAGGAGGAATTGCCGACGCTCTGGAAGCGGGCGCTGTTCGGCTGGCTGGAGCGGTTCCACGTCTCGCCCCGGCGCGAACTCAACGGCGCGATCAACCGACTGGCACAGGATATGGGCGGCTTCCCCCATGTCCGGACGCTCTATCGCGGCTATGCGGTCAGGGGCGGGCTGATCCGGGTCTGATGTTGGATTTGTAGGAAAGGCTGCGCTTAACTTCGCATATTTCCCGCACATTGTGACATTTGATATCCAATGTAGGACATCTTGTTGCGGGACGGGCGTCGGGGCGGATGGCTCCGACCTGGCTCATCATAGCGGCTTTTGCGCGGATAGGACAGGGCGGCGCTGCGATCGGCCGCCCCGTTCCTGTCCGGTCAGGCTGCCTGGCGTTCCAGCAGTTCCAGTTCCAGCCGATCCCAGATTTCGACCAGCGCCGACACCAGGTCGCGCATCATCTCTTCATTATGGGCCGGGCCAGGCGTGAAGCGCAGACGTTCGGTGCCGCGCGGCACGGTCGGATAGTTGATCGGCTGCACATAGGCGCCATATTCGGCGAGCAGGATGTCGCTGATCCGCTTGGCCTTGACCGGATCGCCCACCATCAGCGGCACGATATGGGTGACCGAGTTCATAACCGGCAGGCCCGCGTCGCGCATCAACTGCTTGAGCTTGGCGGCGGATGCCTGCTGGCCTTCGCGCTCGGCGCTGGAGCCCTTCAGGTGCCGCACGCTCGCCAGCACGCCGGCGACCAGCACGGGCGAGAGCGAGGTGGTGAAGATGAAGCCGGGCGCATAGCTGCGGATCACGTCGACGATCATCTGGTCGGCGGCGATATAGCCGCCCATCACGCCGAATGCCTTGCCCAGCGTGCCTTCGATGATGGTCAGGCGATGCGCGACATCGTCGCGCTCCGAAATGCCGCCGCCGCGCGCACCATACATGCCCACGGCATGGACTTCGTCGAGATAGGTGAGCGCGTTGAACTCGTCGGCCAGGTCGCAGATTTCCGCGATCGGCGCCACGTCGCCGTCCATCGAGTAGACGCTTTCGAAGGCGATCAGCTTGGGCGCCTCGGGATCCTCGGCGGCGAGAAGTTCGCGCAGATGATCGAGATCATTGTGACGGAAGACGCGCTTTTCGCAGCCCGAATTGCGGATGCCCGCGATCATCGAGGCGTGGTTCAGCTCGTCCGAAAAGATGATGCAGCCCGGCAGGATCTTGGCGAGGGTCGAGAGCGTCGCTTCGTTCGAGACATAGCCCGAGGTGAAGAGCAGGGCCGCTTCCTTGCCATGCAGATCGGCGAGTTCCGCCTCCAGGTCGACATGATAATGGGTGTTGCCGCCGATATTGCGGGTGCCGCCCGATCCAGCGCCGACATCATGGAGCGCTTCCTCCATGGCGGCGACCACCTTGGGATGCTGGCCCATGGCGAGATAATCGTTCGAGCACCAGACGGTGATCGGCTTCGGGCCGTTATGGCCGTGGAAGCAGCGGGCATTGGGGAACGCGCCCTTGTTACGCAGGATGTCGATGAACACGCGATAGCGGCCCTCGCTGTGGAGCCGGTCGATCGCCTGCGAAAAGATATGCTTGTAATTCACTACGCCGTTCTTCCCGTTGCTCGCGCGCCGGTTCTTCTATGGTCGCGCCATCCTCTGCCTGAGGAGTGCATTTACCTGCGCGCGCCTGCCATTGCCAGCGATAACCGCTCGCAACGATACGCAGATTCCCTATCAGTGTGATCGAAACGCTTTGCCATTGGACAAATGGCCTACCCCCTAGGGTCAGAGCGCGTCGATGCGATCAAGGCCATAGCTGGCCAGCGCGTCGCGCAGCGCCTCGACCTTGTCATCGACGCGGGTGAAGACGGCGATGCCGGGCGAGGGCGCATCCGGCCAGGGCTGTCCTTCGGTCAGGAAGGCGATGCGCCGGGCTATCCCTTCGCCGCCATGGACGAAGCCCATCGGATGCGGCGCGGCGGCGGCAAGTTCTTGTTCCACTAGCGGAAAATGGGTGCAGGCGAGGACGACCATGTCCATCCGATCGCCACCCGGCTGATCGAGAAGCCCCGCCAGTGCGTCGCGGGCGATGGCGGGATCGAGCGTTTCGCCGCGCAGCTTCGCCTCGGCCAGTTGCACCAGCGCGGCGCTGCCATGGCGCAGCACGGTGCAGTCGGCGCCATGTTCGGCGGCAAGTCGGTCGACATAGGGCTGGCGCACGGTGGCATTGGTGCCCAGCACGCCGAACACCCGGCTTTTGGACAATAGCGCCGCCGGCTTGATCGCCGGGACGGTGCCGACCACCGGAATGTCGAGCGCGGCGCGGACATGCGGCAGGGCGATGGTCGAGGCGGTGTTGCAGGCGATGACGGCGAGGCGCGGGCGATAGCGCTCCACCAGCCGACCGAGCAGGGCGGGCACGCGCGCGGCGATCTCCGCCTCGCTCTTGGTGCCATAGGGGAAGCCGGCGCTGTCGGCGGCATAGACGACCGGGGCGTTCGGCAAGGCGGCGCGGGCCGGGGCGAGGATGGACAGGCCCCCCACGCCGGAATCGAAGAAAAGGATGGGAGCGTCTGGTGCGACCGTCATGCGCGCCTGTGTCGCGGCATGGGGCGGGAGTGTCAACGCCCGGTGCTTGCAAAGCGGGCCGGTCGCTGCCACCTCGCGGGCCGATCGAAGGAGAGAATGATGACGCAGCCCAGCATGAAACAGAAGATGATCGCGGGTGAGCCCTATCATGCGAGCGATCCGGAAATCATCGCGGACCAGCTGGCCGCAGCGGCGTGGATGCAGCGTTTCAACGCGACCCTGCCGCCCGAGCGCGAGGAATTGCTGCGCGAGCGGCTGGGCGCGCTGGGGGCGGGATCGACGATCCGGTCGCCCTTCCACTGCGACTATGGCTTCAATATCTTCCTGGGCGCGGGCGTGTTCCTGAACTTCAACTGCGTCATCCTGGACGTCGTGCCGGTGACCATCGGCGACGGCACGCAGATCGGCACCGGGGTGCAGATATTGACCGCCGATCATCCGCGCGATCCGGCCGAGCGTGCCACCGGCATCGAATGGGGCGTGCCGATCACCATCGGCCGCAATGTGTGGATCGGCGGCGGCGCGATCATCCTGCCTGGCGTGACGATCGGCGACGATGCGCTGATCGGTGCGGGCAGCGTGGTGACGCGCGACGTGCCGGCCGGCGCAACCGTGGTCGGCAATCCCGCACGGGTGCGGTAAGCCGATACTGCCCATTGCCCCCCGCGCCTGTCACGCTATGGTCACGCGCAACAATCAGAACAGGCCGGCCGATTGCATCGGCTGTCCCGTTCTGATCTTTTGATGTACCGCGTTTTCCGAGCCAGCAGTTGTTCCACCTGCTTTGAAAACGCTTTATCGGCGAATTTCATGACACCTCCCTGGCTGCTTCCCGCTTTTGTTCTGGTGCTGGGCTATATGCTCGGCTCGATCCCCTTTGGCCTGCTGCTGACGCGCTTCACCGGCGCTGGCGACCTGCGCCAGATCGGGTCGGGCAATATCGGCGCGACCAATGTCCTGCGCACCGGGCGCAAGGGGCTGGCGGCGGCGACCCTGCTGCTCGACCTGCTCAAGGGTGCGGCGGCGGTGTTGATCGGCGCGGCGCTGGTGGATGGTGGCGGGCCGATGGCGGGCGCCATGGCATTCATCGGCCATTGCTACCCCGTCTGGCTGCGCTTTGCCGGTGGCAAGGGCGTGGCGACGATGATGGGTGTGGTGACGGCCATGTACTGGCCGGCCGGCATCGTCTTTGCGGTCGTGTGGCTGGGGGCGCTGTTCGGCACCAAATGGTCGTCGGTCGGCGGCATGTCGGCCGCAGTCAGCGCACCGATCGCCATGTTCGCCTTTGGCCGGATCGATCTGGTGCCGGTCAGCCTGGCGCTCGCGCTGATCGTGCTGTGGCGGCACCGTGCCAATATCGCCCGGCTGATAAAGGGCGAGGAGCCCAAGGTCGGCAGTTCCAAGCAGAAAGCCGCCACCGAGTGAGCGGGCAGGAGCGGTTCGACCGTCTCCGCCTGATCCGATCCCCCCGGATCGGCCCCGTCAGCTACCGCCAGTTGCTCGCGCGCTTCGGCAGCGCGGCCGAGGCGCTGCGCGCCATTCCCATGCTCGCCGCGCGCGGTGGGGGCGAGGCGCGGGTGGCCGATGCTGCCGCGATCGAGCGGGAGATTTCCGCGACCCGCGCGATCGGCGCCCGCTATCTGCTGATGGGCGATGCCGACTATCCCGCGCTGCTGGCCGAGATGGAGGGCGCGCCGCCCGCGCTCATCATCCGGGGCGATGCCGCGATCGCGGCGCGGCCGTGCATCGCCATGGTCGGCGCGCGCAACGCGTCGGCGGCCGCCTGCCGCTTTGCCCGGATATTGGCGCAGCAGCTGGGTGAACGGGGCGCGGTGGTCGTGTCCGGCCTGGCGCGCGGCATCGATACCGAAGCGCATCGCGGATCGATCGACAGCGGCACGATCGGCGTGATCGCCAGCGGCATCGACATCGGCTTCCCGCCCGAAAATGCCGCCTTGCAGGAAGATGTGGCGAAACGTGGCCTGCTGGTGACCGAGCATCCGCCCGGCACCCAGCCGCTCGCCCGGCATTTCCCGGCGCGCAACCGGATCATCGCTGGCCTTGCGCTGGGCACGGTGGTGGTGGAGGCGGCACCCAAATCCGGGTCGCTGATCACCGCAAGGCTGGCGACCGAGGCGGGGCGCGAGGTGATGGCGGTGCCGGGATCGCCGCTCGACCCGCGCGCCCAGGGCTGCAACCTGCTGATCCGCGAGGGTGCGACATTGGTGCAGAATGCCGATGATATATTGGAGGCGGTCGGCGGGCTTGATCCCCGCATGGTGCGGCAGGGCAGCTTCGACTTTATCGGCCAGCCGGTGTCGAGCGATGTCGCCGACGCCGATCGCGCGGCAGTGATCGCGCTGCTGGGGCCGGTCGCGGTGGCGGTGGATGAGGTCATCCGCCTGTCCGGCCTGTCGCCCGCTATCGTGCAGACGGTGCTGCTGGAACTGGAGCTGGCGGGCGGGCTGGAACGGCAGGCGGGTGGGAAAGTGAGTGTAAGCTAAATGTTAGAATTGATAGCATTGCCGATATGGGGAACACTTTCGGCAGCGCTGATCGCTGCCTGCGCCAGCATTTTTGTTGCCTATCGGACGGTGAGCAAGGAGAATCGCAAACGTAGGGGCGAGATCGCGATAGAAATTACACGCTTGTTGCTGGATCCGAATACTTCCCAAGGGGCGCAAAGACGCTTTGCTGTAGGAATATTAAAAATTCAAAGCGAGCCACCTGAAAGGGTCGTGCATAAAGGAATAGTCCTTTTTGTTGCGCTGAATTCGAGGGTTACAATCGGACGGGATCCAGGGAATGATCTGATGTTGAGCGCTGATGACATATCTCGCTTCCATTGTGGCTTGATATCGGAGGGGGAGCATGTGTTTCTTGAAGATTATTGCTCAACCAACGGTGTGCATGTGAATGGACGAGAGGTGAGGGCGGGCGGCAGCGTGGAGCTGGATGACGGCGACACTGTGGTCGTTGGAGATTATGTTCTTCGTTTCCAGAAAGTCCATTGTTCTAGCCTGATCAAATGAGCTAGCTCGCGCCAAGCGTGTCCGCTGTTGACCTTCGTTAGGTCACTCGATCAAACTCGCGCGTATACGTGAGAGACTTCCAAACCGGGGCCTGAATGCAACTTGTCATTGTCGAATCGCCGGCCAAGGCGAAGACCATCGAGAAATATCTGGGCGGGGATTTCCATGTCCTGGCCAGCTACGGCCATATCCGCGACCTGCCGCCCAAGGACGGGTCGGTCGATCCCGACAATGGCTTTGCCATGTCGTGGGAAAATTATGGCGACAAGGGCAAGCAGCTCAAGGCCATCGCCGACGAGGCGAAGAAGGCCACGCGATTGATCCTGGCGACTGACCCTGATCGCGAAGGGGAAGCGATCAGCTGGCATGTGCAGGAAGTGCTGCGCGCCAAGAAGGCGCTGCCGCAGACGGTCGACCGGGTGACGTTCAACGCCATCACCAAGGCGGCGGTGCTGGACGCGATGGCCAAGCCGCGCGCGCTGGACGAGGATCTGATCGACGCCTATCGGGCGCGCCGGGCGCTCGACTATCTGGTGGGCTTCACCCTGTCGCCGGTGCTGTGGCGCAAGCTGCCCGGCGCCAAGTCGGCCGGCCGCGTCCAATCGGTCGCGCTGCGCCTGGTGGTGGAGCGCGAGCGCGAGATCGAAAGCTTCGTGCCGCAGGAATATTGGTCGATCTCGGCCGAGATGGAGCAGGGCGGGCAGGGCTTCACCGCGCGCCTGGTCCGCTGGAAGGGCGAGAAGATCGACCGCCTGACCATCGGCAAGGAAGGCGATGCCATGGCCGCTAAGGCGGACGTGGAGGCCGGGCGCTTCACCGTCGACAAGGTCGAGACGAAGCCGCTCACCCGCAATCCCCCGCCGCCCTTCACCACCTCGACCCTGCAGCAGGAAGCCGCGCGCAAGCTGGGCTTCTCGGCCAGCCACACGATGCGGATCGCGCAGCAGCTCTACGAGGACGGCGCGATCACCTATATGCGTACCGACGGCGTGCAGATGGACGGCAGCGCCATCTCCGCCGCGCGCAAGGCGATCGCGGAGCGCTATGACGGCGGCTATCTGCCCGAAAAGCCACGCCAGTATCAGACCAAGGCCAAGAATGCGCAGGAAGCGCACGAAGCCATCCGCCCGACCGAATTCCATCGCGACAAGGTCGGCGGCGGCGATCATGCGCGCCTTTACGACCTGATCTTCAAGCGCGCGCTGGCGAGCCAGATGGCGTCAGCCCGGCTGGAGCGCACCACCATCGACATGGTCGACGGCAGCGGCAGCCATACGTTGCGCGCCACCGGTCAGGTGGTGATCTTCCCCGGTTTCCTCGCCCTTTACGAAGAAGGTCGCGACGATGCCGAGGATGACGACAGCAAGCTGCTGCCGCGCCTGAGCGAAGGCGACGCGCCGGCCAAGAAGAAGGTGAGCGCCGAACAGCATTTCACCCAGCCGCCGCCGCGCTATTCCGAAGCCTCGCTGGTGAAGAAGCTGGAAGAGCTGGGCATCGGTCGCCCGTCTACCTATGCCTCGACGCTGCAGGTTCTGAAGGACCGCGACTATGTCCGCGTCGAGAAGAACCGCTTCTTCGCCGAGGAGAGCGGGCGGCTTGTCACGGCCTTCCTGGAGCGCTTCTTCGAGCGCTATGTCTCTTATGATTTCACTGCCGGCCTGGAAGACGAGCTGGACGAGATTTCCGGCGGCCGCGCCCAGTGGCAGGAAGTGCTCGAAGCCTTCTGGAAGGACTTCAAGCCCAAGACCGCCGAGATCATGGAGCAGAAGCCGTCCGACATCACGGCCGAGCTGGACAAGTTCCTGGAGCCGATGCTGTTCCCGCCTAAGGCGGACGGCAGCAATCCGCGCGCCTGCCCGCTCTGCGCCGATGGCCAGCTGTCGCTGCGTGGTGGACGCTTCGGTGCGTTCATCGCCTGCTCCAACTATCCCGAGTGCAAATATACCCGCAAGTTCGGCCAGCCCGGCGGCAGCGATGGCGCCGATACCGGTCCCGAAATCCTGGGCCAGCATCCCGAGACCGGGCAGGACATCGTCAAGAAGTCCGGCCGTTTCGGCCCCTATATCGAGATGGGCGAGGGCAAGGAAGCCAAGCGCGGGTCGATCCCCAAGGATCTGCCCGATGGCGAGATGACGCTCGACTGGGCGATCAAGCTGCTGAGCCTGCCGCGCGAGGTCGGCCTGCACCCGGAAACCGGGCTGCCGATCGTTGCCAATATCGGCCGCTTCGGTCCCTATCTGCTGCATGACGGCAAATATGGCCGCCTGTCCTCGACCGCCGAGATTTTCGAGGTGGGCATGAACATGGCCGTCGCCAAGCTCGCCGATGCGGCGAACAAGGGCGGGCGTGGCGGATCGTCGCGGGAGCCATTGAAGGTGCTGGGCAAGCATCCGCGCACCGAGGCGGAGATCAAGCTGATGGCGGGCCGCTATGGCCCCTATGTCACTGACGGCACGACCAACGCGACCCTGCCCAAGACGATCGAGCAGGACGCGCTGACCCTGGAGGAGGCGGCCCAGCTGATCGACGCGCGTGCAGCGGCGGCCCCGGCCAAGAAGGGCAAGAAGGCATCGGCGAAGAAGGCGGCCGCCAAGAAGCCGGCGGCGAAGAAGGAAGCGGGCGAAAAGAAGCCCGCAGCCAAGAAGGCCCCGGCCAAGAAGAAGGCGGAGACCGCCAAGGCATGATCGGCGCCATGGCGGGGCGGGCCTTCGCCATCGTCGCCCTGCTTCTGTCGGCGGCCAGCCCCGCGCTGGCCGCCGAACCGGAGGTCGTGCGCTTCCAGGTCGGCGACAAGGAACTGCACTGGACCGTGCCGGAGGGCTATTGCCCGCCCAAGGGGCCGATGGCGTCGCTGGCGCAGATGATGGCGACCATGGACACGCAGAATGTCACGGTCCTGACCCTCTTTGCCTGCGAGGCGACGTTGACGAAGCTGGATCGCTATATCCTTGTCAAGGCGCCGGTCGCGGCACTGATGGCGACGCTGGAGCGGGACCAGTTCCTGAAGCTCATGGAAGCGGAGTTCGACACGCCGGCGTTCAAGGCGTTTCTGGACAAGGACGATAGCAATGTGGCCATCGACAAGGGGATGGAGACGCTGTTCGGTGCCAAGACCCAGACCAGCGGCAAGGTCGTGCCGATGGGAATGGACGATAGCTGCGCCATCATCGGCGGATCGATGACGATGCAGACCCAGCAGGCTCAGGTGGCGATCGGCGTTGGCGGTTGCCTGACGACGGCGGCGAGCAAGGCGATCCTTGTCGCCACCTATGAAGGCTATGACGGGCCGGACACGGTCCGCACGTTGGTAAAGCGGTCGCGCGACTTTGCCCTGTCGATCATCGCGGAAAATGAAGCGCCGGCCAATTGATCGGCTGGCCGGCTTCTCGCTTGTCTCGCTGCTGCGCGGATAAAAATAGGCGATAGGCTAGCCGAAATGGTGGGCGGCAGCGATCAGGGCGCCGGCGGCGAGGATGGCGGCGGCGATCCATTTGCTGCCTTGGTCCGATGGGGACGGGGTGGCGGGCGTCGTGTCTGCCTCTAGCCGGCGGGTCAGCGCGCGCAACAGGCGCGGGGCGTCGTCGGCGATGCGCGAGAGTTCGAGCAGCAGGGCAACGGTCTTTTCCGGGGCATGGGCCGCAGCGACCTGGTTCATCACCAGCCGGCCGCGCGCCTTTTGCAGCGCCTGCGACAGGTCGAAGCCGGGCTGGATCGCGCCCAGCACCCCGTCCATCGTGATCAGCGCCTTGAAGATGAGGGCGAGGTCGGGCGGCAGCACCAGCCCCTCCTTGCGTAGCAGCGGAAAGAAGTCGGCGACCATGCGGGTGAGGACCAGCGGGCCGCTGCCGTGGCGGGCGACCAATTGCTCGGCGGCGTCCAGCACCCGGCCGGGACCTGGCGCACTGGCCTTTGACCAGACCAACAGCGTGTCGGCCAAGGTGCGGGCGTCGCCGGAGCGCAGCGAGAGGATGAAGGACAGGAATTCCTGCCGCCGCCGCGCGCTGACATGGCCGATCAGGCCCAGGTCGAGCAGGGCGAGCCGGTCGCCCGGCAGGCAGAGGAGGTTGCCGGGATGCGGATCGCCATGGAAGCGGCCGTGGACCAGCACCATGTCGAGCACCAGCGCCGCGCCAAGGTCGGCGATCGCGACCGGATCGATGCCGGCAGCGCGCAAGGTGTCGCCGTCGCGCGGCGGCACACCGTCGATATAGTCCATGACCAGCACGGTTTCCGCGCAATAGGTCCAGTGGATCGCCGGGATGACCACGGCCGGGTTGTCAGCCAGGTCTTCGCGCAGCCGGTCGGCATTGCGACCTTCCTGGGTGAAATCCAGTTCCTCCAGCACGGTGTCGAGCAATTGCTGCACCAGCGCCTGCGGTTGGAAACGGCGCGCCTCGCGGCTGCTCGCTTCGACGATGCCGGCCAGATGGGTGATGAGGCGCAGGTCCGCCTCCATCGCCTTGCGGATGCCGGGGCGACGGATCTTGACCACCACCTCCTGCCCGTCGGTCAGGGTCGCGCGATGGACCTGCGCCATCGAGGCGGCGGCGAGCGGGGCCGTGTCGAAGCGGGCGAAAGCGGTTTCGACCGGTTCGCCCAGCACCGCTTCGAGGCGTGGGCGAAGCTGATCGAAGGGCAGGGTGGGCGCGTCGCTGTGCAGTTTGCCGAATTCGGCGATCCACGCCTCGGGCAACAGATCCTGCCGGGTGGCGAGGATCTGGCCGAGCTTCACATAGGTCGGGCCGAGCGCCTCCATCGCCTGCCGGGTGCGGCGGGGCAGGTCGGGCGGATCGGCGGCGGCACTGTCATCGCCTTTCGCCAGCCCCAGCCGGGCGAGCAGCATGTCCAGGCCGAAGCGGGTCGCGACGCTGGTAATCTCGGCCAGTCGTGCGCGATCCCGCGTGGCCACCATGATGGTCTTGAGCATGAAGGCTCAACGACCGGGATGGTGATTATGTTTCGCTTGTGCAGCGAAGTGGATCAGTCGACCCAGTCGAGGCCGATGTCGCGATAGATGAAGCGGTCTTCTTCCCAGTCTTCCTTCACCTTGACGTGGAGGTAGAGATGGACCTTGACGCCCAGGAGGTTGGCCAGTTCGGCGCGCGCCTTGGACCCGATTTCCTTGAGGCGCTGGCCACCCTTGCCCAGCACGATCGCGCGCTGGCTGGAGCGGCCGACCAGGATCTGCTGGTGAATTTCGACCGAACCGTCGTCGCGCTCCTTATACTGCTCGGTATCGACCGCAGCGGCATAGGGAAGTTCGGCGTGGAGCTGGTGATAAAGCTGCTCGCGGGTGATTTCGGCTGCGAGCATGCGGTCGGTCGCGTCCGACACCTGATCCTCGGGGAAGTGCCACGGCCCTTCGGGCATGGCGTTCGCAAAGGCGGTCTTGAGTTCGGCCAGGCCGTCGCCGGTCGCGGCAGAGACGAAGAAGGACTCTTCGAATTCCAGCTCCTCATAGAGGCGCTGGGTATGGACCAGCAGCTTCTCCTTGATCGCGATGTCGACCTTGTTGAGCACCAGCCATTTGCGTTCCGGCCGGGCTTTCAGCGCAGCGATGATCGGCTCCATCTTGGCGCCAAGGCCCGCCTTGCCATCGACCAGCAGGACGATCAGGTCGGCGCCCTGCGCGCCGCCCCAGGCGGCCTGCACCATCGCGCGATCGAGGCGGCGACGCGGCGCGAAAATGCCGGGCGTGTCGACCAGCACCATCTGCGCGTCGCCCTCGATCGCGACGCCCATGACGCGGGTGCGCGTGGTCTGCGCCTTGGGGCTGGTGATCGCCACCTTCTGCCCGACAAGTGCATTGACCAGCGTCGACTTGCCGGCATTGGGGGCGCCGACGATGGCGATGACGCCACAGCGCTGATTTTCAAACTCGATGGTCAATCACATGCTCCGTTCGCTCCACGCCAATGCGCGGAGACGTCTTCCTAAACCAAAATGAATGTTGGGGACAGGCTTAGCCCGCCAATTGCTCCAGCAGGGCTTTCGCGGCGGCCGTCTCGGCTTCCTGCTTGGAGCCGCCGGTGGCGCTCGCCTCGCCTGCGCCCTTGATCGAGACGGTGACGGTGAAGCGCAGCGCATGGTGCGGCCCCGACCGGTCCGTCATCACATATTCGGGCGGCTTGCGCTTGTTCGACGCGGCCCATTCCTGCAGCGCCGATTTGGGGTGGCGCGGCGCGGCGGTCTGGGTGTCGACCCGGTCGCCCCACAGGCGGCGAACCAATGTGCGCGCCTCGTCCAGTCCGGCCTCCAGATAGAGGGCGCCGATCAGCGCCTCCATCACGTCGCCCAGCACATTGTCGCTGTCGGCGGCGCCATCATCGCGCGCCTGCTTGCCCAGCACCAGATGGGGCGGCACGCCGGCAGCGCGGGCCACCTGCGCGCAGGTTTCGCCCGAGACCAGCGCGTTGAACCTGCGCGACAGCTTGCCTTCCGGTTCGGCCGGGAAGCGGGCGTAGAGCCATTCGGCGATCAGTAGCCCCAGGATGCGGTCGCCTAGAAATTCCAGCCGCTCGTAATTTTCCGCCTTGGCGCTGCCATGGGTCAGCGCCTGTTCGAAGGCGGCGGGGTTGATCGGCGCGCGGCCGATCAGCGCGATCAGCCAGGCTGCGGTATCAGGCCTGTGCGAAGCCACCATCAAAAGCCTTCCCCGATCCGGCTCCAGCGTGCGGCGGTGAACCAGGTCCAGGGCAGCAACCAGTTGGCGCTGCCGTCGGTCGAGAAGACGGAGACGAGCGCCTTGCCGACCAGATTTTCCTCGGGGACGAGGCCGATGCCGCCGCCTTCGACCGCCGGGAAGCGGCTGTCGGCGCTGCGATCGCGATTGTCGCCCATCATGAAGAGATGGCCTTGCGGCACCAGCACGGTGTCACGATCATCGGCGGCGCCATCGGGCACCAGGTCGAGGACGTTATAGCTTTTCCCGCCCGGAAGCGTCTCACGATACTGGGGATAGCGGCACTGCTTGCCACCGCCCGGTGCGGCCTGTTCGAATTCGGGGCGATAGCAGGCGGAGGGGCTGCCTTCCTTCTGTGCGGCATCTTCCATGTTCGGCGTCACCGGAATGACGAGGTCGGCGACCTTCTGCTTCGGGATCGCCTGGCCATTCAGATAGACGGTGCCGCCGCGGACCGAGATCATGTCGCCCGGCAGGCCGATCACCCGCTTGATATAGTCGTTCTTCTGGCTCGGCGGCGCCTTGAACACCACCACGTCGCCGCGCTGCGGCGTCGAGGCGAAGATGCGGCCGGGGATCAGCGGCACTGAGAAGGGCAGCGAATAGCGCGAATAGCCATAGGGCCATTTGGCGACCAGCAGATAGTCGCCGATCAAGAGGCGCGGCTGCATCGATTCCGAGGGGATGTTGAAGGGGGAGACGATGAAGCTGCGCAGGACGAAGACGAACACCGCCAGCTTGGCGAGGAACCAGATGAAGTCCCGCGTTTCCGATTTTGCGCTCATGTCTGCCTAATGTTCCTTCAAGATCGTGCCGCGCTGCGACGTGTCACTGCGGCCTGTCGCGGCTTTTGCGGGGTCGCCCGCGCCGCGTCAAGCGCGTGGACGATGCAATGCGTGCCGCTTTTGGATAAGGAGAGGAAGAATCGACCGGTGCAGCGTCGATATCGACCAACGACCAAGAGGATCTCCCGCATGTCCAGTCCCGCACTGGCGGCCCTTGCCGCCCTGCCTCAAGCTGAACTCAAGACCATCTTCGAGAGTGATCCCGACCGCCTGTCCAAGCTGGTGCTGAGCCACGGGCCGCTGCGCTTCGACTGGTCCAAGACGCATCTGACCGACGATCTGGTCGACGGCTTCCTGAAGCTGGCGCAGGAACAGGATTTCACCGGCCGGCGCGAAGCGCTGTTTGCAGGCGAGGCGGTCAACAATACCGAAGGGCGCGCCGCCGAGCACACCGCGCAGCGCGGCGTCGGCAATGCCGACAGCGTGGCGCTGGCCAAGGCGCTGCACAATCGCACCCGCGCGCTGATCGATGCGATCGAGGCAGAGGCGCTCGGCCCGATCCGGCACATTCTGCATATCGGCATCGGCGGCTCGGCGCTCGGCCCCGACCTGATCGTCGATGCGCTGGGCGGCGACGGCATGCGCTATGATGTCGCGATCGTCTCCAATGTCGATGGCACGGCGCTGGAAAAGGCGATGGATGCGTTCGACCCCGACGCCACGCTGATCGCGATCGCGTCCAAGACGTTCACCACCAGCGAAACCATGCTGAACGCAGCGAGCGCGATCAACTGGATGGTCGAGGCCGGTGTCGAAGACCCTTATGGCAAGATCATTGCGCTTACCGCCGCGCCGGAAAAGGCGATGGAATGGGGCGTCGATGAGACCCGCATCCTGCCCTTCCCTGAAAGCGTCGGCGGCCGCTATTCGCTCTGGTCGTCGATCGGCTTCCCCGCCGCACTGGCGCTGGGCTGGGACGCGTTCGAAAGCCTGCTGGAGGGCGCTGCGGCGATGGACCGCCATTTCCAGCTGACCGATCCGCGCGAGAATATCCCGCTGATCGCCGCCTTCGTCGATCAATATTATGCCCGCGTGCTGGGCTGCGAGACCCGCGCCCTGTTCGCCTATGACGAGCGGCTGGCACTGCTGCCCTCCTATCTCCAGCAGCTGGAGATGGAGAGCAATGGCAAGTCGGTGAAGCTGGACGGCTCGCCGGTGGATGGGCCGACTGCTCCGATCACCTGGGGCGGCGTCGGCACCGATGCGCAGCATGCGGTGTTCCAGCTGCTGCATCAGGGCACGATCCTGACCCCGGTCGAGTTCATCGCCTCGATCGAACCGGGCAATGCGCTCGACCCGGCGCATCATCGTGCGCTGCTGGTCAACTGCTTCGCCCAAGGCGCGGCGCTGATGCGCGGCAAGGACAATGAAGATCCGGCCCGTGCCTATGCCGGTAACCGCCCGTCGACCACCATCCTGATGGATGATGTGAACCCGGAGGCGCTGGGCGCGCTGATCGCCTTTTACGAGCATCGCACCTTCGCCAATGCCGTGCTGATGGGGATCAATCCCTATGACCAGTTCGGCGTCGAACTGGGCAAGGAGATCGCCAAGTCGATCGAGGCCAATGGCCCGACCGGCTTCGACCCCTCGACCATGGCGCTGATCGAGATCGCTTTGGGCGAATAAGGCAATAACGACCGTTCGTTTCGGGCGATGTCGGGAAATGCTTCTCGACAGGCTCGAAGCGAACGGAAGTTGCAGCAAAAATTCCCATTTGTAACTGTGCGGTCCAGCCGCCATATCCGCCGCCAAGATAGTGCGCCGAGCGGAGACTGGCATGAGCGATTATGATTTCGACCTTTTCGTCATCGGCGCGGGATCGGGCGGGGTGCGCGCGTCGCGCGTCGCCGCCGCGCATGGCGCCAAGGTCGCGGTGGCCGAGGAATTTCGCGTTGGCGGCACCTGCGTCATCCGCGGCTGCGTGCCCAAGAAGCTGCTCATCTATGGCGCGCATTTCGCCGAGGATCTGAAGGACGCCCGCCGCTTCGGCTGGAATGTGCCGGACTGCGGCTTTGAATGGGCGACGCTGCGCGACAATGTGCTGGCCGATGTCGACCGGCTCGAAGGGCTCTACACCAACACGCTCAACAGCCATAAGGTTGAACTGATTGCCGAACGGGTGACGGTAACCGGGCCGCATAGCGTGAAGCTCGCCAGCGGGCGCGAGGTGACGGCCAAGGTCATCCTGGTCGCGACCGGTGCCTGGCCGCTGATCCCGGAGGTGGAGGGCGCCGAACATGGCATCACCTCCAACGAGGTGTTCCACCTGGACGAATGCCCCAAGCGTATCGTGATCGTTGGCGGCGGTTATATCGCCAATGAATTTGCCGGCATCTTCCATCAATTCGGCAGCCATGTGACGATGGTCAACCGGGGTGGCACGCTGCTGCGCGGCTATGACGAGCAGATCCGCGACCGCCTGCTCCAGATTTCGACGATGAAGGGGATTAATTTCCGCTTCAACGCGCAGATGGAGAAGATCGAGAAGAAGGAGGATGGCACCTTGTGCGTCCACTTCAGGAATGGCGATCCGGTCGCGGCCGATATCGTGCTGTTCGCTACCGGCCGCCGCCCGCACACCGACGGGCTGGGGCTGGAGAATGCCGGCATCGAGATTGACGATAAGGGCGCGATCAAGGTCGATGAATATAGCCGCACCAGCTGCGAGAGCATCTATGCGGTGGGCGACGTCACCGATCGGCTGCAACTGACCCCGGTGGCGATCCGCGAGGGCCATGCCTTTGCCGACACTGTGTTCGGTAACAATCCGCGCACCGTCGACTATAGCTGTGTGCCCTCGGCCGTGTTCAGCCATCCGCCGCTGGCCGGCGTCGGCCTGACCGAAGCGCAGGCCAAGAATAAATATGGCACCGTGAAGGTCTACACCTCCGACTTCCGACCGATGAAGAATGTGTTGGCCGGGCGCGACGAGCGGGCGCTCTATAAGATGGTCGTGGACGCGACCACTAACAAGGTGGTGGGCCTGCACATGATCGGCCCGGATGCGCCGGAAATCCTGCAGGCAGCTGCCGTCGCGGTGAAGGCGGGACTCACCAAGCAGGATTTCGACGATACCGTGGCGCTGCACCCCAGCATGGCCGAAGAGCTGGTGTTGCTGAAGTAAAGGCGGAGAACCAAAGATCCGTTCGCTTCGAGCGTGTCGAGAAGCGCAGAGCGCTGCGCTTGCCGTTTCTCGACTTCGCTCGAAACGAACGGGCTTAGTTGTTGGCTACAAAGGTAATCACCAGCGCATCGCGCCAGGCGGGCTGGGCGGGGTCGACGGCGTGGATTTCGGTCACGCCGTGGAAGATGCGGTGATCGTCGATCAGCATCGCGTCGCCCGGCTGGGCCAGGGTGAATTCGCCCATCGGCGTGCCGTCGGCGGCGCCGATGCGGGTGACGCCCTCGCGCACATTGCGGCGCTCGACCAGCATCACGAAGACCCGGTCGACGCCGTCGCGGTGCATGCCCTCGGGCGTAGGACGGCCAAGCTCGCCCGGCTTCGCCTCGATCCGGAACTGGTGCATCTCGACATGCCAGTCGCCCGATGACGCCGGATCGAAATGGCCGGCGCAGAAGGCGAGCAGCGCCTGCGTCACCGGCAGCGCGATCGTGGCATCCTCGACCGGATCGAACCAGCGCTGCACGTCGCCGTTCAGCGGGTTATAGTCGCGGCTCTGATAATGGGGCTGGTGGGGCTGGCGGATGAACTGACCGGCCGTGCAGCGAAAGGTCGCGTGGCGGCGGCGGCGATAACGGCCGCCATCGGCCATGAAGAGGTCGGGGCCAAGATCGTCCCAACTGCGGGCAAAAGGCGCCCAGTCGGCCGCGCCGATATCCAGCTGGCGCAACAGGTCGGCGCCGGCCAGGCGGGCATAGCCATCCTGTTCCAGCGCCTGGTCGATGGTGGGCAGGCAGTCCGTATCGCTCATTTCCATCCTCATAGGCAGAGGAGGAAACGAGCGACAGGGCCAGTTGCCACAAGCAGGATTGTGATGGATGCGCGCGCAAACCTCCGCTTTTCGAGGTTGGCGCTGGGCCATCAGTAGATGGTGGGCACCATGCCGCCTTCGACCTTGACGGCCGCGCCATTGGTGGCGGCGGCCAGCGGGCTGGCGAGATAGGCGGTCATCGCGCCGACCTCATCGGCTTCGATCAGCCGCTTGATCAGCGAGAGCGGGCGCAGCTTGGTGAAGAATTCGGCCTCGCGCTCGGCTTCGGACGCGTCCTTATTCTCGACCACGGAGCGGATGAATTCGACAATGCCTTCCGAGCGCGTCGGGCCGGGCAGCACCGAATTGACGGTGACGCCGGTGCCGCGCGTATGTTCGGCAAGGCCCCGCGAAATGGCGAGCTGGGCCGACTTGGTCATGCCATAATGGATCATCTCGGCCGGCGGCAGTAGGCCGCTTTCGCTGGCGATGAACAGGATGCGGCCCCAGTTCTTGGCCAGCATCTTCGGGAAATAATGGCGGGCAAGGCGGGCGCCGCTCACGACATTGACCTCGAACAGATGATGCCAGTCCGCGTCCGTGATGTCGGTGAAGTCCTTGGCCTCGTAGATGCCGAGATTATTGACCAGGATGTCGATGTCCGGGACGGCGGCGATCAGCGCGTCGGCGCCCGCAGCGGTGGCGGGATCGGCCAGGACCGGGCGGATGGTGCCGGCCTGCGACAATTCGGCGGCGGCAGCGTCCAGCTTGGCCTGGTTGCGGCCGGTGATGACGACCTCGACCCCTTCCTCAGCCAGGCGCTTGGCGATGGCGAAGCCGATGCCGGCAGTCGATCCGGTGACGAGGGCGGTCTTGCCCGAAAGCTGAAGATCCATGATGAATTCCTCTGAAAGTGACAGCGAAGTTGACAGCAAGATAGAGCATTTTGCATTGATGATTAGATTGCACTTTCGCATTTCAGAAGTGATTTGAAATCATGGATAATCGGTTCGGGGACATCGAAACCTTCCTGATGGTGGCGGGTGAAGGCAGTCTGGCGGCGGCGGCCAAGGCTTTGCGCCTGACGCCATCGGCGGTCAGCCGGTCGATCGCGCGGCTGGAACAAAGGCTGGGCGTCACCCTGCTGCGGCGGACGACGCGGGCGCTGGCGCTCACGCCGGAAGGCGTCACCTATCGCGACCGGATGGCGGTGCTGCTGGGCGACATGATGGCGCTGGAGGCGGGGCTGGGCGAGGATCGCACGACGCCGCGCGGGCTGCTGCGGATCAACGCGTCGCCCTCCTTCGGCATCGAATGCCTGATCCCGATCCTGCCCGGCTTCCGTGACCTGTATCCGGCGGTGACGGTGGACCTGACCCTGTCCGACACGATCGTCGATCTGGTCGAGGAGCGGGCCGACATCGCCATCCGCATCGGCCCGCTGCGCGACACCAGCCTGCGGGCGAAGAAGCTGGGCCATAGCGCCATGGTGCTGGTGGCGAGCCCGGCCTATCTCGCCCGGCGCGGCACGCCGCAGACGCCGGACGATCTGGACGATCATGATTGCCTGCGCTTCAGCTTCCGCCGCTCGATCGACGGCTGGCCGTTCCGCATCGGCGGAAAGTTGGTGCAGCGGCCGGTGCAGGGCAGCTTCTACGGCAATTCGGGCGAAGTGGTGCGGCAGATGGCGGTCGCCGGCGGCGGCATCGCCCGGCACGGCCATTTCCATGTCGCCAGCGACATCAGGGCGGGGCGCCTGGTCGAAGTGCTGGCCGACTATAATCCCGGCGACGGCGAGGATATTCACGCCCTCTACGCGGCAGAAGATCGCACCGCTGCGCGGGTGCGCGCTTTTCTCGACTATCTGGACGGGGCGATGAAGATGTCTGGCTGATCGCTTCTCGGCTACAGGTTTGGGTTTTATGATCAGCGGCCTGAGGGGGGCGGAAACGATATGTGTTCAACCGGGAAAATTCTATCCGTAGCATGCGCGCTGCTCGCATTGGGGCTGCCCAGCCAGGCCAACAGCTTTGAATGTATCACCGGTCCCTTCATCATCTTCTTCGATTCCGACATCGCCTATGTGGACGAAGAGGCGCGCAATATTCTTGACCGGGTCAGTCGCCTTGCTGCGACTTGTGGCTATGGCCGAACCGTGATCGAAGGGCATGCCGACACGCGCGAAAATCCTGAGCTTGGGCGAAAGCGCGCAAAGGTGGTGCGGGCCTATTTGGCAGGGCACGGCATTCCGGAAGTTGACATCGATATCAAAGCCCGTGGAGCGTCACGTCAGCGCATAGCCACGGGCGCAAATGTCGCCGAACGTCAGAACCGACGGGTTGAAATCAGCTTTCACCCCATTTTTGCGCCGTTGCCGGCCAAGGCACGCGCGAAGCCACAGCCTTGATCCTGATGCGAAAGGAAAAAGAGGCGCCCGCCGATGCCGGCGCCCCTTCGTCCGGTCAGAAGGCCACGACCATCGATCCGCTGATCGCGCGGGGCGAGCCGAGATAGGCGGTGGTGGCGGTGCTGGTCAGGCCGGTGCCCGAATAGCCGATATAGACCTTGTCGAACAGGTTGGTGACGTTGAGCTGGAAGAAGGTCTTCTTGAGGCCCCATTGCTCCAGCGAGAAGCGGGCGTCGAGATCGACCAGCGTATAGCCGGGCAGCTTCACCGTGTTGATGTCGTTGACATAGCGTTCGCCGGTCCGCTTGATCTGGAGGCCGAGGTCGACCGGGCCGAGGGTGCCCTGGATGCGACTGCCCAGCGTATAGACCGGCGCGCCGGCCTCACGCTTGCCGGCGGTTGCGGCATAGGTGCTGGCGCCGGTCTGGACATCGTCCTTGATCTCCGACTTGAGGTAGGAGCCGAAGACGTAGAGCATCAGATCCTTGACCGGCCGCACCGCGACGCTGCCGTCGACGCCATATTTGTCGACGCGGCCGAGGTTGCGGGTCACGCTGCAATCGCAATCGGCGTCATAGGCGGTCGCCAGGCGGTTGTTGTAGCGCGTGTACCAGCCCGACAGCTGCGCCTGGACGATACCCGACTGATAGCGCACGCCAAGGCCGAACGCGTCTGACGTTTCCGGCTTGGGATTGCCCGAGCTGGAACCTTCGTCGAAATAGAGCGCGCCATAGAGGGCGTCGGTGCCGGGCACGGACAGGTTCTTGGCATAGCTGGTGAAGATGCTGGCCTTGCTGGTGAACTTGTAGGTGACGCCAAGGTTGGGCAGCAGCTTGTTATAGTCGAACTTGCGCGACTGCGGCGCGGCATAGGCGCTGTTGGCGGCAAGCTGGGCATCGATGCCGGCCTGGGTCGCCGGGCAGTTGACGTTGCCCAATGCGTCGGTGGTGACGCAATATTGATTGAGATCGCGACTGAAGAAGGGCATGCGCGCGCCCAGCAGCAGGATGACCTGATCGTCGAGATAGGAACCGCGATATTCGCCCGAAATCTGGTTCAGCGTGGCATAGGATAGCCGGTTGCGCTTCTGCACGACATTGCCGTCGGCATCGACGATCGGATTGTTGATCGGGAAGACGTCGACCGGATCGCCGTCCAGTTCCAGATAGCCGGCTTCGCCGGTCTGGCGATGACGGGCACGGTCATAAGTGTAGGACAGGCGCAGGCGATTGTCGGGGTCGATGTCGTAGGACAGGTTGGCGATCACGCCATAGCGTTTGGTCACGGTCTGGCTGGGTGACAGGACGCGCACGAAATCCTGCGTGTCGCCATCGCCGTTCAGGTCCACGCCGCCGACATAATAATATTGGGTCGAGCTGCTGGTGGCGGTGTTGCGGCTGTCCTTGAGATAATAACCGCCCGTATTGCCATCGGCGCTGGCCCCTTCATAGGCATAGGATGTGCCGCCGCCATTGGCCTTGGTATATTGGAAGCTGGGATCGACCGTCAGCGTGAGGCCGCTGGCCAGGGTGAAGCGCGAGTTGAGCCGGACATTGCCAGTGTTGGAGGGGTTGTAGCGCCGCTCGAACGCCGAGCCGCAGCTATTGGCATAGTTGGTGACGCCGGTCTGCGGCGTGTCCACGGTGCAGGTCGCGGTGTCGTAGAAGCGGCCGTCGGTCGTGCCGGGGAAGGTCGCGGTGGTATAGGTTGAACCGTTGAAGGTGTTGCGGTTCTGATTGTAATGGCCCGCCAGCGCGATGAAGTCGCCATTGCTGCCGATCGGCTGGTAGATCTTGCCATTATATTGCTGCTTATCGACGCCGCCATAATTGGTGTAGGTCGACTTGTTGGTCGCGCGCGAGGCGGAGAACCAGGCCTTGGTGCCAAAGGGCGTGAAGACGCCGGTCTGGAACATGCCGAAGATGCGGTGATAGGCGCGATCATCGTCATTGCCGCGGGCGACGATATTGCCATAGCTGGCGCTGATCATCGCGCCCATCTCGTCCGATGGCATCAGCGAGCGGATGTTGATCGTGCCGCCGGCGGCCGAGGCGGTCGGGCTGTCGACGTCTGTGGAGCCCAGGCTGACGGTCGCCGCCTCGATGATTTCCGGGTCGAGCTGCTGGTTGGTGTAGAGCGCGTAATTGCCCGAGTCATTGAGCGGAATGCCGTCGATCGTCTGCGACACGCGGTCGGAACTGAAGCCGCGCACGGTGAAGCTGCCGCCCAGCGATCCCCAGGGATCCTGGTTGGAGAAGCTGACGCCGGGCACCAGGTTCAGTGTTTCGTTGATCGCCTGGCCGGGGCGCTGGCGGGCGATGATTTCCTGGTCGAGCGTGACCTTGGCCTTCGGCGTTTCGGGGATCTTGACGCCGCCCACGCTCTGGTCGCCCTGCGCGCCGGTGACGATGATGCTGTCCTCGAAATCCTGTGAGCCGGTCGATTGCGCAAGCGCGATCGCCGGCGCAGCCGCCACGACCAGCGCGGCGCTGCACATCAATAGCTGTTTCATTGACCCGAAATCCCTTTTTACCATGTGCGACAAGGGTGCCGATTATCTGTTCTGGCACCGAGCTGTCCGTGACAGTCCCGCCCTGCAACTGGGATTTCGCTATGACAATTTTGTTAAAAGTGACACGACATATAAGTGAATTATATTTCAATATGCTGCATGATCTTCATAGTTAAAGACTAGTATTGGAATGTAAAAGTAACGTAGAATTTTATTTCGGATTTTCGTGCCATTATTACTTCGTGTCAGCCGATCCAGTAGGGCACAATCTGGCGATTGTCGGGATCGACATGGATCGGGCGGTCGGCGGGCGGGAAGGCGCGCTGGTCGCAGCTCTGGCGCGAGCAGAGGCGGCAGGTGATGCCGATCGGCGTCGCGGCGCCTTCCTCTTGCAGATGCAGGCCGTCGGCATAGACGAAATTGGCCGCATGGGCGACTTCGCAGCCCAGCACCACGGCAAAGCGGCGCGGGGTGCGCTTGTAGCTGCCCGACGGCTTCACCAGCCCCTTGGCCATCGAGACATAGCGCACGCCGTCGGGGGTCTCGCCAAGCTGTACATTGATGCGGTCGGGCACGGCCACCGCCTCATGCACGTTCCACAGCGGGCAGGCGCCGCCGAAGCGGGCGAATTGCAGCCGGGTGGCGCTGTGGCGCTTGGTGATGTTGCCGGCCATGTCGACCCGGCAGAAGAAGAAGGGGATGCCGCGCAGGCCCGGCCGCTGCAGCGTAGACAGGCGGTGGCAGGCCTGTTCGAAACTGACGCCGAAGGTGCGGGCCAGCCGGTCGATATCATGGCGCATCGTCCGCGCCGCCTCCCGGAAGGGGGCATAGGGCATCAGCAGCGCGCCGGCGGCATAATTGCCAAGGCCGATCGCGAGCAGCCGATCGGCGCCGGTGACCGGCAGGCCGGCCTTGCGCACCACATCGGCGATCACTGCCTGCCCCTCCAGCATCATCAGCTGGTGCGCCAGCATGAACTTGCGGCTTTCGGTCGGCAGGGCGGCGTTGATGAATAATTGCCGGTCGGCGGCGCGATAGGCGCGCAGCGCGCTGTCGGGCGTCTCGGCGATCAGCGTCTCGATGCCGTGGCGGCGGGCCAGCGCCTCGACCAGCATCCCTTCGTCCAGCACCTGGCCCTGGGCAAAGCTCTCGGCCATCTCCTCGGCCAGGCAGTCGAGGCTATGGACATAATTGCCCGCCTCATGAAACCAGTCGCGCGCCGCTTCCCAGGGCAGGCGGGCCTGCACCTCATGATCGTTGGCGATCGCCTCCTCGATCATGTTGATCCGCTCATTGGCGCGCATATGGGCGTTGTAGAGATCGACGTAGCGCGCCGCGAACTCGGGAAATTGCAGATGCAGCTTCTCGATCCGTTCCGGTTCCAGCGCCGGGCCGGGCAGTTCGGGATGGGACAGGGCAAAGGCGAAGGCGCCCAGCAACTGCTCGTCCTCGCGGCTGTCGAAGCTGGCCCAGTCGGTGGGAAAGGCGTTGGCGAGCGCGGCCTTGACCTTGGCGGTCAACGGGCGATCGTCATTTTCCATCTGGCTGAGATAGGATACGGATATGCCCAGTGCCTGTGCCATCGTCGCCTGGTCCATGCGATGGTCCAGGCGCAGCTGGCGCAGGCGTGGACCTGCGAATATACGGTTGCCGCGTGCCATAATCCTTACCCTAATTTGCGAAGTCGCGATTTGCAAATTGGCAAATTTACATTTGCGAACCTTGTGTTCGGCTGAGTAGGGGAAGGGCAAGGCGGCGTCGGCCAAGCTATTGACGCCACGAATTTGGAGAGAAGCCTTTCATGTCGAAGCTCGCCATCATCGAACAGCTGGAAGCCAAGCGCGAGGGCGCCCGCATGGGCGGCGGCCAGCGCCGCATCGACGCGCAGCATGGCAAGGGCAAGCTGACCGCGCGGGAGCGGATCGAAGTGCTGCTGGACGAGGACAGCTTTGAAGAGCTGGACATGTATGTCGAGCATAACTGCATCGACTTCGGCATGGATGAACAGCATATTCCGGGCGACGGCGTGGTCACCGGATCGGGCACGATCAACGGCCGCCTCGTCTATGTCTTCAGCCAGGATTTTACCGTCTATGGCGGTGCGGTGTCGGAACGGCACGCGATGAAGATCTGCAAGATCATGGACATCGCGATGAAGGTCGGCGCGCCGGTGATCGGCCTCAACGACAGCGGCGGTGCGCGCATCCAGGAGGGCGTCGCCTCGCTCGCCGGCTATGCCGAGATTTTCCAGCGCAATGTGCTGGCGTCGGGCGTGGTGCCGCAGATCAGCGTCATCATGGGGCCGTGCGCGGGCGGCGCGGTCTATTCGCCGGCGATGACCGACTTCATCTTCATGGTGAAGGACAGCAGTTTCATGTTCGTGACCGGGCCGGACGTGGTCAAGACCGTCACCAACGAAGTCGTCACGCAGGAGGAACTGGGCGGCGCCGTAACCCACACGACCAAGTCGGGCGTGGCGGACGTGGCGTTCGAAAATGACATCGAGGCGCTGCTGGCGGTGCGCGATTTCGTCGACTTCCTGCCCGCGTCCAACAAGGAGCCGGTGCCCGAGCGGCCGAGCGCGGACCCGTGGGATCGCGTCGAGGACAGCCTCGACACGCTGATCCCGGCCAATGCCAACCAGCCCTATGACATGCACGAGCTGATCCGCAAGGTGGTGGACGAAGGCGACTTCTTCGAGGTGCAGCCGGCTCATGCGGGCAATATCCTGTGCGGATTCGGCCGGATCGAGGGCAAGACGGTAGGCATCATTGCCAACCAGCCGATGGTGCTGGCCGGCGTGCTGGACATCAACTCGTCGAAGAAGGCGGGCCGCTTCGTGCGCTTCTGCGACGCATTCGAGATTCCGATCGTCACCTTCGTCGACGTGCCGGGTTTCCTGCCGGGCACCGCGCAGGAGCATAGCGGCATCATCAAGCATGGCGCCAAGCTGCTCTTCGCCTATGCCGAAGCGACCGTGCCGAAGATCACCGTCATCACCCGCAAGGCCTATGGCGGTGCCTATGACGTGATGAGCTCCAAGCATCTGCGCGGCGACCTCAACTATGCCTGGCCGACCGCCGAGATCGCGGTGATGGGTGCCAAGGGCGCGGTCGAGATCATCTTCCGCGGCAAGACGCCCGAAGAGATTGCCGAGAAGACCAAGGAATATGAAGACCGCTTCGCCAACCCCTTCGTGGCGGCGAGCAAGGGCTTCATCGACGAGGTGATCCAGCCGCATTCGACCCGCAAGCGGATCGCGCTGGGCCTGCGCAAGCTGCGCAACAAGGCGCTGGAGAACCCGTGGAAGAAGCACGATAATATTCCGCTCTAAATAACGACGTCATCCCCGCGAAAGCGGGGATCCATCCCCCCACATCGCTTCTTGGGGATGGGTCGGGAGATGGATTCCCGCTTTCGCGGGAATGACGACATTGGGAATGATGTGATGAAACTCGGCCGCTTGAACCATATCGGCATCGCGACGCCTTCGCTGGAGGCGAGCCTGGCCTATTATCGCGACATCATGGGCGCGACGATCACGCATGAGCCGTTCGACCTGCCGGCGCAGGGGGTAAAGGTGTGCTTCGTCGACACACCGGGTGAAGGCGGCACGGCGGGGACGCAGATCGAGCTGATCGAGCCGCTGGGCGAGAACAGCCCGATCCATGGCTTCATCGCCAAGAACCCGGCCGGCGGGCAGCATCATATGTGCTATGAAGTGCCCGACATCATGGAAGCCAAGGCCTGGTTCGAGGGGCTGGGCAAGAAGGTGCTGGGCGAGCCGCGCATCGGCGCCCATGGCACGCCGATCTTCTTCGTCCACCCCAAGGATATGAACGGGGTGCTGACCGAGATCATGGAGACGCCGAAGGACGGCGCGCATTGAATTACGTCATGCCGGACTTGATCCGGCATCCCGCTTCTTTTCAGCAAGCGGGATGAAGATAGCGGGACCCCGGCTCACGGCCGGGGTGACGAACGGGTAGGATAGGACACGCATGACCGAGAAGCCGACATTGGACCAGTGGGCCGCCGCTGCCGCCAAGGAAGTGAAGGGCAAGGATCTGAATTGGGATACCCCCGAAGGTATCGTGGTGAAGCCGCTCTACACCGCCGAGGATGTGACCGTCGATCCGGGCCTGCCGGGCTTCGCGCCGTTCACGCGCGGCGTGCGCGCCTCCATGTATGCGGGTCGGCCCTGGACCATCCGCCAATATGCGGGCTTCTCGACCGCCGAGGAATCCAACGCCTTCTACCGCCGCAACCTCGCCGCCGGGCAGAAGGGCCTCTCCGTTGCCTTCGACCTTGCCACCCATCGCGGCTATGACAGCGACCATCCCCGCGTCGTCGGCGATGTCGGCAAGGCCGGCGTGGCGATCGACACGATCGAGGACATGAAGATCCTGTTCGACGGTATTCCGCTCGACAAGATGAGCGTGTCGATGACCATGAACGGCGCGGTGATCCCGATCCTCGCCTTCTTCATCGTCGCGGGCGAGGAGCAGGGGGTCGAGCGCAAGCTGCTCGACGGGACCATCCAGAACGACATCCTCAAGGAGTTCATGGTCCGCAACACCTATATCTACCCGCCCGAACCCTCGATGCGGATCATCAGCGACATTTTCGGCTATACGTCGCGCGAGATGCCCAAATTCAACAGCATCTCCATTTCCGGCTATCATATGCAGGAAGCCGGCGCGACGCAGGTGCAGGAACTGGCCTTCACCATCGCGGATGGGGCGGAATATGTGCGCTATGGCGTGGCGAGCGGCCTCGACATAGACAAGTTTGCCGGGCGCCTCAGCTTCTTCTTCGCCATCGGCATGAACTTCTTCATGGAGATCGCCAAGCTGCGCGCCGCACGCGTGCTGTGGCACCGGGTCATGACGAAGCTGGGCGCGCAGGACGAGCGCTCGAAGATGCTGCGCACCCATTGCCAGACGTCGGGCGTCAGCCTCACCGAGCAAGACCCGTATAACAACGTCATGCGCACCACGATCGAGGCGATGGCGGCGATGCTGGGCGGCACCCAGTCGCTCCACACCAATGCGCTCGACGAAGCGATCGCGCTGCCGACCGATTTTTCGGCCCGCATCGCGCGCAACACGCAGATCGTGATCCAGGAAGAGACCGGCATGTGCAATGTCGTCGATCCGCTGGGCGGCAGCTATTATATCGAGGCGCTGACCCAGCAGCTGGTCGACGCCGCGCAGGAAATCATCGACCGCGTGGAAGCCGAAGGCGGCATGGCCAAGGCCGTGGGCGCGGGCTGGCCCAAGGCGATGATCGAAACCGCCGCCGCCGCCCGTCAGGCGCGCGTCGACCGGGGCGAGGACGTCATCGTCGGCGTCAACAAATATCGCCTGGCGAACGAAGAACTGCTCGAAACCCTCGAAGTCGACAACACCAAGGTTCGCGAAGCCCAGATTGCCCGCATCAACCGGGTGAAGGCGCAGCGCGACGAGGATGCCTGCCAGGCTGCGTTGCAATCGCTCCGCGATGCCGCCGCCGCGCCGCAGTCGATCGAGACCAATCTGCTCGCCCACGCCGTCGAGTGCGCCCGTGCGCGCGCCACGCTGGGCGAAATCTCGGCCGCCATGGAAGACAGCTTCAACCGCTATGGCACCCAGCCGACGCCGGTGAAGGGCGTCTATGGCGCGCCCTACAAGGATGACAGCCGCTGGAAACAGGTTCTCGACGGGGTGCAGGCCGTCGAACGGCGCCTCGGTCGCAAGCCCAAGCTTCTCGTCGCCAAGATGGGGCAGGATGGGCACGACCGGGGCGCCAACATCATCGCCTCGGCCTTCGGGGACATGGGCTTCGATGTCGTGTCTGGGCCTTTGTTCCAGACGCCGGAGGAAACGGTGGTGCTGGCGCTCGACAGCGGCGTCGACGTGGTCGGCGCCTCGTCGCTGGCCGCCGGGCACAAGACGCTGATCCCCGAACTGATCAACCGGCTGCGTGACCACGGCCGTAGCGACATCAAGGTGATCGCCGGCGGGGTCATCCCGCCGCAGGATTATGACTATCTTCGTGACGCAGGGGTTCAGGGCATTTATGGGCCGGGTTCCAATGTCGTGGAGTGCGCCGCCGATGTGCTGCGCCTGCTCGGCCACAACATGCCCCCGGCGGGGCTAGAGGAAGCTGCGTAAATGAATACCCCCTGCACCCTGACCGCCCGCAACGATTGGACGCGCGAGGAAATCGCCGCGCTGTTCGACCTGCCCTTTGGCGACTTGATGTTCGAAGCGCAGTCGATCCACCGCGCGAACTTTCCCCGCAACGAGGTGCAGCTGTCCACCCTGTTGTCGATCAAGACCGGCGGCTGCCCGGAGGATTGCGGTTACTGCAACCAGTCGGCCTCGGCGGAAAGCGGGCTGAAGGCCGAGAAGCTGATGAGCGTGCAGGCGGTGATGCAGGCGGCAGCGCAGGCGAAGGACGCCGGCTCCTCGCGCTTCTGCATGGGCGCGGCCTGGCGCAACCCGAAGGATCGCGACATGCCCGCCATCGTCGAGATGGTGAAGGGCGTGCGCCAGATGGGCATGGAAACCTGCATGACGCTGGGGATGCTCAGCGAAAGCCAGGCCGACATGCTCGCGGAAGCCGGTCTCGATTATTACAACCATAATATCGACACCTCGCCCGAACATTATGAGAAGGTCATCACCACCCGGACCTTCGACGATCGGCTGGTGACGCTGGAAAATGTCCGCAATTCGGGCATCAATGTGTGCAGCGGCGGCATTGTCGGCATGGGCGAGGCACGCGAAGATCGCGTCGGCTTCCTGCATGCGCTGGCCGTGCTGCCGGTCCATCCGCAGAGCGTGCCGATCAACGCGCTGGTGCCGGTGAAGGGCACGGTGCTGGGCAATATGCTGGCCGACACCCCGCTCGCCAAGATTGACGAGATCGAATTCGTGCGCACGGTCGCGGTCGCGCGGATCGTGATGCCGGAGAGCATGGTACGCCTGTCGGCCGGCCGCGAGAGCATGTCGGATAGCTGCCAGGCGCTCTGCTTCATGGCCGGCGCGAACAGCATCTTCACCGGCGACAAGCTGCTGACCACCGCCAATGCGGGAGACAATGCCGATGCAGCGCTGTTCGCGAAGCTGGGCGTCGTGCCGATGCAGGCCGAAGTGAAGGTTGAGCTGGAGGCTGCGGAGTGAAAATCGCGCCCACCCTCGTCACCCCGGCCTTGAGCCGGGGTCCCGCTTCTTCTTGCCATCGCGGGGGAAGAAAGCGGGATGCCGGATCAAGTCCGGCATGACGGCTTGTTGTCAGTTCACGGGTGCATGATGACCGTTTGGCGCAAGCTGGCCGCTTTATCGCTTGTGCTTCTGACATTTCTGTTGGTGGGCTGGCTTTTCGTTTGCTGGCTCAGTTACTCGATGGCCAGTTTTACTTGCATGGATCTACCTGAGGATCTGGCGACATGTATCGGCGGAATGCAGCGCCAAGTGGCTATTCAAGCCGCTGCTGGAGTTTTGGTTTGGATGTTCGCCGCTTGGCTGACTTTTAGGAACTGGGGAAAATCAGAGTGATAACGAAAATCCTGATCGCGAACCGTGGCGAAATTGCGTGCCGTGTCATGCGGACGGCCAAGAAGATGGGCATCAAGACCGTCGCGGTCTATTCCGATGCCGACGCCCGCGCGCCGCATGTGCTGATGGCCGATGAAGCCGTCCATATCGGCCCGCCGCCCGCCGCCCAATCCTATCTGCTGGCCGACAAGATCATCGAGGCGTGCAAGGCCACTGGCGCCGATGCGGTCCACCCCGGCTATGGCTTCCTGTCCGAGCGCGAAAGCTTCCGCAAGGCGCTGGACGAAGAAGGCATTATCTTCGTCGGCCCGCCGGCCAACGCCATCGCCGCGATGGGCGACAAGATCGAGTCCAAGAAGCTGGCGATGGAAGCCGGCGTCAATGTCGTCCCCGGTTTCGTCGGCGTCATCGACGACACCGAGCATGCGGTCCGCATCTCCAACGAGATCGGCTATCCGGTGATGATGAAGGCCTCGGCCGGCGGCGGTGGCAAGGGCATGCGCCTTGCCTATAGCGAACAGGATGTCCGCGAAGGCTTTGAAGCCACCAAGCGCGAGGGGCTGAACAGCTTCGGCGACGATCGCGTCTTTATCGAGAAGTTCATCGAAAGCCCGCGCCATATCGAAATTCAGGTGCTGGGCGACCAGCATGGCAATATCGTCTATTTGAACGAGCGCGAATGCTCGATCCAGCGCCGCCATCAGAAGGTCGTCGAGGAAGCGCCGTCGCCCTTCGTCAGCCCCGAAATGCGCAAGAAGATGGGCGAGCAGTGCGTCGCCCTGGCCCGCGCGGTCGGCTATTTCAGCGCCGGCACGGTCGAACTGATCGTCAGCGGCGAGGACAAGACCGGCGACGGCTTCTACTTCCTGGAAATGAACACGCGGCTTCAGGTTGAGCATCCCGTTACCGAGGAAATCACCGGCGTCGATCTGGTCGAACAGATGATCCGCGTCGCCAATGGCGAGAAGCTGTCCTTCGGTCAGGCGGACGTGAAGATCAACGGCTGGTCGATCGAGAACCGCGTCTATGCCGAAGACCCCTATCGCGGCTTCCTGCCGTCGACCGGCCGCCTGATCCGCTATAATCCGCCCGAAACCGGCACGGATGAGAGCGGCGCGTTGATCCGCGTGGATGACGGCGTGCAGGAAGGCGGCGAGGTGTCGATCTTCTACGATCCGATGATCGCCAAGCTGATCACCTGGGCGCCGACCCGGCTGGAGGCGATCGACAAGCAGATCGAGGCGCTCGACAAGTTCGAGATCGAAGGGCCGGGCCATAATATCGACTTCGTGTCCGCGCTGATGCAGCATGAGCGGTTCCGCTCGGGCAATATCACGACCGGCTTCATCGCCGAGGAATATCCCGAGGGCTTCACTGGTGCCCCGGCGTCGGAAGAACTGCTCAAGCGCCTGTCCGCCATCGGTGCCTTCGCCGCGATGGCGCAGGCCGACCGCGCCCGCCGCATCGACGGGCAGCTTGGCAAGCGTCTTGCCCCGCCCACCGGCTGGCAGGTGAAGATCGGCGACGCCGTTCATGATGTCGTGATCGACGGCGACGAAGTGACGGTCGATGGCGAGAGCATCGACATGGCGCTCGAATATACGCCCGGCGATCGCCTGATCGAGGCGGAATTTGGCGAGGAGCAACTGGCGGTGCGGATCGCGCCGATGCGGTCGGGCTTCGTGCTGACCGCCCATGGCGCCAGCCACAAGCTGCGCATCCTGCCCGCCCACGCCGCGCCTTACGCTGCGCACATGATCGAGAAGATCCCGCCCGATCTGTCCAAATATCTGATTTGCCCGATGCCCGGCCTGCTGGTCGCGCTGAACGTCAAGCAGGGCGACAAGGTCGAGATCGGCCAGCCGCTCGCCGTGATCGAGGCGATGAAGATGGAAAATATCCTGCGCGCCGGCAAGGCGGGCACGGTCAAGAGCGTGTCGGCGGCACAGGGCGAGAGCCTGCCGGTTGACGCGGTGATCCTGGAACTGGAGTAAGCATTGCTCCCCGGAACGGGGAGGGGCCACGAAGTGGTGGAGGGGGGATGCTTCTGGACGCGGCCTCGCATTTGGGGCACGCCCCCTCCGTCGGCTTCGCCGCCATCTCCCCGCAGGCGGGGAGGAGATGGAGTTCCTGCATGCATCTGACCCACGACCCCAGCGCCCCCGCCGCCGACCCGATTGGCTTCGACGATTTCCTGAAAGTGGATATCCGCGTCGGCACGATCGTCTCGGCCGAGCCCTATCCCGAGGCGCGCAAGCCCGCCTACAAGCTGCTGATCGATTTCGGCCCGGCGATCGGCCACAAGAAATCGAGCGCCCAGATCACCGAAAACCACGCGCTGGAAGGCCTGCCCGGCCGCCAGGTCGCCGCCGTAGTCAATTTCCCGCCGCGCCAGATCGGCAAGTTCATGTCGGAAGTGCTGACCCTCGGCTTCGCCGACGCGGCCGGCGCCGTCATGCTGTTCGCGCCCGACAAGCCCGTGCCGAACGGTTCGCGACTGTTCTGAACCTGTCCTACGAGGGCCGAGCCATGTTAGGCAGTCGGCATAGCGGCTATGCGCGTGCTATTGGAAATTTCCTTTCCCGTTGGCGCATGAAGATGTCAAAATATACGGGAAATATGCGAAGTTAAGGGGGCGGGATGACGCAGGCGGTCGGGGGCGACTATGTGATGGATGCGAAGCGGGACCGGTTGATCATCACCGCTTCGGCGCTCGGCACGGTGTTCGAATGGTATGATTTCTACATCTATGGCGTGCTGGCGCCGATCATCGGCCGCACTTTCTTCCCGACCGACAATCCGACCGTGGAACTGCTCTATTCGCTCGCCGGCTTCGCGATCGGCTTCGGCTTCCGGCCGCTCGGTGCGATGCTGTTCGGCTATCTGGGCGATCGGCTGGGGCGCAAATATACGTTCCTGGCCACCATCGTCCTGATGGGGCTGGCGACGGCGGGCGTCGGGTTGACCCCGTCGGCAGCCAGCATCGGCGTCGCCGCGCCGGTCATCCTGATCCTGCTCCGCATCGCGCAGGGGCTGGCGCTGGGTGGCGAATATGGCGGGGCGGCGATCTATGTCGCCGAACATGCGCCGGTCGGAAAGCGCGGCTTCTATACCAGCTTCATCCAGGCCGGGGTGATCGGCGGCTTCATCCTGTCGCTGATCGTCGTGGTCGGCACGCAATGGATCGTCGGCATGGAGGTCTGGGACGCTTGGGGCTGGCGCATTCCCTTCATCTTCTCGCTGGCGCTGCTCGCCATTTCGCTGTGGATGCGGCTGATGCTGCGCGAAAGCCCGGTCTTCACGGCGATGAAGAAGGCCGGGCAACAGGCGAAGAACCCGCTGAAGGAAGCCTTTACCGCACCAGGCAACAGGAAGCGGATGCTGGTGGCGATGATCGGCATCGCGGCGGGTTTCACCGTGATTGCCTATACGGTGATGTTCCAGGCGCTCTATTTCCTGCAGAGCGGCCTGCATGTCGCACCGGGCATCGCGCAACTGCTGGTCGGCGGCAGCGCCTTTGCCGGCATGGCGAGCTTCATCTTCTTCGGCTGGCTGTCCGACCGGGTCGGGCGCAAGAAGCCGATCGTCATCGGCTATGCGCTGGTGCTGCTGCTGGTCATGCCGCTCTACCAGTTCATGGGCGCGACCGCGAACCCGGCGCTGACGCAGGCGGCGGAGCGGGCACCGGTAGTGGTGAGCGGCGCCGATTGCCGTTTCGATCCCTTCGCCAAGATTCAGCCGACCGCCTGCGGCAAGCTGCTCGATCATTTTTCCAAGCGCGGCATCCCCTATGACAAGCGCAGCGGTGCGGCCCCGGCGGTCAGCATCGGCGGCGTGGCCGTGGCGGACCTCAGCAGTGACGGGATCGATGACGCGCTGACGGCGCAGGGCTATGATTTCGGTGTTGTCCGCCCCGACTGGCCGCGTGCGCTGATGCTGTTCGCTGCGTTGCTATTGCTCTGGACCCTGTCGGGTGCGACCTATGGCCCGGTCGCGGCGCTTCTGTCGGAATATTTCCCGGCGCGCATCCGCTACAGCTCGCTCTCCATCCCCTATCATATCGGCACCGGCTATTTTGGCGGCTTCCTGCCGCTGGTCAGCCAATATATCGTCGCGCGCACCGGCGATCCCTATGCCGGCCTATGGTACACGATCGCGGTGGTGGCACTGGCACTGGTCACCTGCCTTGTCGCCTTGCCGGAAACGAAAGGACGCCCCCTCGACGCCTGAGCCCGGGCGCGCTATCGGCTGCGGGCAATGACTGGCTATATCGCTCCGCTCCGCCTGCGCCTCGATGGCGATGCGCTGCTTTCCAACTGGCGCTGGCTGGCGCGGCAGGGCGGCGCCCCGGCCTGCGGCGCGGCGATCAAGGCCGATGGCTATGGCCTGGGCGCGGCCGGCGTCATGCAGCGGTTGAAAAGCGCGGGCTGCCGCGATTTCTTCGTGTCCAACTGGGGCGAGGCGGCGGCGCTCGAAGCACAGATGGACGGTGTGAACTTCGCGGTCCTGCATGGCGTGCGCAACGAGGATATGGCGCAGGCGCTGGCCTCACGGGCGCGGCCGGTGCTCTGTACGCCGGGTCAGGTTGCGCGCTGGAAGGCGGCAGGTGGCGGCGCCTGCGACCTGATGATCGATACCGGCATGAACCGGCTGGGCCTCGACTGGCGCGCCGACCTAAGCGAACTGGTTTCGGGGCTGGAGATCGTCACGCTGCTCAGCCATCTCGCATCTGCGGACGAGGACAGCGATCTCAACCCGACGCAACTGGCCCGTTTCCGGGATGTTCTGGCCGCAGTGCCCGCGCAGCGCTACAGTCTCGCCAACAGCGCAGGCATCTGCATGGGCGCGGACTATGGTTTCGACCTGACCCGGCCGGGCATCGCCCTTTATGGCGGCGTGCCGCATCCCGATGCTGCGCCGCATCTCCGCCCGGTCGTGCAGCCACAGGCCCAGATATTGCAGCGTCGCGCGGTCATCGCCGGCGACACGATCGGCTATAACGCGACCCATCGGGCCGAGCGCGATCTGGAGATCGCGATTCTCAACATCGGCTATGCCGACGGCTATCTGCGCGGCTTTTCGGGGCGCGGTGCGGCGCTGGTCGATGGCATCCGCCTGCCGGTGCTGGGCCGGGTGTCGATGGACTTGCTGGCAGTGGATGTCGGCGCGCGCCCGGATGTCGCGGAGGGCGACTGGCTGACGATCGACTATGATCTGCCGCAGGCAGCCCAGGCGTCGGGACTGTCGCAATATGAGCTGCTGACGGGCCTGGGCAAACGGTTCGACCGCATCTGGGCCTGAGAGTCTGTTTTAGAAAAACCGGTTCCGGCCCGCTCCCCCGCCCAACCGCCCGATCCAGTGTCATCCTGTCGGGTGGTTGGGCGGGGGAGCGGGCTGGTACGGGCTCTAACAGCAAAAAGGGCGCCGATCACAAGACCGGCGCCCCTTCACTATCTAATGGATGGCGCTCAGCGCTCGATGCACATCGACACACCCATGCCGCCGCCGACGCACAGGGTGGCCAGGCCCTTCTTCGCGTCGCGCTTGGCCATTTCATAGAGCAAAGTGGTCAGCACGCGCGCGCCCGATGCGCCGACCGGGTGGCCGATCGCGATCGCGCCGCCATTGACGTTGACCTTGGCCGGATCCCAACCCAGTTCCTGACCCACGGCCAGCGCCTGCGCGGCAAATGCTTCGTTCGCTTCGATGAGGTCGAGGTCGGCGACCGACCAGCCAGCCTTTTCCAGCGCCTTGCGGCTGGCCGGGGCCGGGCCGATGCCCATGATCGACGGATCGACGCCGCAGGTGGCGAAGCTGGCGATGCGGCCCAGGATGGTGGCGCCGCGCTTGGCGGCTTCGTCGGCGCTCATCACCACCAGCGCGGCGGCGCCGTCATTGATGCCGCTGGCATTGCCGGCGGTCACGGTGCCGTCCTTCTTGAAGGCGGGGCGCAGGCCCTGAAGCGCCTCGATCGTGGCACCGGCGCGGATATATTCGTCCTGGTCGACGATCGTGTCGCCCTTGCGACCCTTGATCGTCACGGGCAGGATTTCATCGGCGAAGCGGCCCGATGCGCGCGCGGCTTCGGCCTTGTTCTGGCTGGCGACGGCGAATTCGTCCTGCGCCTCGCGGCTGATCTGATATTTCTCGGCCAGGTTCTCGGCGGTGATGCCCATATGATAGCCCTGGAACGCGTCGGTCAGGCCGTCATGGATCATCGTGTCGACAAAGCTGACCGGACCCATTTTGGTGCCGCCGCGCAGCATCTGGGCATGGGGGGCGAGCGACATGCTTTCCTGGCCACCGGCGACCATGATGCGGGCATCACCGGCCTTGATCGCCTGCGCCGCGAGCGCGACGGCGCGCAGGCCCGATCCGCATAGCTGGTTGAGGCCGATGGCGGTGCGCTCGACCGGGATGCCGGCGTTGACGGCGGCCTGGCGGGCGGGGTTCTGGCCCTGGCCGGCGGTGAGGATCTGGCCCAGGATCACTTCGTCCACTTCTTCAGGCGCGACGGCGGCCTGTGCCAGCGCGGCGAGGATGGCCTGGCGGCCCAGTTCATGTGCCGGAGTCGTGCCGAAGGCGCCCATGAAACTGCCCACGGCGGTACGCTTGGCGGCGGTAATGACGATGTCTGACAAAGGCTCGATCCTCACTAGTGGTAATGTTGTTTTCGCAGGCGCACATAACATCATCCGCCATGGCGGGAAAGCCAAAGGGACAGCGGATGCCAAAGCATGTCGGGTGCCCGCTGGCTCAATATCATGCCGACATGGCCAAGGTTCAATATCCGGCTTTCCGTAAGGGATGGGGCGGCTGTGGCGGGTACGATTCGATCGGTTGCAGAAGCGATCGACAAGCTAGGGCAGGGGAGCGAGGCCGGGTCTATGACGGTCCCGTCGATGTGCCATTCGTTTCGCCCGCTCGCATTTGCCGCATAGAGCATCTCGAACAATTGCTGCCCGGCGGCATAGGTGAGCGGTGCGCCCTCATTGGCCCAGTCCTCGACCGCCAGGAAGGCGCGTTCTTGGTCGGAACAGGGTGTCATGTCGGCGAAGGCCGCATATTTCTGCACGGTCCGCTGCGGATCGAGCGCCCAAAAGCCTGACTGCAGCGCCTCCATCGGCACATAGCCGAGCCGGTCGCACACCGGCTTCGCACCGCGCCACAGGGCGGCAATCTCGGCAAGGTCGGCGGCCGGGAAACCGGCAAAGTCCCAGGGCGAGGCGATCGTCGCCAGTGCGGTGACCCGGTGCAATGCTGCGGCTGCAATGGCGATCGTGCCGCCCAGGCAATAGCCGACCAGGATTGGTGGGCGCCGCAATGCAGCGAGCATCGGGATGAGCCGGTCGGTGACATGGCCGTCGAGGCCGAGGCTGCGGTCGGCGGCCGTCGGCGCGCCCCAATCGACCAGATAGGCGTCATGGCCCGCTGCGGCCATGTGGCGCAGCATGGAGCGGCTTTCCGACAGGTCCAGCACCTGTGGTGGGTTGATCAGGGAGGGGATAAAGACGACCGGTGCCCGATCGTTTTCCGGTGCCAAATCAGCCTGATACCGCAGCAGCCGGGCATTGCCCGCCGTTGCGGCGATGGGGCATGGTGGTGGTGGGGACGGACGCTGCGCCTCCTGATAGCGACGCAGGCCGATGAAGGCGCGGCGACGCAAATCAGGATCATGCTCCGTTTCGCGCCATAAAATGTTGAGAAAAAGGGGTAAAGGACGCGGGCCATGTTGCGGCGCGGCATCGCCCTGTGCTAATGCGGGATGAGCAGGTGAGGGAGAGACAGGCATGGCCAAATCGAAGGCTGCTAATGAATCCGAACCGGTGGTTATCAAGAAGTACGCTAACAGGCGGCTCTATAACACCGAAACTTCAAGTTATATCACGCTGGACCTTTTGTCGCAGATGACCCGCGAGGGGCGCGAGTTCGTCGTCGTCGACGCGAAGACCGGCGAGGACATCACCCATAATGTCCTGACCCAGATCATCATGGAAGAAGAACAGCGTGGCAAGAACATGCTGCCGGTCAACTTCCTGCGCCAGCTGATCGCCATGTATGGCGATTCCATGCAGTCGATGGTGCCGCAATATCTCGAAGCGTCGATGGACGCCTTCCGCAAGAACCAGCAGCAGTTCCAGGAAGCCATGAAGGGCGCCTTTGGTGGCGGCCCGCTGGCCGAGATCGCCAAGCGCAACATGCAGATGTTCGAGGCCGCGGCGAGCGCGTTCGGCAATGGCGTTCCGGGCATGCCGGGCGCCACGCCCAGCCCGACCCCGGCGGCGACCGAAGAAAGCAAGGATGACGAGATCGCCGTCCTGAAGGCGCAACTGGCTGCGCTCAATGCGAAGATCGACAAGCTGAGCTGATCCAACATGGCCAAGGCGGATAGACTGGAGCGCCTGGATATCCGCCGGGCGGAGCTGGAAGAGGAATATCGCGCGGCGCTGATTGCGGCGCTGCGCGTGACCGCTGCCGGGCGCTGGGGCCTGTTTGGCCATAACAGTGACCGATGGACGCGTGAAAACGCCAGGTCCATGGTGGACCAACTGGAAGAGCTGGCAGCTGATATAGATCGGCTGCGAGAGCAGTTGGGTCTCGAAGGCTTTGACTTGCACCAAGAGTTTCTGGCCGCGCGCGGCAAGCCGGCGGCCGATGCGGTGGGCGAGCCCAAGCAGGCGAAGGCCTGGCTGGAACGACTGGGCGCCGACGCCGACTGAACCCCGCCCGGCGCGATGCTTGGGGGTCGACAGGGATGGCGGGTCTGGCCTATGGCGCCCCATCCACTTCTAGACAGGCGACAGACCCCGTGAAACACGCCCTTAACGTTACCCGCGAACAGGATTTCGCTGCCTGGTATCAGGCCGTCATCACCGAAGCCGACATGGCCGAGGAAAGCGGCGTGCGCGGCTGCATGGTGATCCGTCCCTGGGGCTATGGCATCTGGGAACGGATCCAGACCCTGCTCGATGCGAGGATCAAGCAGACCGGCCACGAAAATTGCTATTTCCCGCTGTTCATTCCGCTCTCCTATTTCGAGAAGGAAGCCGAGCATGTCGACGGCTTCGCCAAGGAAATGGCGGTCGTCACCCATCACCGCCTGATCCAGAAGGACGGCAAGATGGTGCCCGATCCCGAAGCGAAGCTGGAAGAGCCGCTGGTCGTTCGCCCGACATCGGAAACCGTGATTGGCGCAGCCTTCAGCCGCTGGGTCCAGAGCTGGCGCGACCTGCCGGTGCTGATCAACCAGTGGGCGAATGTCGTCCGCTGGGAAATGCGCACCCGCATGTTCCTGCGCACCAGCGAATTCCTGTGGCAGGAAGGGCATACTGCGCACTCGACCGTCGACGAGGCGATGGAAGAGACGATGAAGATGCTCGAAGTCTATCGCAGCTTCGCCGAGGAATGTGTCGGCCTGCCGGTGGTCGCGGGCGAGAAGCCGGAGAATGAGCGTTTCCCCGGCGCCGTCGCGACCTATTCGATCGAGGCGATGATGCAGGACGGCAAGGCTCTGCAGGCCGGCACCTCGCATTTCCTGGGCACGACCTTCAGTCAGGCGCAGAATATCAAGTTCCAGAATGCCGAAGGGCAGCAGGAACTGGCCCAGACCACCAGCTGGGGCATGTCGACCCGCATGATCGGCGGCCTGATCATGGTCCATGGCGATGATGACGGCCTGCGCGTGCCGCCGCGCGTCGCGCCCTATCAGGTCGTGGTCGTGCCGATGCTGCGCGATACCGAGGAAGACGCCGCGATCGTCGATTATTGCACCGATCTGGTGAACCAGCTGAATGGCCTGGACGTGTTCCGCGAGCCGGTCCGCGCGCTGCTCGACAAGCGCCCGTCCAAGGCCGCGACCAAGCGCTGGGGCTGGGTCAAGAAGGGCGCGCCGATCGTGATCGAGGTTGGCGGTCGTGACGTTGCCGGTGGCAATGTCTCCGTCATCCGCCGCGATCGCCTTTATCGCGAGGATGGCAAGCTCGACAGCCAGATCGTCGCCAAGGGCGATTTCGTCGCTGGCGCAACTGCGATGCTGGAGGATATCCAGACGTCGCTGTTCGCTGACGCGAAGGCGCGTCTGGACGGCAATATCGACAAGTCGATCACCGATCTCGACGCACTCAAGGCCTATTTCAAGGCCAGCAAGAACCCCGGCTGGGCGCTGGTCCAGTGGGCCAAGCCGACCGGCCCGGAACTGGAGAAGGTCGTGCAGTGGCTGAAGGGCGAGAAGCTCACCCTGCGCAACGTGCCGACCGATGCGGAAGCGGCCGATGGCGCCTGCATCTTCACCGGCGGCACCGCCGTGGAGCGGGTGCTGGTGGGCCGCAGCTACTGACCTACTGACTTTTAATCAGTTGTCCGTTCGTTTCGAGCGTGTCGAGAAACGCGAGCGCCGTGCTTTCGGCTTCTCAACTTCATCGTTAAAGACGATGAAGTTTATCCTGAGCGCCTGCTGCAAGCAGGCAGTCGAAGGGCTCGAAGCGAACGGATTTATGTGCCTGGGGACTGGCTATTGGGCCACCCCCAATTGCTCCAGCGCGAAGGCGCTATATTCGGCCTGGTCGCGATAGCGGCGGAAACGGCCCGACTTGCCGCCATGGCCGGCCTCCATGTTGATGCGGAAGACCAGCGGATTGCTGTCGGTCTTGGTCGCGCGCAGCTTGGCCACCCATTTGGTCGGCTCATAATATTGGACCTGGCTGTCCCATAGGCCGGTGCCGACGAACAGGCTGGGATAGGCTTTCGCCTCGACATGGTCGTAGGGCGAATAGGCGAGCATCACATCATACCAGGACTGCTGCTCGGGATTGCCCCATTCGTCATATTCGCCGGTGGTGAGCGGGATGGTTGGATCGAGCATGGTGGTCACGACATCCACGAACGGCACCTGCGCGATGATGACCTTGTAATCCTGCGGCGCCATGTTCGCGACCGCGCCCATCAGCAGACCGCCAGCGCTGCCGCCCATCGCGGCGACCCGGCCCTTCTTTGCATAACCCTGATCCACCAGCGCGCGGGTCACGTCGATGAAGTCGGTGAAGCTGTTCATCTTGTTCTTGAGATGGCCGTCATCATACCATTGGCGGCCCATTTCCTGGCCGCCGCGAATATGGGCGATGGCATAGACGACACCGCGATCGAGCAGGCTGGGCAGCAACGGCGAAAAGGCCGGGTCGGTCGAATAGCCATAGCTGCCATAGGCATATTGGTAGAGCGGGGCCGAGCCATTCTTCTGGAAGCCCTTGGCGTAGATGAGCGAGACCGGCACCTTCGTGCCGTCGCGCGCGGTCGCCCAGATCCGTTCGGTCACATATTTGGCGGGATCATAGCCTTTTACTTCCTGGACCTTCAGTATCTTGCGTTCGCCGGTATCGACATTGACCTCATAGGTGGTCTGCGGCGTGCGCAAGCTGTCATAGGTGTAGCGGACCCAGGGCGTGCCGCTTTCGGCATTGACGTTGAGCGCCATGGCATAGGCGGGTTCGTCCGCCTCCACGAAGCTGCTCTTGCCGCCCTTGGTCAGCAGGCGCAGGCGCTTGTTGCCGCCCGACCGTTCCTCGATCGCCAAGAAGCTATCGAAGGGCTGGAAATTCTCGATGAACACGCTGGCGCTGGTCGGCACGATGTCCGTCCAGGCGGCGCGGCCCTTGGCGGCATCGGCGTCCGATATGGTCATCAGCCGGTAATTGGGGGCCTGCCAATTGGTGCGGATCGTCCATTTGCCGCCCACATTGTCGCTGCTGTAGAGGAAGTCGCGTTCGCGCGGGGCGAGCGGCGTGAAGCTTGCCGGATTGGCCGACGGGGCGCAGCGTTCCTCATTGCTGACGGTCGATTGCAGGACGATGCAGATGAACTTGTCCGACGTCGTCTTCTTGAGGCCCATGTAGAAGCTATCGTCCTTCTCCTCATAGACCAGTCGATCGGCGCTGAGGGGCGTGCCCAGCACATGCGCCTTCACCCGCTTGCCGAGCAGGGTGGTCGGGTCTTTCTCGACATAGAAGATCGTCTTGCTGTCATCGGCCCAGGCGAAATCGGGTTCGGCATTGGGGATTTCGTCGCTCAGCAGCTTGCCGTCGGCGAGTCCCTTGACCCGGATCACATATTGGCGGCGGCCGACCAGATCCTCGGCATAGGCGAGCAATTTGTCGTCGGGGCTGACTTCCTTGCCACCGATCGCGAAATAGCCCTTGCCCGCGCCCATCTTGGGTTCGTCGAGCAATATTTGCTCGGGCGCGTCCATGCTGCCCTTGCGTCGGGCGACGATCGGATAGTCGCCGCCGGTCTCGAAGCGGCTGTAATACCAGTAGCCCTTCTTGCGATAGGGGACGCTGCTGTCGTCCTGCTTTATGCGGCCGGTGATCTCGGCGTAGAGCTTGTCCTGCAACGGCTTGGTCGGCGCCAGCAGTGTGTCGGCATAGGCATTTTCGGCCGCCAGATAGGCGAGCATCTCGGGGTTCTTGCGGCTGTCGTCGCGCAGCCAATAATAGGGATCCTGCCGCGTCGCGCCGAAGGGCGCCTTCACCTCATGCGGCTTCTTTGCCACGACGGGCGGTTTGGCGGCGGTCTGCGCCTCGGCGGTGGTGGACAGCGCGGCAATGCTGAGGCTCGCCAAGAGCCAGGCCGAAGTGCGGATCATATTCCCTCCCTGCGAATCGCATGGCGGAGGCTGACATGATGGCGGGCAGGGGGGAAGATGATCCGGGCCTGCCATAAGAAACGGCAGGCCCGGACTGAAGCTAGGCGCTCAGTTACAGCACATATTTGCTGAGGTCGGTGTCATGGGCAACCGCCGACAATTGCTTGTCGACATAGGCCTGATCGATCACCAGCGTCTCGCCGCGGCGGTCCTCCGCCTCGAAGCTCACATCCTCCAGCAGCTTCTCCATGACGGTCTGCAGGCGGCGGGCGCCGATATTCTCGACCTCGCTGTTCACCTCGGCGGCGATCTTCGCGACCGCGCGGATGCCTTCGGGCGTCAGGTCGATCGTCACTTCCTCGGTCGCCAGCAGCGCACGATATTGCGCAACAAGGCTGGCCTTGGTGTCGGACAGGATCGCGACGAAATCCTCCTCGGTCAGCGCCTTCAGCTCCACGCGGATCGGCAGGCGGCCCTGAAGCTCGGGCAACAGGTCGCTGGGCTTCGCCACATGGAAGGCGCCCGAAGCGATGAAGAGGATATGGTCGGTCTTGAGCGGGCCATATTTGGTCGAGACGGTCGTGCCTTCGATCAGCGGCAGCAGGTCGCGCTGCACACCTTCGCGGCTGACCGAACCGCCACGCACGTCGCTGACGGCGATCTTGTCGATCTCGTCGAGAAAGACGATGCCATTCTGCTCGGCGCTGGTGATGGCGACGCGGGCGACATCATCCTGGTCGAGGCGCTTGTCCTGCTCTTCCTCGACCAGCTTGTCCCAGGCATCGGCGACGCGCATCTTGCGACGCTTTTTCTGTTGCTGGCCAAAGGCCTTGGACATCATGTCGCTGAGGTTGATCATGCCAACCTGGCCGCCCATGCCGGGGATTTCCATCGGCATCGACGGGGCGTCGGCGACCTCCACCTCCACCTCGACATCGTTCATCTGGTTGCCCTCGATCTTCTGGCGGAAGGAAAGGCGGGTGGCTTCGCTGGCATCCTTGCCGGTCAGCGCATCGAGCAGGCGGGCCATGGCGGCTTCCGACGCGGCTTCGCGCACGGCTTCGCGGCGGCGGTCCTTCTCCAGACGCACGGCTTCCTCGACCAGATCACGGACGATCTGCTCGACATCGCGGCCGACATAGCCGACCTCGGTGAACTTGGTGGCCTCGACCTTGACGAAAGGCGCGTCGGCCAGCTTCGCCAGGCGGCGGCTGATTTCGGTCTTGCCGCAGCCCGTCGGCCCGATCATCAGGATATTCTTGGGCGTCACCTCGTCGCGCAAATCGGCGGGCAGGTGCTGGCGGCGCCAACGGTTGCGCAGCGCGACGGCGACGGCGCGCTTGGCATCATGCTGGCCGATGATATGCGCGTCGAGCGCGGCAACGATGGCTTTGGGGGTCAGATTGTCGTTCATGGTCTTTTCTTGGGATCTCAGGCTGCGCTGTCGAGCGTTTCTATGGTGAGCTGGTCGTTGGTGTAGACGCAGATATCCGCCGCCACACCCATCGCCTTGCGGGCCAGGGTTTCGGCATCTTCCTCATATTCCACCAGCGCGCGGGCGGCAGCGAGGGCATAATTGCCGCCCGAACCGATCGCGGCCACGCCGCCGAGCGGCTCCAGCACGTCGCCATTGCCGGTCAGGATCAGGGTGACGTCCTTATCCGCGACGATCATCATCGCTTCCAGGTTGCGGAGATATTTGTCGGTGCGCCAGTCCTTGGCGAGTTCGACGGCGGCGCGCATCAATTGGCCATTATGGCGTTCCAGCTTGGCTTCGAGCCGTTCGAACAGGGTGAAGGCGTCGGCGGTGGCGCCGGCAAAGCCGCCGATGACGCTGCCGTCATGCAGGCGGCGCACCTTGCGCGCATTGGGCTTCATCACCGTCTGGCCCATGGAAACCTGGCCGTCGCCGGCGACGACGACCTTTCCATTCTTGCGGACCGACATGATGGTGGTGCCATGCCAGACCGGCATGGACGAGCGGTTATGGTCATTCATGACCGCGCATATGGGAGCGGCAGTCAAGCGCTGCAAGCGTCTATGTAGAAACACGAGGCCGCCGCCGAAACGTGCGATTTGCGGGACGATTTCTGACTATCGGTTAAGGAACCAATGTCGATGAATTGACATTGTGCAACGCAGCAATCATTGTCGGTCGTCCCAAATGGAGGGAAGCTACTCATGACTCTCAAGGCCAGAGCACAAGAAAAGGTCGAGCGCGCGGGTATTGCCAACTATTCGTTCGACCAGGATGTTCTGGTGATGTGTGGCGTACGCTATGCGATCGAGGCGTGCGAATGCGGCGAGCCGGATTGCGACGGTGTGCGCCTGCGCAAGAAGTCGGCCTTTCCACGCATCCTGCAATGATGCAGGGCGGCAGGACGCCGCCCTGTCCCCGTTATCAGTGAATGACTTCCTTGCCGGCGGTGCCGACCGATTCGATGTCGCGGCCGACGCCCTGCACCGTGTTGCAGGCGGCGAGCGCGGACAGGAACATGGAGGCAAGGACGAGAGCGACGGTCTGACGCATGGATGATGCACTTTCTGATCTATATTGGTCGGGCCTGTATAATGCGGCCAAACGCGCTGGACAGAGATAATTTCCAAAAAGCTGCAAGGCGGCGCTTGACAGGCCCGGCATCGGATGCGAAAGGCCGCCTCCTCCTTACAGGGGGCGCGTAGCTCAGCGGTAGAGCACACCCTTCACACGGGTGGGGTCACAGGTTCAATCCCTGTCGCGCCCACCATGATTTCAACGATTTGCGTTGAAGCATGGCTGGAGATATCCAACATCGGTAGTTGACCGTTGCAGGCACAGACCAGCACCGGCGCTTGTATGTGCGTCGGCAAGTCGATGGTTGCCGCCGAGGATGAAGCGAAGCGGGCAATTTCGCCCTCATCCCCGGCCATCACAGTCTCTCACATATCGTCGAAGCGCGGAGCGCCTTCGAAATCGACCTGCCCGAACGGCTTGTCGGTGAAGAGATAGGCATAATAATAATTGCGCAGCCGGGTGTGAAAGGCGCGGATGCGGTCCTGATAGGCCAGTTGCGCCTGCATGTCGGTGTCGGCGAGGCGGGCGAGCAGCGCCTGTACGCCGACCGAGGGCAGCAGCCAGCCGACCGAACGGGCGGCAGCATCGCGCGCCTCGATCCCGTGGCGGTAGGCGTTCGCCTTGGGCGCGACGCTTTCATCGCCGACCTGGTGGAAGGCGAAATACCATTTCCAGTGGAATGCGTGGCCTAGCGGCGGGCTGTCCTTCCATTCGGGATGGCCGGCATAGAAGGCCTGCATGGTCTGTTCGCGCGGAATGTCCCAGGCGCGGTTGACCGCCTCGCGCTGGGCGAGCGTCAGTTCCACGCCCTGGCCGACCGGGATGGCACGGTTGATCGCGACATGGGCGATGGTCGGCAGTAGCAGGGTAAGCAGCAGCCACAGGCCGGCAAGCGTCGCGGCATTGGTGACCGAACTCCAGCGCAGCCGTCCTACCAGCAACGTGACGCCGATCCAGAAGGCGAGATAGAGGGCGACGAGGCCGAGCACCGCCAGCAGCGGCAGCAGCGGCACATGCGAAAGACTTGCCCCGATACTGACAGGCAGGGCGAGCGTGAGAAACAGCAGGCCACCACGCAGCAGCACACGCCGTGCCCAGAGATGCCGTCCCGATCCTGCGAGCGCATCGAGCATCCGCAGCCGCCCGGCTTCCCGCTCGCCCGAGACCAGGTCGTGGATCAGGGCAATCACGAACAAAGGCGTCAGATAGACGAGCACGAAGGCGAAATCGAAACGACCGGGCAGCGCCAGTTCGGGATTGAACGCCTCGCCATCGTAAAGCTGTGCTTCCAGCCCCAGCGCGCGGACACGCAGGATGTAAGGTGCGACGTCCCGCAGCCCGAGCGCCACGAAGGCGAGCGGTGCGGGCGCATCCCAGGTGGCATGGAAGCTGTAATAGGCCGCGTTGCCGGGATCCTGTGTCTTGCCGGCCCATTGCGCGACGGCGGCGATATCCTGTGCCTGTTTCGGCTGGATGCGGGCGATGACGGCGCGCTGTCGGGCGACTTCGGTCATGCCGGCAGCGACCGAGGCGATGGCGAGCAGGGCGACGAGCAGCAGCGCCAGCAGCGCCATGCGTGATCGCAGCAGCAGGCGCAGTTCATGGGTGAGGAGGGTCATGGACGGGCTTTCTGAAGATGGCGGGCGACGGGCAGCAGCGCTAGCAGCGCGAGTGCCAGCCAGGCGAGTAGCAGGCCCAGGCCGGGCAGGCTGGCGGTCACCAGGTCGCCGGCGGTCGGCGCGATGAAGCGGAATTGCGGGATCGACTGCCAATGATCGGCAGAGATGCGCTTGCGCTGATCGGCGCCGGCATCCTTGGCCTTGTCATCGGCATAGCTGACGGCATCCGCCTGCAACTGGTTGAGATGCTGGACCATGGCGAAGCGATAGGCTTCGGCCTGAGCGAGGAAGCGGCGATGGCCCGCAAGATCGGTGCCCGCGGCTGCCATCGACAATTGCCGCAGCGAGATGGCCGGGCTGATGATACCGAAGCCGTCGGTGAGCCGGCTCTGCGCCTGCTGGATCGCGAAGCTGCGATCGGCATAGTGGTCGAACAGCCCCGACGTCAGCTTCTCGCCCTCGACCGCGAGCAGGCCGTTATAATTGACCGGCAGATCCTCTACCTTGTCGACGCCATAGCGGCGCAGCACCTTCTGCTTGAAGGCGTTGAAGAAGGGATCGTCAGGATTATGCGCGTCGCCAAGGCGATGCAGATCCTGCTGGATGGCGATGTCGGTTTCCAGGCGGGTGGGCAGGCTATGGGCCTGCGCCGCGATGTCGGGCGCCACGCGCGGCAGCAGGATGACCAGCACCGCCCAAAGCGCCAGCAACGCCAGCAACGCGTCGCGGCCGCGCCTTACCAGCGCGGAGACAAGGATGACGATGATCGACCAGAGTGCCAGATAGGCGCCATAGCCAAGCGCGATCACCGCCATCGGCCCGGCCAGCGCGCCGGGTTGGCCCGCGATCAGCAGGAAGGCGATGAGCGCGGGCAGCCCGACCAGCGCGGCGACCAGCGCCAGCGCCAGCAGCTTGCCCATGACAAGCGCGCGGGCGGACACACCCTGCACCAGCATCTGGCGCAGCGTGCCGCGTTCGCGTTCGCGCGCGACCGCGCCATAGCCAAGGAAGATCAGCAGCAGCGGCGCAATCACCTGCAACACGAAGGCCGGGGTCAACTGGCCGAAGCGGACCAGCAGCGAGGATTGGCGGACATCACCGAAATTGGCACTGTTCTGGCGATGACCTTCCAGGAAGATGCTGTTGCCGGTGAAGGCATCGACGCCGGGATCGAAGGCAGCGAGCGGTGGCAGCGGGCGGAAGATGAAATTGCCGAAATGGGCCATGCGATGGGGGTGGCGGTCGGGCTGCGCCTCGAACGCCTCGGCTGCCTGGGCCTGGAACCGGGTGCGGGTTTCGGCGATGCCGCTCTGGTGCGACCAACTGATGAGCGCGGCGGCGAGCGTCAGCAGGACGAGCAGCGCGAAGGCGATGACGGCGACGCGGTTGCGCCGCATCAGCCGCAATTCGTCACGCGCGATCAGGGTGATGGCCCTCATGCGGCAACGGCCTCCCGCGCGAACTTGCGGTGCAGGTCGCGCACGTCGAAGCGGTCCGTGCCTTGCGCCAATGCCTCGTCGACGATCCGGCCGGATTCGAGGAAGCCGATCCGGTCGGCAATGTCGGCCGCCGACAGCAGGTCATGGGTGACCATCAGCACGGCCGCGCCCTTGCGCGCGACATCGTGGACCAGCCGGTTGAAATCGGCGGTCGCGCGCGGGTCAAGGCCGGAAGAGGGCTCGTCGAGCAGCAGCACCGGCACTTCGCGCAATAGGGCGATGGCGATCGCCACCTTCTGCCGCATCCCCTTGGAAAAGCCGCCGAGACGCTTGTCCCAGGCCGGTGCCTGCAGGCCCGTTGCGTCGAACGCGCCGTCAATCTCCTGCGGGGCCGGGTGGCGGCCGGCCAGCGCCAGCAGATAGGCGGCATTTTCCGGCGCTGTCAGATGCTCGTAAAGGGCGACATTTTCGGGGACATAGGCGATCTGCTCGCGCGCCTTGTCGGGCTGCGCCGCCGGGTCATGGCCGGCCACCAGCACCATGCCGCTGTCGGGCTGGGCAAAACCCAGCAGGGTCGACATGGTGGTCGACTTGCCCGCCCCATTGCCGCCGAGCAGCGCATAGATTTCGCCGGCATGGACATGCAGGGTCAGGCCGCGCAGCACATGATGGCTGCCATAGGACAGGTGGACGTCGGACAATAGGATGGGCTGGCCGGTGGCGGTCAGGGACATGGGGGCAAGGCTCCTTGGCTGTTGCGTCGGACCATTTCGGCGATGCAGTAATCTGTCAATGAAATAATATAACATTTCCATTGACGGGTGCGACGAGCCTACCCTAGGGGCAGCGGCGAATGAGATTTCGTCTCATTTCATTCAGGGGAAAATATGTCGATCCAGTTCCTGCCGCGCGCCTGCGCTGCGCCCGTCCGTTCCCGTCGCTTCCATCACATCGCCCGCGCGCTGCCGCTGGCTGCTGTCCTGGCCTGGCTTCCAGCCCAGGCGCAGACCGGCGATGCGGTTCATCATGTGCCGGAGGGCGAGGGTGCCATCACGGTCGACGGCGTGCGTCAGGCCTATCGCGGCGATTTCTCCGTGAAGGAAATTCCCCAGGCCATCACAGAGATCGACGCGGAGACGCTGCAGCAGAATAATATCCTGCGTCTGACCGACGCGCTGGACATGAATGCCTCGGTCGCGCGCCAGAATACGTTGGGCGGGTTGTGGGACAGTTTCGCCATTCGCGGCTTTGCCGGAGATGAAAATCTGCCGAGCGGCTATCTGGTCAATGGCTTCAACGCCGGGCGCGGCTTTGGCGGCCAGCGCGACGTGGCCGGGATCGAGCGGGTCGAGGTGCTGAAAGGGCCGGCGGCGGCGCTGATCGGGCGCGGCGAGCCGGGCGGCACGATCAATCTGGTGACCAAGCAGGCCGAAATCGGCCGGACCTTCGGCACGGGCACGCTGCAATATGGCAGCTATGACCGGTTCCGCGCCGACGCCGACGCCAATCTGGCGCTGACCGACGGCATCACCGCGCGGCTGATCGGCTATTATGAGAAGGGCGACACGTTCCGCGACTATGTCTCGCAGAAGCGCTGGGGCTTCCTGCCCTCGATCGGCGTCGCGCTCGGCGATCGGACGCGCCTCACCTATGATTTCGAATGGACCCGCGTGGAAGTGCCGTTCGATCGCGGCATCGTAGTCCTGGACAATGACTTCAACACCGTGCCACGCTCGCGCTTCCTGGGCGAGCCAGGCGATGGCGACACGGTGGCGCGCGCCACCGGCCACCAGTTGCGGCTCGACCATCAGTTCAATGACGACTGGAGCCTGCTGGTCGGGGCCAGCCATCGCGACACGCTGCTGACCGGTTTCTCGTCCGACGCGGAGCAGACCGCATCGCGCCAGAAACTCTACGTTGACGGCCACTCCCTGTCGCGCCAGCGCCGCTCGCGCCGCTATGATGCGGAACATAGCGTGGTCCGCGCCGAGGTCGCCGGCAAGTTCGAGACCGGATCGCTACGTCATCGGGTGCTGATCGGCGGCGATTTCGACCAGTTCGAATATGATAATTATTTCACCCGCTATCGCCCGCCGGCGCTGAGCAGCAATCCGAGCGACCAGGCCGGCTATGTCATCGACATCGACAATCCGGTCTATGGCCAATATCCGCTGCCTGCGACGTCGGTGCTGACCAATCGTCTGGATACCCAGCGCAGCTTCGGCTTCTATGTGCAGGACCAGATCGAACTGACCGATCGACTGCAGATCCGCATCGGCGGCCGCTATGACAATCTGACGCTGAAGGTCGATAACCGCGTGCTTGCGGAGGCCAATCGTTACAATAGCCGCAAATATGAGCGGTTCAGCCCGCAGGCCGGCATCGTCTATGACCTCAGCGATCCGATCACCCTCTATGCCGCCTATGGCCAGGGCTATCGCGCCAATGTCGGCGCGGATTTCTTCAACAATATCTTCGACCCGGAAACGAGTGAGTCGATCGAGGCTGGCGTCAAGCTGACCGCGCTCGGCGGTGCCTTGACCGGCACCCTGTCCGTCTATCAGCTGACCAAGGACAATGTGCTGGCCAGCGACAATAATAATCCCGGCTTTTCCGTCGCGATCGGCAAGGCGCGCAGCCGCGGTATCGAACTGGACGTGAACGGCCATCTGCCCGGCGACATCGATGTCCTGCTGAGCTACGCCTATACCGATGCCGAAGCGCGGGAGGCGGTGAACGATCCCAATTTCGCCACCCAGATCCTGCCGGGGGACAGGCTGATCAACATTCCCGACCATGTTCTCAACATCCAGGTCGCGAAGCATTTCGAACTGGCCGGGCGCGAGGCCCAACTGGGCGCAGGCATGCAATATGTCGGCGAACGGCTGGGCGAAACGGGCACGGACTTCACCCTGCCGTCGCACACCCTGTTCCGCCTGTTCGGCAGCGTCGATGTGATCGAGGGTGTCGAGCTGTTCGGGACGATCAGCAACCTGTTCGACGAGACATGGTATGCCAGCAGCTATAGCTCGGTCTGGGTGCAGCCGGGCACGCCGCGCACCGCCACCGTCGGCGTGCGCGCCCGCTTCTGAGCCGGAAGGATAGAGACATGAGCAAGAGCATGACGCGCCTTCTGGGCGCCGCCGCTTTATGTGTTGCTGGCACCGCCATCGCGCAGCAGCCGACTGAGGCGCCGCTGCCGGGTCTACCCGCGTCGGTGCTACCGCCAACGCTGCCCTGGTCGGGGGCAAGTGAAAAACTGGTCGTCGGCAAGGATGATCCCTGGATCACGCCGGCCGAGCAGGCCGGCTTTGCCACCACGCCGCGCTATGATGAGGTTACGGCCTGGTTGAAGCGTCTGGATGCGGCCTCGCCCCTCATCAGCCTCGAAACCTTCGGCCGCACTGGCGAAGGGCGCGACATGCTGCTGGTGCGGGCCAGCAAGGCCAAAGATGGGTCGGGCACGGGCAAGCCGGTCGTGCTGGTGCAGGCGGGCATCCATGCGGGCGAGATTGACGGCAAGGATGCCGGCCTGATGCTGCTGCGCGACATCGCGCTGCGCGGCAAGGACGGGCTGCTCGACAAGGTCGATCTGGTGTTCGTGCCAGTCTATAATATCGACGGGCATGAGAAGATGAGCCGCTGGAACTTCCCGGCGCTGCGCGGCCCGGCGGAGAAGGGCTATGTCGGCAATAGCCGCAACATCAACCTGAACCGCGACTATTCCAAAGCGGACGCGCCCGAAAGCCGGGCGATGATCGGCCTGCTGCGTCGGCTGGACCCGATCCTCTATGTCGATTGCCATGTCAGCGACGGCTTCGACATGCAATATGACATCACATTCACTTATGCCGGCTGGGGCCGCTATGCCTATCATCGCGCCACCGCAGACTGGCTGCAGGGCCGTTTCGGACCGAGCGTGACGTCAGCACTGGAAAAGGCTGGCCATATCCCCACCATCTATCCCAGCCCGATCGACACGCGGGAGCCGACAAAGGGCATCCGTCAGGCGCCCGAAGGGCCGCGCTATTCGACCGGCTATGGCGATTTCATCGGCGTCCCGACCGTGCTGGTCGAAAACCACATGATGAAGCCCTATCGCCAACGGGTGCTGGGCACCTATGTCCTGCTGGAGGCGGCGCTGGAGCTGGCCGGGCAGGATGCCGGAGCGATTGCGCAGGCGAAGGCCAGCGACCAGGCATCGCGCCCCGCCGAAATGCTGACCCGCTGGAAGCCCGCCGTGCAGCCCATCGGCTGGGTCGAGCGGTTCAAGGGCATCGCCTTCGACACCTATGTCTCGCCGGCGAGCGGGCGCAGGGAACAGAAATGGCTGGGCCGCCCGGTCGACTGGCGGATGCCGATCATCGGCCAGGAACCGGTCGAGACGGTGCGCCTGCCCAAGGCATGGTGGGTGCCGGCCGGGCAGGCCGAAGTGATCGACCGGCTGACGCTGCACGGCATTCAGTATGATGTGCTGGACGCGCCGCGCACGCTGACGCTCGATCGGGCGCGGCTGGTGGACCCGCAATCGATGTCGGTGCGCGACGCGCGCATCCCGCTGGACACGAAGTTGCGGCACGAGACCGTGACTGAAACGCTGCCAGCCGGCACGGTGCGCGTGCCTGCCGATCAGCCGCTGGGCCTTTTGGCGGCCGCGCTGCTGGAGCCGGAAAGCCAGGACAGTTTCCTTGCCTGGGGCTTCTTCCCGGAGATATTGGCGGCGCCTTCTGGGGCGGAGGACTTCGTCCGGGCGCCGATCGCCGAGGCGCTCCTCGCCGCTGATGCGCAGATTCGCGCAGAGTTTGAGGCGAAATTGGCCGCTGATGCCGCATTCGCGGCCGATGGCGATGCGCGGCTCGACTGGCTTTCGGCCCGGCTGCCCGATCGCAGCCCCTATCATCATCTCTATCCGGTGCTCAGGGAGAACTGAGCCCGATGAACCGGGGCGGTCGACCCGCCCCGGTTCATCCAAATCAGAAACTGACCCGCGCGGTCACGCGGATGTCGCGGCCGGTGAGCGGGGCATAGTCCTTGAGGAAGGACGAGGCCCGGCGGGCGACCACATCGAAGATGTTGTTGGCCGACAGGGCGAAGCTGAGCGGACGTTCCTTGCCCCAGGGGCGAACATTCAACTCGGCATTGACCATGGTGTAGCCGGGCGTCGTGGTCTCGAACTCGGCGACCCGGTCCTGCTTGCTGACACGCTCGACTTCGCCGCGCAGGTCGAACTTGGTCGCCTGATAGGCCAGGCCACCGAGCAGACGGAGCGGAGGAATGCGCGGCGCCGGCCCGACGCTCTTCACATTGGCATGGACATAGTCGGCCAGGCCATCAGCGACGATCTTGCCGTCGCCCAGCTTGGCCAGGGTCAGCGATCCCTGCACCTCGAAGCCATAATAGCGGGCGTCCGCCTGGTTGAACGCATAGACGGGCAGGCCATCTTCTTCCTCGCCGGTCAGATCCTCATAGATGAAGTTCGAGAACCAGGTGTGATAGGCCGACGCCTCGAAGCTGTAATTGTCGCCGCTGCCGCGCAGGATGGCCTCGACGCTGTTGGCCTTTTCCAGATTGAAGTCGGGATTGCCGACCTCATAGGCCTGGGTGCCGGCATGGGGACCGTTGGCGAACAATTCTTCAGCCGCCGGCGCGCGTTCGGTGTGCGACAGGTTGAGGCCGATGCGCCAGCTGTCGGTCAGGCCATAGGAGGCACCGACCGAGCCGGAGAAGGCGTCGAAGCTGCGCTTGCCGGCGAAGAACTGCTCCTGATCCTCAAGCGGATTGGCAGTCAGGCTGGTATGTTCGTAGCGACCGCCGAGCTCGAACTTGAGCGCGCCATAATCGAGCTGCTGCAAGGTGAAGACGCCGACCTGCGTGGTCGAGTTTTTCGGCAGGAAGGCTTCCTCGCCGATCACGTTGAAGTCGCGGTTGAACAGTTGCACGCCGGTCGCGCCGCGCCAGGCGCCATGCTTGGTCTGGGTCAGTTCCAGCCTGGCTTCCATGCCCTTGCTGAAGAAGGCGGTGCCGACCGAACCATCTTCCTCCAGCTCGGCATGGGTATAGTCCGCATAGCCCAGACGCAGCGAAACCTTGTCCAGCACATTGCCGTCGCCATTCACTTCGGCGCGTAGGTTGACGCTGTCCTGCTTCATGCTGAGGCGCGGGGCTTCCTGCTCGTCGCCCGGCTGGGTCGCGAAGCGGATCGGCACGCCATAAAGGCTGTCATAATGGTCGTAGGAAATGCCGATATTGCCGGTGTCGCCGATATAGGCGATGCCGCCGCCGGCGGTCCAGGTCTTGGCCGCCGAATTGGGCAGCTTGCCCTTGACCGCGGCATTGCCGGCAAAGTCGATCGCTTCCTCGCCTTCTTCCGCCGGTTCGGCGGGGAGCAGGCTCGATGCCAGCGCTTTGGCACGCAGTGCTGGCGTCAGCGCATGGCCGCCGATGCGGACATCGTCACTCTTGAGATAGCTGCCATCGGCATGGGCAACCCAGCCGCCCGACAGCGGGACATCGACCGAGGCCGCGCCCGAACGCTCGTCCGCGGCCGAACCATAGGTGCCGATCGCATCGACATGGACCGGCTCATCCGGGATAGCCGTGGGGATACGCTTGTCGATGACGTTGACCACGCCACCGATCGCTGAAGATCCATAGAGCAGCGACTGCGGCCCGCGCAGCACCTCGATCCGTTCGGCAAGCAGCGGATTGACGACGACGGCATGATCGACCGAGGTGTTGGACACGTCGACGGTCGACAGGCTGTTGGTCAGCATCTTGACGCGTTCGCCCTGCAGGCCGCGCAGCACCGGGCGCGAGGCACTGGGGCCGAAGGAGGTGGCGGATACGCCCGGCTGATGTTCCAGCGTCTCGCCGATCGATGGGCGGATCGCCTGGGTCAGATCCTTGCCTTCGACCACGGCGACGCTGGACAGCATGTCCTGGCGGCGGGTCGGCAATATGCCGGTGACGATGATGTCGGAACGGGCCGCCTGATGATAGCCGTCGGCGGCGTCATCCGATGCGGTTTGCGCATGGGCGGCCGTCGAAATGCCGAGAACGGCAAGCGCGCAGCCGGCGAGAAACTGGAATTGCATGGACTTGGATCCCCCGAGGTGGATGGAGCGACATTATTCTGACCTCCACGCCCTGCTCGGTCGCGCTGGAGGCTGCCTCGCCTCTCTAAAAACATGTCCATGATGTTACAACATATCAAACATTACATTTCTGTCATGTGGCTGGCGCCCTATCCATCCAGCCCGCGCAATTTCCGCAGGTCGATGCCCAGCCGCCGGACCCGATAGTAGAAGGTCTTGCGCGGCAGGCCGAGGCGCTCGATCGCCTGGCCCATGTCGCCGCCGGTCGCGTGGATCGCCTCGATGATCGCCATGCGCTCGAACGCGTCCATGCGCGCGTCGAGCGGCAGCGTCGCGCCATCGGCAACGGGTTCCTGCTCCAGGCCCAGCGCCAGCCGTTCGGCCAGCCGCCCCAGTTCATGGACATTGCCGGGCCAGTCATGGTCCAGAAGATGGGCCAGTACCGCCCGGCTGACCGGCGGCACCGCGCGGCGAAAGCGGCGGGCGGCGGCGTCGAGCAGATGGGCGAAGATCAGCGGAATATCCTCGCGCCGTTCGCGCAGCGGCGGGATGTGCAGCCGCACCGCCGCCAGCCGATAGAGCAGGGCCGGCTGGATCGTCCCCGCCTGGCCCTGCGGCGTCATGCAGCCGATCACGCGCAGGTCCACCGGCTGGGGTTCGCGCGCGCCGACCGGGCGGACCAGTCGATCCTCCAGAAACTGGATCAGATGCGCCTGCAGCGCCGGGCCCGACTGGTCGACATCGTCCAGGAACAAGGTGCCCTGATGCGCGCGGGCCAGCCGGCCTTCGAGCGGCGCGCGCCCGGCCAGGCTTTCGCCATGCAGGCTGGTCTCGGCGATCGAATCCGGCACCGCGGCGCAGGCGATGCTGACGAACTGAGCGCTGGCGCGGCGGCTGCGCTGATGGATCATGCGCGCGACCAGTTCCTTGCCGGTGCCGGTCTCGCCCTCGACCAATATGTCGATATTGGTGTCGGCCAGGGTCGCCACCATGTCGCGCAGCCGCTCGATCGCCGGGGAATGGCCGATCAGCGGGGAGGCGACGGCGGTATCGACCATCGCGCGCAGGCGGCGATTCTCGATCACCAGCAGCCTCTTCTCGCTCGCCCGCGCGACCGATGCCAGCAAAGCGTCGGGATCAAAGGGCTTGGTGAGGAAATCCCATGCGCCGGCCTTCAGTGCATCCACCGCCATTGGCACATCGCCATGGCCGGTGACCAGGATCACCGGCAGTTCCGCGTCGCGGGCATGGAGCGCCCGGAACAGGTCGATGCCCGACATGTGCGGCATCCGCACGTCGCTGACCACGACGCCGGGAAAATCCGCCTTGATCGCCGCCAGCGCGTCGGCGGCGCGGGCGAAGGCGCACACCTCATGGCCCGCCAGCGTCAGTGTCTGCGCCATGGCGGCGCGCAGGTCGTCATCATCGTCGACCAGGGCAATCGGACGGGGGGGCATGTCGGTCATGCGCGTTTCAAACTCAGTTGGAAATGGGCGCCGGCCTCACTGGGCAGCAGGAACAGCGATCCGCCCATGTCAGCCATGATGTCGCTGGCGATGACAAGGCCGAGCCCCAGGCCCGACGGGCGGCTGGTGACGAAGGGCGTGAAAAGCTGGCCCTGCACCGACGGATCGATGCCCGGCCCATTGTCGATCACCGACAACAGCACCGTCTCCGCATCGAGCGCGACCGACAGGCGGATGGCGGGCGCGGCCACGCCCTCCAGTGCTTCCAGCGCATTTTGCAGCAGATTGACCAGCACCTGTTCCAGCCGGATCGTGTCGGCCATGACGCGCAGATCGTCCGGCAGGTCCGGCAGGTGCAGGTCGACCCGCGCGAGCCGCGATTTGAGGATCAGCACACTGCCCTCGATCGGCCCGGCCAGCGGGATGGTGGTGATCGTGCCGGTCGCCTTGCGCGAAAATCCGCGCAGTTCGGCCGTGACCTTGCCAATCCGGTCGGTCAGGCGCTCGATCGCCGCCATATTCTCGGCCGCAGCCTCGCTGTCGCCGCGCTCGATCAACAACCGCCCATTGGCGGCATAGCTGCGGATCGCGGCGACGGGCTGGGCGGTTTCATGGGCGATGCCGGCGGTGATCTGGCCCAGCGATGCCAGGCGATTGGCCTGGCGCAGCCCTTCGCGCAGCGTGTCGGCGCGCGTCTCGCTGGCGGCGCGCTCCTCCATCTCGCGGCGAAGTTCGCGGGTACGGTCCGTCACCATCGCCTCCAGTTCGCTGGTGCGGGCGGCGGCCATGGCGGCCCGTTCGGCGCGGCGATGGGCACGCTCGCGCAATATCCAGATGCCGCCGGCGAGCAGCAGCAGCAGCAGCAGGGTCGCCAGCCGCACCGTGCGCACGAAGCTTTCCACGCCATGCAGCGGCGTCAGCATGTTGAGCTGCCAGCCCGGTTCGCCGGCCGCGACCGATTGCCACAGCAGGCGGCGACGCGGTTCGTCGGCGGGGCTGACGATCTGCCGGCCATCGGCATCGCCCATGCCCCTGAGCGGCACCGGCAGCAGTGAGCCGCGGCCGGACTGCAATTCGGCGCGAAAGCGCTGCTTGGCCTGCGCCGACAGCGGATGGATGGTGGTGAAGCGCCAGTCGGGGCGGCTGGTGATCAGGATGATGCCCTCGCGACTGGTGATGAAGGTGATTTCGCCCAGCCGCGCCCACTGCTGCTCGATCCCGTCAAATTCCAGCTTCACCACGACATAGCCGCCGCCGCGCGATCGCCGCGACAGATACATGCCGGGCCGTTCACTGATCGTGCCGAGGGCGAATTGCGCGCCCGATCCATGGGCGGCGGCGAGCTTGAAATAATTGCGGAAGGAATAGTCCTGGCCGACAAAGCTGCGCTCGCTGCCCCAGTTGCTCGATGCGACGGTGCGCCCGGATGCGTCGAGCACATAGATTTGCGCCGCGCCGGTGGTGCGGGCGAGCGCCTGCAGCTTGCGGTCCAGCGCCCGCAGGGCGGTCTGCGATCCGGTCAGGCCCGCGACCAGATCGCTATCGTCGGACAGGGCAATGGGCAACAGCCTGAACCGCTCGATCTCGCTCTTGAGATAGGCCTGCCGCAGGATCGCGGCGCCGCGCGTCTCCGCACTCAAGCGGGCAATGGCATTGCGCTCGGCAACCTCGCCCGACAGCCAGAGCAGACCGCTAGCCACGCCCAGGAACAGGGCGATCCACAGGATGCGATTCGGGAAGCGGGCGCCGTCCATAGCCCTGCATATCGCGCCGGTAAGCAATGTGCAAATTTCTGCACATTGCGCGATATTTTTGGGCAAATATATGCACTAGATAAATTGGCGGCAGACGTGAAAAGTTTATTACTGCACTGAATTATAATGATTTAATTTCATTCCTCCTACAATTTGTCGCGCATGGCTGACAGCTCGATACTGGCCACCTCAATTCCCGACCCGCCCAACCAAGAAGGCGGGAAGGCTTTTGGCGAGGGCCAGAAAGATAACTGTCATGCAGATTTCCGATTTCCCCGACACGCCGGTCGCCCGGCGTCCCTGGTATCTCCATCTCTATGCGCAGGTGCTGCTGGCGATCATCGCAGGCGTGGCGCTCGGCCATTTTGCGCCGCATCTGGGGGAGGCGATGAAGCCGGTCGGCGACGCCTTCATCAAGGCGGTGAAGATGGTCATCGCCCCGGTCATCTTCCTGACGATCGTCACCGGCATTGCCGGCATGCGCGACATTGCCAGCGTCGGCAGGGTCGCGGGCAAGGCCTTCGCCTATTTCCTCTTCTTCTCCACCCTGGCGCTGGTCGTCGGCATGATCGTCGCCAATGTGGTGCAGCCGGGCGCGGGCCTCAACATCGACCCCGCCACGCTCGACGCCAGCAAGGTCAGCGAATATGCGCAGAAGGCGCATGACAGCACGCTGACCGGCTTCCTCACCGGCATCATTCCCGACAGTTTCCTGTCCGCCTTCGTCAGCGGCAATATCCTTCAGGTGCTGTTCGTCGCGATCCTGTTCGGTGTCGCTCTGGCGCTGGTCGGTGATCGCGGCGCGCGCGTGCTCGACCTGCTCGAAGATGTCTCGACCGCCGTGTTCAAGCTGGTCGCCATTGTCATGAAGGCCGCGCCCGTGGGTGCGTTCGGCGCCATGGCCTTCACCATCGGCAAATATGGCGTCGGCACGCTCGCCAATCTCGCCTTCCTGGTCGGCACCTTCTACCTCACTTCGGCGCTGTTCGTGGTCGTGATCCTGGGCCTCGTTGCCCGTGCCGCCGGTTTTTCGATCTTCGGCCTGATCCGCTACCTGAAGACCGAATTGCTGCTGGTGCTGGGCACCTCCTCGTCGGAAAGCGCGCTGCCGGCGCTGATCGAGAAGATGGAGCGGGCGGGCTGCCCCAAGTCGATCGTCGGCCTGGTCGTGCCGACCGGCTACAGCTTCAACCTCGACGGCACCAATATCTACATGACGCTGGCCGCGCTGTTCATCGCGCAGGCTACCGGTGTCGACCTGTCGATCGGCGATCAGATCCTGTTGCTGGGCGTCGCCATGCTCTCGTCCAAGGGCGCGGCGGGCGTGACCGGTGCAGGCTTCATCACGCTGGCGGCGACCCTCTCCATCGTCCCATCCGTGCCGGTCGCCGGCATGGCCCTGATCCTGGGCGTCGACCGCTTCATGAGCGAATGCCGCAGCCTCACCAACTTCATCGGCAATGCGGTGGCGACGATCGTCGTGTCGCGCTGGGAAGGGAAGTTGGACCGGACGCAGTTGCAGGCCGCGATGCGGGGGGATGGCGGGGCGCCATCGCCAGCCGAGCCCGCGCTCGCCAACGCCGTACCGGCGGAATGAGGCGCAGCCACCATGGTTCGTTTCTCCTGCGCGGCCGTGCGCCGCCCCGTCGCCGTCTCCGCTCTCACCCTGGCCGCCCTGTTCGCCCACCCCGCATGGGCCGACGACATGCCCGCTGAGCCCGTCAGCCTCTATCCCGCCGATGCTGTCGGCGAAGGCGCGGTATCGGGCGGCTACGCCCTGTCGCGCTGGGCGGAGGACTGGCGCAGCAAGGCCGATCCCGCACAGCGCGACGACCTGTTCGATCGCCTCAAATATCTGCCGCTGGATGAGGATGGCGACATCTATCTGACGCTCAGCGGCGAGGCGCGGGTGCGGGTCAACTACACCACCAACCTCAATCTGCGGAACGTCGGCAGCCAGCGGCAGGACATCAACCGGCTGGTCGGTGGCGCCGACCTGCATGTCGGACCACATCTGCGCTTCTATGGCGAGATCGCCCATGGCGGCATGTCCGGTGACAATATCGGCACGCCGTCGGGATCGCTGCGCAATGATCTGGTGCTGCTCCAGTCCTTCGCCGAACTGAAGGGCCGGGTTGCGGGCATGGACCTTGGCCTGCGCTATGGGCGGCAGGAATTTACCGACGGCCCCAATCTGCTGACGTCGCAGCGCGACAACAACACGATCCGCTATGCGCTGAACGGCGTGCGGGCCTGGGCACGGACGGGATCGCTGCGCATCGATGCCTTCGATTTCAAGCCGACCGCGCTGGGCAATGGTGGCATCGATGATGACAAGGTCGAGCAGGGGCGGCGCTTTTCCGGTTTTACCGCCGGCATCCGTTTGCCCGAAAAGGCGCTGGGCGGGTCGGAGCTCTATCTCGATCCCTTCTTCTGGCGGTTGCGCACCAGCGAAGCGCTCTGGGGCGGCGTGACCGGCCGGGTCGAGCGCTTCTATGCCGGCGCGCGCCTGTGGGGGGAGGTCGGCCCGGTCAATCTCGACTGGACCGTCAACCACCAGTTCGGCGATTTCGACGGTCGCGACATCAGCGCCTGGCAGCTCTTCTTCAACCAGAGCTACAAGCTGCCCGGCGATCTGCCGATGGCGCCGCGCATCGGCTTCCACGCCGATTATGCCAGCGGCGGCGGCACGTTCGAGGGCGGTACGCTGAAGGCCGCCTACGCCCCCTTCGGCAACAATATCTATTACAGCTACCAGCTGTGCATGACGCCGACCAACCTCAAGACGCTGGCGCCCAGCCTGACCATATCACCGCTCAAGGGCGTGAAGGCGACGATGGAATATCAGTTTGCCTGGCGCGCCGATGAAAATGATGCGGTCTATCGCGCCAACAAGTCGATCTTCGCCGGCACCCAATCGGTTCCCGGTCACAAGATCGGCGAATCCATCCGTGCGCAGATCACATGGTCGATCACGCCGCGCCTGTCCTTTGTCGGGCGCTACGAGCATCTGGATGCAGGACCGGTGCTTAGCCGTGCTGGCTATGGCAACAGCGATTATCTGGCCGGCTGGCTGAGCTTCCGTTTCTGAAGGTGGATGGGGTGGTGCGCATGACCTGACGGACAAGATTGGCGAACGCGCATCCGGCCGCCCGGCCCCTTTCCACGCAGATTTGGAACCCACGATCATGACATCCTCCTCCAGTCCGGCGGCACCGCGTCGCCGGCCCCTGTTCAAGAAGATCCTCCTTACCCTCGCCATTCTCCTCCTGGTGCTGGCGATTGCCGCCACCGCCTTCCTGTTCCGTCCGATGGCCTCGCCCGCCGGCAAGGCGGCCGCCAATGACCAGGCGGTCGACGTGCTGGTGATCGGTGGCGGCATCATGGGCGTGACGCTGGCCACCTATCTCCAGGAAATGGAGCCGGACTGGCGGATCGACATCTACGAGCGGATGGACAAGGTCGCGCAGGAAAGCTCCAATGGCTGGAACAATGCCGGCACCGGCCATTCGGGCTTTGCCGAGTTGAACTACACGCCGGAAAAGGATGACGGATCGATCGCGACCGACAAGGCCGTCGACATCGCCGAGCAGTTCGAGATTTCGCGCCAGTTCTGGTCGCATGAGGTCAAGCAGGGCCGTCTGCCCAAGCCGACCGATTTCATCAACGCGACGCCGCATATGAGCTTCGTCTGGGGCGACGACAATATCGCCTATCTGCACAAGCGCCGCGATGCGCTGGTCAAGAACCCGCTCTTCTACGGCATGCAATATTCGCAGGATCCGGCGCAGATTCGCCGCTGGGCGCCGCTGGTGATGGAGGGGCGCGACCCGAAGCAGAAGGTGGCGGCGACGTTCATGCCGCTCGGCACCGATGTCAATTTCGGTGTCATCACGACCCAGCTGACCAACGCGCTGACCCGCAATCCCAATTTCAACCTGCAGCTTGGCCATGAGGTGCGCGGCCTGCATCAGAATGCGGACAAGACGTGGAACGTCACCGTCCATGACCTCAAGAAAAACAGCGATGCCGTGGTGAAGGCGAAGTTCGTCTTCATCGGCGCGGGCGGGGCCTCGCTCAAGCTGCTGCAGATGTCGGGCATTCCGGAATCGAAAAATTATGCCGGCTTCCCGGTCGGCGGCCAGTTCCTGGCGTTCGAGGGGCCGGCCGCGACCAGCCGTCACAATGTGAAGGTCTATGGCAAGGCAGAGGCCGGATCGCCGCCCATGTCGGTGCCGCATCTCGATGCGCGCAAGCTCGACGGCAAGTCGGTGACCCTGTTCGGTCCCTTCGCGCTGCAGAGCACGAAGTTCCTGAAAAATGGCTCGTCGCTCGATTTGTTCGCCTCCATCTACAAGAATAATGTCGGCGGCATGATGAAGGTTGGTGCGGAAAATCTCGATCTGGTCCGCTATCTGGCGCAGCAGGCGACGCTGACCGATGCCCAGCGCCAGGCCGAACTGGTCAAATATTATCCCAATGCCAAGCGCGGCGACTGGAAGCTGATCACCGCGGGCCAGCGCGTGCAGGTGATCAAATATGATCCCAAGAAGGGCACGGTGCTGCAGTTCGGGACCGAAATCGTCACCGACAAGGATGCCAGCATCGCCGCGCTGCTGGGCGCCTCGCCCGGCGCTTCCACCTCGCCGGCGATCATGCTGGAAGTCATGCGCCGCGCCTTCCCGCAACAGATGGCGACCAGCTGGAAGCCCAAGGTGGCGGCGATGGTGCCCTCCTATGGACAGAAGCTCAACGCCAGCCCGGACCTCACCAACCGCATCCGTCGCATGACCAGCCAGACGCTAGGCCTGCCTTATGTCGAGGTGCCGGCGAGCCTCAATGGTGCGACGCCCGATGCCGGCGCCAAACTGCCGGCGAAGCGCAACCTCAATTCGGAACAGCAGGCGCTGTAACGACCGGACAGGGGAGAGGCTGGTGCGTGATCGCCAGCCTGTTCCCTGTCCCTCAGCCTATCGCCGAGTGATGCCCGCGCCGCCATCCACCGGGAACACGCCGCCGGTGATCCAGGCGGCTTCATCCGACGCGAGGAACAGCACCAGATTGGCAACATCCTCGACGGTGCCGAGCCGGCCGAGCGGATGGCGCAGGATGTTGGCGGCCAGCGCGGCCGCCGGATCGGGCTGTTGGTCGAAGGAGGCGCGCAGCATTGCCGTGTCGATCGAGGCCGGGGCGACGCAATTGGCGCGCAGGCCGTCGGCCGCGACGTCCAGCGCAAAGCCCTTCATGAAGGTTTCCAGGCCGCCCTTCGACGCGGCATAGGCGGCCAGGCTGGGCGCGCCCATGCGGGCATTGATCGAGGAAATGAAGACGAAATTGCCCCGGCCCGCGTCCTGCATGGCGGGGGCGAAGGCCTGGACCAGGCGGACCGCGCCACCGACATTCACGTCATAGATCGCATTGAAGGCTTGCGGTGAGGAGGCGAAGATGTCCGCCTGTTCGGTCGCGGCGCCGGCATGGACGATGATGTCCGGCGGCCCAAGCCGTGCCAGCAGGTCGGCCGCGCCCTGCGCAATGCCGGCGTCGTCGGCCAAGTCGCAGACCCACGCCTCGTCCCCCGCATCAGGGGCGATCCGGTCCATCGCGACGACATGGGCGCCCTCCGCCTTGAAGCGGACGCAAATGGCCGCGCCGATGCCGCCGGCGGCACCGGTGACGAGGGCGATCTTACCGGACAGGCGGGGCATATCTTCTCCATTCGTATTTATAAAAGCAACATATCATCTGGTGATGCGCTCGCAATGGCATAATTTTAACAATGTCAGATTGACGTGTTGCTAAATGAGCGATAATTGAAGCGGAAATAGGAGAGGAAGGGGTTCCATGAAGGTCAGTGGCGTATATCCGGTTCTGCCCACGCCGTTCGATGCGTCGGGCGCTATCGACGATAGCGGCATGGATGCGATTGTCGATTTCGTCGTCGATTGCGGTGTCGATGGCGCAGTCTTTCCGGGCCTCGCCAGCGAATATGACATGCTCTCGCTCGATGAGCGGATCGGCCTCATTACCCGGATCGCCACGCGTATCGATGGCCGCATCGGCTTCATCATCGGCGGGTCCAGCCCGGACGTCGAAGAAAGCCTGGCGCTGATCCGTGCGGGCAAGGAAGCGGGTGCCGCCGGCGCGATGGTGATGACGCCGGGCGCGCTGGCCGGCGACAATGACGCGCTGGCCGCCCATTATCGCAAACTTGGCGAGGCTGGCCTGCCGTTGATGCTGCAAAATGCGCCCCGACCGATGGGGGCGGGCCTGAGCGCCGAGGATGTCATCGCCGTCGTCGGTGCCGTCCCCGCCATCCACTGGGTCAAGGAAGAGAATATGCCCTGCGGCCAGCGGATCAGTGCGATCCGCGCCGCCGCGCCCGATCATCTGCTGGGCGTGTTCGGCGGGGCCGGTGGCCGCTACATCACCGACGAACTGGCGCGCGGCGCGATCGGCACCATGCCGGCGGCCGAACTGCCCGAGGCGCATGTCGCGCTGATGGCCGCCCATCTGGCCGGCGACGGCGACGCGGTGCGCACCCATTATGAACGGATGCTGCCGCTGTTGATGATGCAGGCGGTTTTCCGCTGGCGCCTGACCAAGGAAGTCTTGCGCCGGCGCGGCCTGATCGCCGACGCCTTCACCCGCGCGCCCGGCCCGGAACTGGACGAGGGCGACCAGCGCGAGCTTGACCGCATCCTCGCGCGGATCGACGATTGGACCGGAATCGGCGTGGTGCAGGGCTGAAGGATATGGGCGCGATGGACGATGTGATCGAGCGGCTGGACGTCTTCACCGTCACCATTCCCCGCGACGTGCCCTATCTGGGCGCGCTGGGGCCGGGCGAGGAAGTGAACGCGGCCGGCTATATCGTCCGGCGCCGCAATGGCACCATCTATCCGACGGTCGACCGATCGGTGGTGGTGCGCGTCACCAGTCGGTCTGGGCTGGTCGGTTGGGGCGAAACCTATGGCCTGGTCGCGCCGGGCGCGATCCACGAACTGGTCGACGATGTCATCGCGCCGATCCTGATCGGCCGTTCGGCCCATGATGTCGAGGTGATCTGGGAAGATCTTTACGACCTGATGCGGGTGCGCGGCTATCAGGGCGGTTTCTGGCTGGATGCGATGGCGGCGGTCGACATCGCGCTGTGGGATATCCATGCCCGCGCCGTCGGCCTGCCGCTCTGCCGCGTGCTGGGCGGGCAGCGGCGCGAGACCATTCCGGCCTATGTCTCCGGCCTGCCCGAACCGACATTGGAGGCGCGCTGCGCGCTGGCGAAGCGCTTCGTCGACCAGGGGTTCGACGCGATCAAGTTCGCCGGCGTGGTCAGCTTCGACGGGATCGAGGCGGAGGCGCGGGCCTTGCGCGCGGCGATCGGCCCGGACGTCAAGCTGATGGTGGATCTTCACTGGATGTATTCGGCGGCCGAGGCAGTGGCGCTCATCCGCCGGCTGGAACCGCATGACCTTTATTTCGCCGAGGCGCCGGTCAAGCCCGAGGATGTGGCGGGGCTGGCCGATGTCGCCGCCCGCGTCGCGACGCCGATCGCGGCGGGCGAGGAATGGCGCAGCGTGTTCGATGCCCGGCCAAGACTGGAAGCGCGCGCGGTATCGATCGTGCAGCCCGAAATGGGGCATACCGGCATCACCCAGTTCATGCGCATCGCCCGGCTGGCGGAGGCGCATCATGTCCGGGTGATGCCGCACGCGACCATCGGCGTTGGCATCTTTGCAGCGGCCAGCCTGCATGCCGCCGCGGCGGTGCGCGACCTACCCTATCATGAATATCAGCATTCGATCCTGCCGCGTTCGGCGCAATTGCTCGACGGGCGCCTGACCTGCACCGCCGGCGCCTTTGCCCTGCCCGAAGGGCCGGGGCTGGGGGTGGCGCCGAACGCGGCCTTCTGGAACCATGTAACGCGGGGGCGTCAATGAGATATCTGGGCTGGCTAAACCCCATGGTCGGACGCTAGAAACGGCCATGCGCACGAAAATCAACGCCCAGCCCAACCAGAGCCTGATCGACGGGATCACCACGCTTCAGGCGCTCGCTTCATCGCCCGAGCCGATCGGCTGTCGCGAACTGGCGCGGCAGCTGGATTCCGATCCGACCAAGATCAACCGCCTGCTCAAGACGCTGGCCTATCTGGGCATCGCGCGCCAGACCGCGAACCGCAAATATACCGCCGGGCCGGGCATGCATGTGCTGGCGGCGCAGAGCCTGTTCGCGTCCGGCTTGATCCGTCGCGCCCTGCCAGAACTGGAGCAACTGCGCCGCTACGGCCATACGGTGGCGATGGGCGTGCTGTGGAATGACAGTGTCTCCTATCTCTTCCACGCCCCGCCGGGGATTGAAGCGTCGCGCGGCCTGGGCCGTATCGGCCTGTTGCCAGCGACGACCAGCGGCATCGGCATCGCCCTGCTCGCGGAGCTGGAGGATGCGGATGTGCGCGAACTCTATGACGGGCGCGACATTCCGATGTTCCCGGACGGCATCGACAGCCTGCTCGCCAAGCTGAGTGAGGTTCGTGCGTTGGGCTATGCGCGCGTCCATGTGGCGGATGAGCGCGACCATCATATCGTGTCGGTGTCGATGGGCGATCCGGTCCATGCCGGCATCGCCATGTCGGGCTGGATTCCCGAGGGGGCGACGGCGCCGCTGGTCGAGGCCCTGCGCGAGGCGGCGCAGCGCATCGGAGAGTAAGTGTTGCTTCATGTGATACGGATATGCTGATGTGTCGATTTTTCTTAGCAAAATTGGCCAATTAAATCGATATAAAAGCAACAAATTTCAGATTTCGGGATTGACACGTCGCTAATTGTGCAACAATTTCCCTCTCAGAAGCACAATGCTCGCACAGGAGGGGATGAAGATGCGCAAGGTAGCAAAATGCGCGAGCCTGTTGGTACTGGCCAGCACGGCCGCGTTTCCGACGATCGTAGCCGGCCAGGAAACCGCAGAGCCGCAGCCCGCCCAGGCGGCGGACGGCGCGGTCGCCGATATCGTCGTCACCGGCATTCGTCAGAGCCTGAGCAAGGGCATCGAGACCAAGCGCCAGGCTGTCACCTTCGTTGACTCGATCGTGGCCGAGGATGTCGGCAAGCTGCCCGACCAGAATATCGCGGAATCGCTCCAGCGCGTATCGGGCGTGCAAATCCGCCGCTCGCTGGGCGATGGCACCAGCGTCTCGATCCGCGGCCTGCGTCAGAACCGGACCGAGGTGAATGGGCGCTCGCTGGTCAGCCCCTTTGGTCGTGGTCCCGGCGTGCCGGCCGATGCCGATTTCAATCCGCTGTCGCTTTATCCCGCCGAACTGATCAGCCGCCTGGAAGTCACCAAGCTGCTGTCGGCCGACCAGATTGACGGGTCGCTGGGCGGCACGGTCAACATCATCACCCGCAAGCCGCTCGACGCGCCGAACACGATGGTCGCCGGCCGGATCGAAGGCAGCTATGCCGACATGCTCGACCGCAAGGGTGTCAGCGGTTCGCTGCTCTATTCGCGCAATTTCGATGACCGGTTCGGCGTGCTGGTGAATGTGACCGCATCCGACCGGCCGATCCAGGAAGACAGTTTCAACAGCTTCGCCGGCTTCCTGCCGCTGACCGGCGCGTTCGATCCCAATGGCGATGGCGTGGCCGACAATGATCCCAATGGCGACGGCCTGGCCGGCACCTATATCGCCGACCTTCGCTATCAGCGGCTGCGCGAACGCCGCAAGCGGCTTGGCGCCAATGTCGTGTTGCAATGGCGACCCACCGACGAACTCGAGCTGTCGCTGGACACCGTCTATGCCGCCGGCAAGGCCAAGCGCCGCCGCAACTGGTTCGCTGTCGCGCTGACCAGCAATGGCGCGGACTATGTCGACTACAGCTTCTCACCCAATGAGGTGCTGGTCGCGGGCACGGTCCGCCGGCCGCTGCAGGGCAATGACGAGCGGCTGACGATCAAGGATGACTCGCTCTCCAGCGCGCTGAACCTGCGTTATGAGAAGGGGCCGTGGACGATCAAGGCGGAGGGCAGCTATTCGGATGCCCAGCTCAACTACAACCAGACCTATGTCCGCACCCAGACGCGGGCATCCTATCTGACCTCGTTCGATTTCACCGGCGGCGGCGTGCCGCAACTGGCCCTGCCGTCGGGCGTCGACCTGCTCGATCCGTCGCTCTACAATTATTCCAACTTCTTCGATAACCGCTTTGAATCCAATGCGAAGGAATATGCCGGCCGGGTCGACCTGCGCTATGCGATCGAAAGCGGCGTGCTGGACTCCTTCGAGGTCGGCGGCCGTATCGCCAAGCTCAAGACCGCGCGCAATTCGCTGCTGTCACAGCTCACCTCCTCGGTCCGCCTGACCGATCGCGATGCGGCGCTCTATGAGGTCGGCAGCTTCCCCGATCTGCTGGGTGGCAAGGCGCCCTTCGCCCAATCCTATCTGGTCGGCAATCCGTTCGGCACCGGCGCGGACTTCGCCTGCGAGGCGATATTGGGCAGTTGCACGCCACGCGTGCTGGACCCCACCGCCTCCTACAAGCTCGATGAAGTCACCAAGGCGGGCTATGTGAAGCTCAATCTGAAGGGCGACCTAGGCAGCATTCCCTTCTCCGGCAATATCGGCCTGCGTTACACCCGCACCGACCGCGATGCGGTGTCCGCGCTGCGCCGCGCCGACGGCACGTTCCAGCCGGTCACCGCATCGCCCTCCTATGAGGACTGGTTGCCGAGCGCGGTGTTGAAGTTCGACCTGACCGATCAACTGGTGGCCCGTGTCGGTGCGGCCAAGGTCGTCGGCCTGCCGGACTCGCAGGATCTGAGCCCCGGCTTGCTGCTCAACCGCATCGTCTATACCGGGACCGGCGGCAATCCGAACCTCAAGCCGTTCCGCGCCGACCAGTATGACGTGTCGCTGGAATGGTATTTCCGCCAGGGATCGGCGCTGACGGTCGGCCTCTTCTACAAGGATATCGGCTCCTTCCTGACCACCCGCTCGACCTTCGAGGATGTGCCGGGTGAGGCCCAGCAATTCCTGGTCACGCGCAAGGTCAATGGAGAGGGCGGCAAGCTCAAGGGTGCGGAAGTGATGCTGCAGCTGCCGTTAAACTTCCTGGATGGCTTTGCCAGCGGCTTCGGCATTCTGGCGAACTACAGCTATATCGACAGCAGCACGCCGTTCGTGAATGCCCGCACCGGCGCCACCCTGCCGCTGGAAGGGCTGTCCAAGCATAATGCCAATCTGGTCGGCTATTATGAAAAGGACGGGTTCGGCCTGCGCGTCGCCTATAATTATCGCTCGGGCTATCTCGACAGCGTGACGGCGGGTGGCGAAGGCTCCTTCTTCAAGCCCTATGAGACGATCGACGCATCGATCCGCTATGATTTTGGCGCCTTTGGTATCTATGCCGAGGCCGGCAACCTGACCAACGAGAAGCAGATCCGCTATACCGGCGCGCCCGAAGCGATCGCCCTCTATGCCGAGCAGGGGCGCCGCTTCGCCATCGGCGCCAACTTCAAGTTCTGAGGACGGGATGACTATGCTGATCGCGGGCGATTGGGGATCGAGCAACATGCGCCTTCACCTGTGCCGGGTGGAGGAGGGGCGGCTGATCCCGGTCGAGACGGTGCGTGGCAAGGGCGCCAAGGATGTGGCCGATCATGAAACCGCCTTCCGCGCGGCGGCAGGGGACTGGATCGATCGTCATGGTCCGATGCCGGTGCTGCTGTCGGGCATGATCGGGTCGACCATCGGCTGGCGTGAGGCGGCCTATCTGCCTTGCCCGGCCGGGCCAGAGGCGATGGCCGGCGCGTTGCTGCGGTTCGAGGCGGCGGGATGCCCTATCGCGATCGTGCCGGGCCTGTCCTGCCGCAACATCTTCGGCCAGCCCGATGTGATGCGCGGCGAGGAAGTGCAATTGTTCGGCTGGCTGGCGGGCGTGGCGGATGATGATGCCGAACGGCTGATCTGCCTGCCGGGCACCCATGCCAAATGGGTGCGGGTGCGCGGGCGGACGGTGCTGGATTTCGTCACCTCTATGCAGGGGGAAATGCGCGAGCTGCTGCTCGCCCATGGCCTGCTCGGTCGGTCGTTGGCAAAACCCTATGATCCGGCCGCGCCGACCGACATCGCCGCCTTCGATGTCGGAGCCGGGCTGGTGATCGATGATCCGAGCTTGGCGATCGAACATGGACTGTTCGCGCTGCGCAGTCGCATCCTGATGGGCGAACTGACCAGCGACGCCGCGCCTTCCTTCCTGTCCGGGTTGATGATCGGTGCGGAGGTCCGCGACGCGGTCGCCGCCCATCGCGCGCGCGGCATGGCGGTGGACACCATCGTCCTGGTCGGCGCGGAACTGCTGGTCGATCTCTATGGCCGGGTCTGCGATCGCCTGGGGATCGCGATCGAAAAGGCGGCGGGCGACGGCACCGCGCTTGCCGGCCTGTCGGCGATCGCCGCGCGCATGGAGGCCGCCACCGCATGATCGAGGGGAAGGCCCGCAAGATCAGATGGGCGATCCTGGCGATGCTGTTCGCCTCGACCGTGATCAACTATCTCGACCGGCAGGCGCTTTCGATCCTGGCGACGACGGTGCAACAAGACCTGCATATGGACGACATCGCCTATGCGCGCGTCGTCCAGGCTTTCCTCATTGCCTATACCTTCGCCTATCTGATGGCCGGCCGGGTGACCGACTGGCTGGGCACGCGCCTGTCTTTGGCGCTGTTCGTGGGCTGGTGGTCGCTGGCGAACCTGCTGACCGGTTTCGTCCGGTCGGCAGGGGCGCTGGGCGCGGCGCGCTTCGCACTGGGGCTGGGGGAGGCGGGCAACTACACTGCCGGCCCCAAGGCGGTGTCGGAACATTTTCCGCCCAGGGAACGGGGTATAGCGCTCGGCATCTATACGGCCGGGGCGATGATCGGCGCGACGCTGGCGCCACCGCTGATCGCCGGCATCGCGCTGCATTTCGGCTGGCGCGCGGCGTTCATCGCCACTGGCGCGGCGGGGCTTGTCTGGCTGGTCGTCTGGCTGATGGTCTATCCGCGCAGCGCGCCGGAGCCGAAGGAGGAGCGGATCAGCGAGGGCGCCCTATGGGGCCGCATCCTGCGCGACCGGTCGGTCTGGCTGCTTGCCGGTGCCCGTGCGGTCGCCGATCCGGTCTGGTATTTCTACCTCTTCTGGTTTCCCAAATATCTGACCGATATCTATGGCCTGACCCTGATCGCGGTCGCCTCCATAGCGTGGATCGTCTATCTCGCAGCCGATCTTGGCAGCATCGGCGGGGGCTTCTTCTCCAGCCGGTTGATCGCGCGCGGTGTGGCGCCGGCAACCAGCCGCATCATCGTGATGGGCGCGGCCGCGCTGGTGGCGCCGCTCGGCGCGATCGCGGCCAGCCATCCGGCCCTGCCGATCCTGTTCGCGCTCGCCTCTGCCGTGGCCTTCGCCCATCTGGTGTTCCAGATCAATATCAGCACGCTGATCGTCGATCTCTATCCCACCCGAATCGTCGCCACCGTGTTCGGCGTGGTCGCGGCGGGCAGCGGGCTTGGCGGGCTGCTCTCGACCCAATTGGTCGGCCAGCTTGTCGCGGGCGGTGCGTTCGAACGCAGCTTCCTGCTGATGGCGCTGCTCCATCCGATCGCCTTTCTGCTTGCCTTCCTGGCGCTGCGCAGTGCGCGCCGATCCAATGGGGAAGGGCAACTCGTCCACGCATAACAACAAGTGGGAGAGGAAGATGAAGCGTTTCTATGGACTGGCAGGGGGACTGACCCTTGCCGGAACGGCGTCGGCCGCGCTGCTGCTGAGCAATACGGCCACCACGGGCGGCGCCAGCGGATCGACCAGCGCCATCGCCAACTGGGTCAGCCTCGGCAGCCCGCTCCAGGCCACGGCGGAAGAACCGATGGCCGCTGCGCTCGCCGCCAGCATCAGTGTCGAACGGGTGCCGCGAGACGCGGACTCCTCCAACCAGGCCGCCTGGTGGGTGCCGATCGCGCTGGCGCCCGATGGCACGCTCTATGTCGCCTTCGACAGTCCGCCAGCCTCCGGCGCGGCCGGTAGCCATGAGGTCAAGATCGGCAAGCGCGACACGAGCGGCACCTGGACCTTCGCCGTGCTGCGCAATCCGGATGGCACGGTCTGGACCGAGGCGGACGATATCGGCCACAAGCAGCCGACTATCGCGGTCGATGGCGCGGGCGTGCTGCATGTCTGGGCCGACATGCATAATCTGTCGGATGGCATGCGCTATTTCCGCGCCGATGCGCCCGGTGGCATGAGCTTCACCCGCCAGACCGATATTCCCGCTACCGGCCTCTATACCTATCCGGTCGCCAAGCGGGCGCCCAATGGCGACGTCTATCTGATGATCCGCAGCTATGATGCGGCGACCTATGATGGCGAGGGCGAACTGTTTCGCTGGGCCATGTCGGGCAGCAGTGGCGCTTGGAGCCATGTCGGCACCTTTGCCGCCGCCAATGATGCGGTCGTCTATCCCGACGACATGAATTTCGGCGGCGACGGCAGCGTTCATCTGCTGTGGGAATGGGCCAAGTCGCTGCCCCGGTCGCTGCGTCATTATGGCAGCTATCTGCGCTACTCGCCGACCGGCGGCGGCTGGAGCTATGCCGACGGCACGGCGGCGACGCTGCCGGTGGGCCTGGCCAATGCCAAGCTCTTCTTCCTGCCGCTCCAGTCGGGCGAGGTCTTCACCACCGATCAGACGCTCAAGGGGTTGCAGAGCGCCAAGCTGGCGCTTGACGATTATAATCAGCCGACCATCGCCTATCGCTATCGCCCGACCGACGGCAGCGGCGACGCGAATTTCGACGTCTGGCGCGTGCGCTGGAGCGGCACCGGCTGGACCAGCCGGGAAAAAATCTTTGCCGCCAGCAACAATGTGCCCGCAGCGCTGGGCATATCGCGCACGGCGGCGCAGGTCCGCGTCTATTTCGCTACCACCGGCGAAGGGCTGCGACAGGGGCTCAAGACATCGACGGCGTCGGGCTGGACCATCACCGACCTCGCGCCCGGCAAGGCGATAACCCGGCTTGCCACGGTGCCGCTGTCGGCCGACACCGATATCATCTACGGCGCCGCGCCGACCGATGTGAACAGCACCACCGGCAGCGTCTATCTGACGCAGGTCACGAACTGAAAGGGAGACGGGATGATCGGCAGTCGACGCGAATTTCTGGCGGCGGTGGCAAGTTCACCGCTGTTCGGCCGCTTTTCCGCGGCCACCGACGAGCCGACCCAGATCATCCCGCTCTGGCCCGACGGCGTGCCGGGCGGCAAGATGCCGGCCGTCACCGAAGTGGTGGACGACCAGATTGACACGCTGGGCTATCGCTACCGCGTCGGCATCCATGTGACGCGGCCGACCCTGTCCTGGTTCGCGGCGGCCAAGCCCACGGGCGCGGCAGTGCTGATCATTCCTGGCGGCGGCTATTCGCGGGTCGGCATTGATCGGGAAGGCTATGAATGTGCGCGCTGGATGGCCGACATGGGCATCCATGCCTTCGTCCTGCGCTATCGCCTGCCGGCCGATCGCTGGGCGGCGGGCGCCGATGTCGCTCTACAGGATGCGCAGCGGGCGATGCGGCTGATCCGGGCCGGGCGCAGCGGCGGCTGGACCGTCGATCCGCAGAGGGTGCTGGTGCTGGGGGGCTCCGCCGGCGGTCATCTGGCCGGGAGCCTGTGCATGCGGCCCAATGACCGCATCTATCCGATGGCGGAAAGTGCGGACCATCTGTCGGCCCGGCCGGACGGGGCAATCCTGCTCTATCCGGTAGTGACGATGGCCGGCGCCACCAATGGCGGGAGCCGAAGGTCGCTGATCGGCGACGATCCGACTGAAGCGCAAATAGCTGCCTATTCGCTGGACAAGATCGTGGCGTCGACCACGCCGCCGATGATCCTGTTCCATTCGGTCCATGACCGCACCGTGCCGGTAGACCAGTCGCTGACCCTGTTCGGGGCGGTGCGGGCCGCGCAGGGGGGCGATCGACATGCATCTGTTCGACGAGGGCAGCCATGGCGTCGGCCTGCGCGGCGATCCGGCCCAGCCCTTTGCCGACTGGCCGACAATCGCGCGCAAATGGCAGGTGCGGAGCGGGCTGGTCTGAGTGTTGGGGGGGGGCGTGGCAGGAGGACATATTCTTCCAACCGATTGATCTTTTCCGTCGCATCGCGCTAAGCCCGGCCGATATTGTGGCGCCCGATCGGGCGCTGCCCGGAAAGGATGAGCATGTCCCCATATCTGAAGGCCGGCGCTGCGTTGGGCGCCTTGCTGCTGCTTCCCGTCACCGCCGCGCAAGCGCAGGAAAAGCTGACGCTGGAGCGTGTGTTCGCAAGCCCCGACCTTGCCGGCCCGCAGCCGCGTGCGCTCAAGCTCTCGCCCGACGGCAAGCTGGTAACCTTGCTCAAGCCGCGCGCTGACGAGAAGGAGCGGCTCGACCTGTGGGCGATCGACACCGCGACCGGCGCCGAGCGCATGCTGGTTGATTCGAAGAAGACCGGCAGCGGCGCGGAACTGAGCGAAGCGGAAAAGATGCAGCGCGAGCGCGACCGCTCGGTCGCCGGCAGCACCGGCATCACCAGCTATGACTGGTCGCCCGATGGCAAGACCATCCTGGTGCCGGTCGATGGCGATCTCTATCTCGCCGCGCTTGACGGCAAGGTCACCCGCCTCACCGACACGCCGGACGGCGAGCTCAATGGCGTGGTCAGCCCAAAGGGCGGCTTCGTGTCGTTCGTGCGGGGCGGCAACCTGTTCGTGCAGCCGATGAATGGCCGCGAGAAGCAACTGACCCAGGGCGCGAGCGAGACGCTCAGCTGGGGCGTATCGGAGTTCGTGGCGCAGGAGGAAATGGACCGACGCACCGGCTATTGGTGGTCGCCTACCGATGCACAGATCGCCGTGGCGCGGGTCGATGAAAGCCCGGTCGGCATCGTCACCCGCACCGCGATCGGCGGCGAGGGGACCAAGGTCTATCAGCAGCGCTATCCCGCAGCCGGCACGCCCAACGCCATCGTCGACCTGTTCGTCATGAACGCGGACGGCTCCGGCCAGGTCCAGGTCGACCTCGGCGCGGACAAGAATGTCTATCTCGCCCGCGTCGACTGGTCGAAGGATGGCAAGACCCTCTATGTCCAGCGCGAAAGCCGGGACCAGCAGCGCCTCGACCTGCTTGCGGTCGATCCGACGACCGGCAAGGCCAAGATCGTCCTCACCGAAACGTCGAAAAGCTGGATCAACCTCAGCAATAATTTCACGCCGCTGAGCGACGGCAGCTTCCTGTGGTGGTCGGAAAAGACCGGCCATGGCCATCTCTATCACGTCCGGAACGGCAAATGGACCGCGCTGACCAGCGGCGAATGGGAAGTACGCGATATTGTCGGCGTGGATGAGGACAAGGGCCTGGTCTATTTCACCGGCAATCGCGAGACGCCGCTGGAGCAGCAGCTTTATGTCACGTCGCTAGCCAAGGCCGGTCCGCTGAAGGCGCTGACCGCCAAGAGCTGGTGGAACGATGCGGTGATGGATGGTGCGGCGAGCCGGATCGTCGTCTCGCGCCAGAATGCCGACCAGCCCAAGCAGGTCTATCTGGCTGATAGCAGCGGCAAGCAGCTGCAGTGGATTTCGGAAAATGCGCTGAAGGGCGATCATCCCTATGCGCCCTATCTGGCGAGCCATGCCAGGACCGTGTTCGGCACCGTCAAGGCGGCCGATGGCAGCACCCTCTACACCAAGATGCTGACCCCGCCGATGCAGCCGGGCAAGCGCTATCCCGTCTTCATGATCCATTATGGCGGTCCGGGTGCTGGGCGCCAGGTGACCAACACCTGGAGCGGCGCGCTCAACCAATATCTGGTCGACCGGGGCTGGATCGTCTTCTCGATCGACAATCGCGGCACGCCCGATCGCGGCAAGGCATTCGAGGACCAGATCCATCGCGCCATGGGCACGGTCGAGGTCGACGATCAGTTGAAGGGCGTCGAATGGCTGAAGGCCCAGCCCTTCGTCGATCCCGAGCGGATTGCTACCTATGGCTGGTCCTATGGCGGCTATATGTCGCTCAAGCTGGCGGAAAAGGCGCCGGGCACCTTCGCCGCGATCGTCTCGGGCGCGCCGGTGACGAAATGGGAGTTTTACGACACTCATTATACCGAACGTTATCTGGGCCAGCCGCAGGACAAGGCGAGCGCCTATCCGGGCTCCGACGCGGTCGATGATGCGGTGAAGATCAAGGATCCGCTGCTGCTGATCCACGGCATGTCTGACGACAATGTCGTGTTCGACAATTCCACCGCGCTGATGGCCAAGATGCAGGGGGCGGCCGTGCCGTTCGAACTGATGGTCTATCCGGGGCAGACGCACCGCGTCGGCGGTCCCAAGATCAGCGTTCACCTCTGGACCACGATCGAGAATTTCCTGCGCGATCAGGGTGTCGATCCGGCCAAGTGAAGGCCGGGCGTGAGGAGTAAGGGAGAGGTGGTGTCGGCCGTGCTGACGCCACCTCCCACCCCGTGACTATCGTTGGCAATAGCCCTTCTATCTGGACAAATCGCGCCACTGCGCTATGCGCCACCCCGCAATACTGCATGGAGTGGAGTGTTAAGTCATGGGTTATAAGGTCGTCGTCGTTGGTGCCACCGGTAATGTGGGCCGCGAGATGCTGACCATTCTCGCCGAACGCGAATTCCCGATTGACGAGATCGCGGCGGTTGCATCGCCCCGGTCGCAGGGCACCGAAATTGATTTCGGTGACACCGGCAAGACACTCAAATGCAAAAATATTGAACATTTCGATTTCACCGGCTGGGACATTGCCCTGTTCGCGGCCGGCTCCGGCCCGACCGCCGAATATGCGCCCAAGGCGGCTGCGGCCGGCTGCGTCGTGATCGACAATTCGTCGCTCTATCGCATGGACCCGGACGTGCCGCTGATCGTGCCCGAAGTGAACCCGGACGCGATCGATGGCTATGTGAAGAAGAACATCATCGCCAACCCCAACTGCTCGACCGCGCAGATGGTCGTGGCGCTCAAGCCGCTGCATGACGCCGCCAAGATCAAGCGCGTCGTCGTCGCCACCTACCAGTCGGTGTCGGGCGCCGGCAAGGAAGGCATGGACGAGCTGTTCGAGCAGTCGCGCAACATCTTCGTCGGTGATCCGGCCGAGCCGAAGAAGTTCACCAAGCAGATCGCCTTCAACGTGATCCCGCACATCGACGTCTTCCTGGACGATGGTTCGACCAAGGAAGAATGGAAGATGGTTGCCGAAACCAAGAAGATCCTTGATCCCAAGATCAAGCTGACCGCGACTTGCGTGCGCGTGCCGGTGTTCGTCGGCCATAGCGAAGCGATCAACATCGAGTTCGAGAATGAGATCTCGGCCAAGGAAGCGCAGGACATCCTGCGCGAAGCGCCGGGCATCATGCTGGTCGATAAGCGCGAGGACGGTGGCTACATCACGCCGATCGAATGCGTCGGCGATTTCGCGACCTTCATCAGCCGCGTGCGTGAGGATTCGACCATCGAGAACGGCATCAACCTGTGGTGCGTCAGCGACAATCTGCGCAAGGGCGCGGCGCTGAACGCAGTGCAGATCGCCGAACTGCTGGGCCGTCGCCACCTCAAGAAGGGCTGAGCCTGCACATGATCGCCGGCGCTGTCGCGACGTGGAAGGCTCTTCCTGTCGCGCAGCGCCGGATGATCGCCGCCTTGCTGGTGGCGATCGGGCTGGCCAATGTCGCGCAGCCCTTTCCCGACCTTGCCCCGTTGCAGCATGGGCCGACGTTGCTGCTGACGTTTGCCACGCCCTGGCTGCTGTGGCGCTGGCCGCTCTCGACCGGATCGGTCGGCTGCATCTGCCTGTTCCTGCTGCTCCACACCTGCGGCGCGCGCTGGATCTATTCCTATGTGCCCTATGACGATTGGGCGCGGATGCTCAGCGGTCATGATATTTCCAGCCTCCTCGGGCTGCAGCGCAATGCTTATGACCGGCTCGTCCATTTCGCCTTTGGGGCATTGCTGACCGCACCGGTGGCGGAGATTGCGCGACGCAAGGGCGGCCTATGCCATGGCTGGAGCCTCGCCTTCGCCTTTGCCGCGATCGGCCTCGGCAGCGCGCTTTACGAGATATTCGAATGGCTGCTGACGGTGATCGCCGCCGGCGAGACGGCGGATTATTATAATGGCCAGCAGGGCGATGTGTGGGATCCGCAGAAGGACATGGCCGCCGCCCAGATCGGCAGCGCCCTTGCCCTGATCGCGCTCTTGCGCGGGCGCGGCGGAGATCCTATCGGCGAGACCCCAAGCCCCGAAGGACCAGCGCAATGACCGACCTCCAGATCGAACGCCATGATATCAAGGGCCTGGGCGGCCTGCCGATCGCGGTGCATGTCGTGGGACAGGGACGCGATTTGGTGCTGATCCACGGCTATTTCTCCAACGCCTGGACCAACTGGATCCGCTATGGTCATGCCGCCAAGCTGGTGGAGGCGGGTTTCCGCCTGATCATGCCGGACCTGCGCGGTCATGGCGAAAGCGGCAAGCCGCATGACGCTGCCGCCTATCCGGCCGATGCGCTGACCGACGACAATCTGGCGCTAGTCGAGCAGATGGGCCTCACCGACTATGACCTCGGCGGCTATTCGCTGGGCGCGCGCACGACCGTGCGGATGCTGGCGCGCGGCGCGACGCCGCGTCGGGTGATCCTGGCCGGCATGGGCCTGCGCGGGCTGACCAAGACGCTCGACAAGGGTGGTTATTACAAGAAGGTGCTGACCAATCTCGGCACGTTCGAGCGCGGCACGTCGGAATGGATGACGGAGGCGTTCCTCAAGACTACCAAGGGCGACCCGGTGGCGATGCTGCATATCCTCAATACCTTCGTCGATACCGACGAGGCGACCATTGCCGGCTTCCAGCAGCCGACCGAGGTGATCTGCGGCGCCGACGATCAGGACAACGGCATCGCGCAGGAACTGGTCGATGCGCTGCCGAACGGCCGCTATGTCGAGATTCCGGGCAATCATATGAACGCCGTGACCCGCAAGGAGCTGGGCCAGGCGATGGTCGATTTCCTGACCGCTTGACTGTCTCGTCCGCCTAATCCACCTTGGCCCCATAAGAAGACCTGAGGGGCCAAGTTCCATGAAAATCGCCATTTCGATCGCCGCGCTTGCGGCTGCCCTTGTTGCATCGCCGGTGCTGGCGCAGCAGGCGCCGACCGCGCAGCAGGCGACCGCTGCCGAGGCGGAAGCCTTCCTGACCAAGGCGGAGAAGGCGCTGTTCGATCAGTCGCTGATCAGCAGCCGCGCCGCCTGGATCAACGCGACCTACATCACCGACGACACCGACGCGCTCGCTTCCTATTTCGGCGCGATCGATACGACGATGCGGGTCGATTATGCGCTGGAGGCGGCAAAGTTCGCGACCGCGCCGGGCCTGACCGAGGAAACCAAGCGTCGCCTGACGTTGCTGCGCACGGCGCTGACCCTGCCCGCGCCGACCACGCCGGGGGCCTCGCAGGAGCTGAACGATCTCGCGACCAAGCTGCAGTCCACCTATGGTAAGGGCAAGGGCACGCTGAACGGCCAGCCGATCAACGGCAGCGACATTGAAGAGAAGATGGGTACGGACCGCAATCCGGACGAGCTCAAGGAAATGTGGGTCAGCTGGCACGACAATGTCGGCGCGCCGATGCGCGGCGACTATGCCAAGCTGGTTACGATCGCCAACCAGGGTGCCAAGGAACTGGGCTTTGCCGACACCGGCGCGATGTGGCGGTCGAAATATGACATGCCGGCCGATGACTTCGCCAAGCTGACCGACAAGATCTGGGCCGAGGTGAAGCCGCTCTACGATGACCTGCACTGCTACACGCGTACCAAGCTCAACGAGAAATATGGCGATGCGGTCCAGTCCAAGACCGGGCCGATCCGCGCGGACCTGCTCGGCAATATGTGGGCACAGGAATGGGGCAATATCTATGACATCGTCGCGCCCGCCGGTGCCGGTGACCTCGGCTATGACGTCACCGACCTGCTGACGGCCAAGAATTACGATCCCATCAAGATGGTGAAGACGGGGGAGGGCTTCTACAGCTCGCTCGGCTTCGCGCCGCTGCCCCAGACTTTCTGGGATCGCTCACAGATTACCAAGCCGCGCGACCGCGAAGTGATCTGCCACGCCTCCGCCTGGGATCTGGATAACAAGGACGATATCCGGATCAAGATGTGTACCAAGGTGAATGGCGACGATTTCGTCACCATCCATCATGAGCTGGGCCATAATTATTACCAGCGCGCCTATAATATCCAGAAGCCGCTCTATCTCGACGGCGCCAATGACGGCTTTCATGAGGCGATCGGCGATTTCATCGCGCTGTCGATCACGCCCGACTATCTGGTGAAGATCGGCCTGCTCGATCCGGCCAAGGTGCCGGGCACCGACAAGGATCTGGGTCTGCTGCTGCGCCAGGCGATGGACAAGGTCGCCTTCCTTCCGTTCGGCCTGCTTATCGACAAATGGCGCTGGGGCGTGTTCGACGGATCGATCCCGGATTCCAAATATGAGTCGGCCTGGACCGACCTGCGCCGTCAGTATCAGGGCATCGTTCCGCCGGTGTCCCGTGACGAGACGAAGTTCGATGCCGGCGCGAAATTCCATATCCCCGGCAACACGCCCTACACCCGTTATTTCCTGGCGCGCGTGCTGCAATTCCAATTCTATGAGGCGGCCTGCCGTCAGTCCGGCTGGAAGGGACCGCTCCATCGCTGTTCCTTTTATGGAAACAAGGCGGTAGGCGAGAAACTTGATGCCATGTTGAAGATGGGTGCATCCAAGCCCTGGCCCGATGCGCTGCAGGCCTTCACCGGCAGCCGCGAGATGTCGGGCAAGGCGCTGGTCAATTATTTCGCGCCGCTTCAGACATGGTTGAAGACGCAGAATAAGGGCAAGTCCTGCGGCTGGTAAGTCGCCGTAAAAATTGGTAAATGGCCGGCGCATGAGCGCGCCGGCCGTTATTCTTTCCCTGCTTTTCGGTACTGCCCTGGTGATGACCATCGCCATGGGTGTTTCATGGCTGCATTTCGGCCGCCAGAGGCATGTGCTGACCTGGACCGCATCCTATGCGGTCGCCATCCTCCAATGGATCGCCAATGCAGGTGGCTATTTCCTGCACAGCCGCTGGCTGTTCATCCTGACCGGCATCGGCCTCATTGTCAGCGCGTCGCTACTGGCGATCGGCATCCGTCAGCGGTCGGGCCGCCCCTTGCAATTGCTTGCCTTTGCCGTCCCGGCTGTCCTGGTGAGCCTGGCGATGGCGATTGCGATCGGGCCGGTGGGCAGTCAGATCATGCAGGGGATGATCATTCCCGCCTATGTCGGTCTGCTCATGGCGGTCAGTGCGCTGTCGCTCTGGCCGCGCAATCGGTCCTTCACGCCGCCCGAGCTGGCCTTCTTTGCCGCGCTGCTCGCCTTTGCCCTGGGCCAGCTGGCGCTGGCCACATCGGCAGCCCTGATCCGCGGCCCGGAGGAGGGCAAGGAACTCTATCGCGCGATCCTGGGGCTGTTCATGCCGACCGTCTATGTCGGCACGGCGGTCACGGCCGTGCTGGTGGTGGCTGGGGACCTGGCCCAGCAGCTTCGGCAGCAAATGATGCATGACCCGCTGACCAACGTCCTCAATCGTCGCGGTATCGAAGAAGCGGCCGAACGGGCGATCGCCAACGCCCGACGGCAGGGGCGACCGGTTGCGCTGGTCATTTGCGATCTGGATGGCTTCAAGGGGCTGAATGACGGCTATGGTCATATGGCGGGCGACGCAGCACTGCGCGGCTTTGCTCATTTGCTGACCAATGCGGTGCGGCGCGGTGATGTGGTTGGCCGCCTGGGTGGCGACGAGTTCGGCCTGCTGATGGTCGACACCGGCGCGGAAGTCGCGGCCGATGCGATGGAGCGCGTGCGGGCGGAAATCAGCTGCCTGCGCCTTGGTGAGGCGCCCCAGGCGCTGCTGCGGGCGAGCTTTGGCGTTACCGATTTGCGACCGGATGATCGGGAACTGGACGACCTGGTCGCGCGAGCGGATGCGGCGCTTTATGCCGCGAAGCGAGAGGGCAAGAACCGGGTCACGGTATCCCGCGCCGCCGCCTGATCCGTCGGATCGGGCGACAGCGCGGACATTCCGGCCTTACCGGAAGGGGGGCTCGTTGAAGGCACGCAGCTTACGGCTGTGCAGCTTGGGGCCTTCCTGGCGCAACAGTTCGCAGGCCATCAGTCCGACGCGCAGATGGCCGGCAATGGCTTCCTCATAGAAACGGTTGGCCTGGCCGGGCAGCTTCAGTTCGCCATGGATCGGCTTGTCCGACACGCAGAGCAACGTGCCATAGGGAACGCGGAAGCGATAACCTTGCGCCGCAATCGTCGCGGATTCCATGTCGATGCCGACCGCGCGCGACAGGCTGAAGCGCAGGGCGGAGCTGGAATAGCGCAATTCCCAGTTGCGATCGTCGGTGGTGACGACCGTGCCGGTGCGCAGGCGGCGCTTGAAATCCTCCGGATTGCCGCCGCCCAATATCGCTTCGGCGGCGCTCGCCATTGCGACTTGGACCTCGGCGATCGCCGGCACCGGGATTTCCGGCGGTAGCATCTCGTCCAGCACATGGTCGTCGCGCAGATAGGCGTGGGCCAGCACATAGTCGCCGATCCGCTGGCTGGGTCGCAAGCCGCCGCAATGGCCGATCATCAGCCAGGCTTCGGGACGCACCACCGCCAGATGGTCGCAGATGGTCTTGGCGTTGGATGGACCGACACCGATGTTGACAAGGGTGATGCCACTGCGATCCGGTGCGATCAGATGATAGGCCGGCATCTGATGCTTGCGCCAAGCGCTGTCGGCGATCATCTGGGCCGGGTCCGCCGTTTCAGGCGTCACGAAGACGCCGCCGGCACCGGATAGCGCGGTGAAGCGGCTGTCAGGACGCTGCAGTTCCTTGCACGCCCAGTCCACGAACTCGTCGACATAGCGATGATAGTTGGTGAACAGGATATAGCGCTGCACATGCTCGGCCGGGGTACCGGTATAGTGCTTCAGGCGCGCCAGCGAGAAATCGGTGCGCAGCCCGTCGAACAGGGCGAGCGGGCGGTCCCCTTCGGCATCGGGCGTGAACAGTCCGTCGGCGATCTCGTCGCCGATCTCGGCCAGTTCCGTTGCCGGGAAGTGGCGCGCCAACTCGGTCGGCGGCGTGCCGTCGAGCGCATTGATGTCGAGCCCGTCGAGGACATAGGGGAAGGGGATCTGCTGATCCGACAGGCCTGTTTCGACCTCCACACCATAGTCGCGGACCAGAAGGTCGATCTGTTCGGCGAGATAATCGGCGAACATGGCGGGCCGGGTGACCGTGGTCACATAGCGACCGGGCTTCGACAGGCGCGCGAAGGAGCGGCCCGGCGGTGGCGCCTGGCTGTCATCCTGATAGGTGACCCGCAGTTCGGGATAGCAGAAGCGCCGGTCGGCCCGCGCCTCGGGCGGCGGGATGCTGCCGTCGCGGGCATAGGCACGCATGGCCTCCCGCAGATTTTCGATGGATGTCTGATAGATGGCGTCGAGTTGCGCGACGATCGCTGTGCCGATGCTCTGTGTCATCACCTCTTGCTACCGCACTTGTGTGACGGAAGGAAGATGCCAGCGAAACAATCGCGCGCCCGACCGATCCGGCCGGGCGCGCGACCGGAAAATTCAGAGCTGTTCGAGCATGAAGTCAGCCGAGGAGACCTTGAAGTCGCCCGGTGCTTCGACGTTCAGTTCCTCGACGACACCGTCCTTGACGATCATCGAGAAGCGCTGGCCGCGCTCGCCAAGGCCGAACTTGCTGCCGTCCATGGTCAGGCCCACGGCCTGCGCGAAGCTGCCATTGCCGTCTGCCAGCATGGTCACCTTGTCATCGGCGCCGGCCGACTTGCCCCATGCGCCCATGACGAAGGCGTCGTTGACGGCGGTGCAGGCGATTTCATCGACGCCCTTGCCCTTGAGGGCCTCGGCCTTTTCGATGAAGCCGGGCAGGTGCTTGGCCGAGCAGGTCGGCGTGAAGGCGCCGGGCACCGAGAAGAGGGCGACGGTGCGGCTCGCGAAATAATCATCCGAAACAACCTGTTCGGGGCCGTTTTCGGTCATCTTCGTGAAGGTCGTGCTGGGAAGGCGGTCACCCTTGGCGATGGTCATATCTTGTCTCCTGGCCTGTGGCGTCGCGGAGTTCGTTGCTCGCGCCTTCGCTGTCAAGGGTGCGGGCGCGGAATATGGCACGATGCCCCTTTGTCGCGACGGTCGCCGATTGGCATCGTCGCGATTGTGCCTATATTCGCTGGCATGACCGATCCGCGCTTTTTTGGCGGCCGCTTCCTTCTGGCATTGCCGGGCATGGAGGATGAGCGCTTCGACCATTCCGTGATTGCGCTGTGCGTGCATGACGAGGATGGAGCGCTGGGTATTTCCCTGAGCGAGGAGGTCGAGGGGGTCGGCTTGCGCGATCTGCTCCAGAGTTTCGATATCGACGCTTCGGCCATTCCTGACCAGCCCGTCCTGAAAGGCGGACCGGTGGAGCCGCGGCGCGGCTTCGTGCTGCATTCGCTCGACTGGGCCGGGCAGGATATGGTGCAGTCCGGGCCGGACTGGGGCCTTTCCGGCTCGCTCGACATATTGAAGGCCATTGCCGAAGGACGCGGCCCGAGCCGCTATCTTGTCGCGCTGGGCTATGCGGGCTGGGGCGCAGGCCAGCTGGAACGGGAAATGGCCGGCGAAAGCTGGTTCCTGGCCGAGGGCGATGCGGCGCTACTGTTCGACACGCCTGCGCACCGCAAATGGCGCGCCGCCTATGCCGCTGCGGGGGTCGATTCGGCCCATCTGGTGAGCGGCGGCGGGTCGGCCTGACTTTTTGATCCGTTGCGCTGTCGATTTCCGGCCGTTTCAGGGACAGAACAACAACAGCCATTGGCCGCTTGTTCTGGCATCGTAACTGAACCGTTTAGGGTAAATTCGCCTTAACCATAGCGCGATAGATTGCAGCAATCGGTTCCGCTCATTCTCCGTCTCTGGGGAATATGCGGGGTTATTTCATGAAGAAGATTATCTGTGCGGCGCTTGCCGCAGCGATGCCACTCGCGCCGGCGTCGGCGGCGACCTGCTGGAAGAAGGATCATGTCGAGGCGGCACAGGTCCGCAATTTCGAGATGATGCTGATGGTGTCGGCGCTTCGCTGCAACACGAGTGCCTATGATTTCCTGCCGGCCTATAACCAGTTCGTGCGCGACAAGCGGGCGGCGCTGGTCGAGGTGAATGACGCGCTGCGCAGTCACTTCGCGGATGTTGCGGGGCTGGAGGGCGGCCTCGATGCCTATGATGATTATGTGATCATGCTGGCGAACAGCTATGGCGCGGGTGCCGGCGGGCTGGAATGCCGGGATCTCCAGGCGATCCAGGCGGCGGCCAATGCGGTTCCGGCCAATCGGGCTGCGATCTGGAAATTGTCGGAATCTGCCGGCATCGCGCCGCGGATCGATGCGCCCCAGTGCGACATGGCGATCGCCCTCGCCAATGATCTGCTGGCCGACGAAGGCGTGAGTGGCGGCTCGACGGGTCGATCCATCGCTATGGCCGAAGGGGCAGCGCGCCTGCCGTCCGCACAGGTTCGGGGTCCGGTCAATTAACACATAAAGAAAACTTTATATTGAGTTGCCATGCTTGGCGGCGATTGGTAAAGCCCGACCATCGCCGCCGCCTTCCTTATGCCGGCGGCCGGTCAATTTCTAATGATGGAGACAGGCTCGTGGCCACCGTACCCGCTGACAAGGCGCAGGATTATGTGATCGCCGATATCGGCCTTGCCGCCTTTGGTCGCAAGGAAATCGAGATCGCCGAAACCGAAATGCCCGGCCTGATGGCTCTGCGCGCCGAATTCGGTGCGTCGCAGCCGCTCAAGGGCGCGCGCATCACCGGTTCGCTGCACATGACGATCCAGACCGCCGTGCTGATCGAGACGTTGACCGCGCTGGGCGCGCAGGTCCGCTGGGCGACCTGCAACATCTATTCGACGCAGGACCATGCCGCCGCCGCGATTGCCGCGTCGGGCGTGCCGGTCTTCGCCGTCAAGGGTGAAAGCCTTCAGGAATATTGGGACTATGTCGAGCGCATCTTCGACTGGCACAATGACGACAGCGGCGTCTGCAACCTGATCCTCGACGATGGCGGCGATGCCACCATGTTCGCCCTGTGGGGCGCCCGCGTCGAAGCTGGCGAAGAGCTGTTCACGCCGTCGAACGAGGAAGAGGAAATCTTCTGCGCCGTGCTGAAGCGCGTTCTGGCCGAGCGTCCGGGCTTCCTGACCAAGACCGTCCAGTCGATCAAGGGCGTGTCGGAAGAAACCACCACCGGCGTGCATCGTCTGTATGAACTGTCGAAGAAGGGCAAGCTGCCTTTCCCCGCGATCAACGTGAACGACAGCGTCACCAAGTCGAAGTTCGACAACCTCTATGGTTGCAAGGAATCGCTGGTCGACGCCATCCGTCGCGGCACCGACGTCATGCTGGCCGGCAAGGTCGCCTGCGTTGCCGGTTTCGGCGACGTCGGCAAGGGTTCTGCTGCCTCGCTGCGCAATGGCGGCGCCCGCGTTCTCGTGACCGAAATCGATCCGATCTGCGCCCTGCAGGCCGCGATGGAAGGCTATGAAGTCGTGACGATGGAAGAAGCCGCGCCGCGCGCCGACATCTTCGTCACCGCGACCGGCAACGAAGGCGTCCTGACCGTCGATCATATGCGCGCCATGAAGAATATGGCGATCGTGTCGAACATCGGTCACTTCGACAGCGAGATCGAAATCGCCGGCCTCGCCAACATGAAGTGGACCGAGATCAAGCCGCAGGTCGACGAAGTCGAGTTCCCCGATGGCAAGAAGATCATCGTCCTGTCGAAGGGCCGCCTGGTCAACCTGGGCAACGCCACCGGCCACCCGAGCTTCGTGATGTCGGCCAGCTTCACCAACCAGACGCTGGCGCAGATCGAACTGTGGACCAAGAGCGAGATCTACGGCAACGACGTCTATGTCCTGCCCAAGCATCTGGACGAGAAGGTCGCCGCGCTGCACCTGGAAAAGCTGGGCGTGAAGCTGACCCAGCTCAGCCAGCGTCAGGCCGACTATATCGGCGTGCCGGTCGAAGGCCCGTTCAAGCCGGACCACTACCGCTACTAAAAATTGAAAAAGTGGGAGGGCCATCCTCCCCCTTTTACCTTATCCGATGCCCGGACCATGCTGTGCCGGGCATTCATCATATCTGGGCGCTTTCCGCCGGCGCCAAGTTGCGTTAGGCCCGTGGCCATTGGTCTGTATGAACGATAAACAACTGGTCGCGAACGGGATGGGAATGGCGCAATGGGGTCTATGAGCCCGCTTGCCACTTTGTTGCTGGGCACGGTGATGGCCGGCTGGCTGGGGGCTGCGATATGGGCGCTGATCACGGGTCAGCGCATGCGCCGCGCAGGGATGCAGGCGCAGGGCAAGCTGGATCGGCTGACGACGCTGCTCGCGTCGGCGCCGGCTGCGCCCGTCATCATTCATCCCGACGGCCGGATGGAGGCCGCCGACCGGCTGGGCAAATGGCTGGGCCGGGACCGCGTGCCGACCTTCGTGTCCGAACTGACGGCGCCCGATGGCGGGCTTGAGCCGGCCGATGCCGCTGCACTGGGGCGCGAGATCGGCGCCGCACAGAAAGCGGGTAAGAGTTTTTCGCTGCCGATCCGGGGCAGCGGTTCGTCGCGCACGCTGCTGGTTCGCGGTGCGCCAGCCGGGCCGGCGCTGGCCGCCAATGGCGGCGTCGTGCTGTGGATCTTCGACGCGACCGACAGCCAGGCGGAAATCCAGGCGCTGAGCGCGACCGTCGGGCAATTGCGCGAGGCGCTGGAGGCGCTCGCCGGACTGGTCGAGGCCGCGCCCTTCCCGATGTGGCACCGCACGCCCGACCTGCGCCTGAGCCTGGTCAACAGCGCCTATGTCCGTGCTGTCGATGGCGCCGGCGCCCATGACGTGATCATGAACGGCACCGAACTGGTCGAGAATGTGAACGGCTTCAGCCCGCAGGACGCCGCGGCACAGGCGCTCGACGAAGGCAATTCGCTTGCCCGTATCGTTCCGGCAACGATCGATGGCGAACGGCGGACGATGCGCGTCGTCGACGTGCCGCTGGGCGCGGCCGGGGTCGCAGGTTTCGCGATGGACCAGCATGAACTGGAACAGGCGCGGGTCGAGCATCGTCGGCTGGAAGCGGCGCAGCGCGATCTGCTCGATCGGCTGTCGGCCGGTGTTGCGCGCTTCGGTCCCGACCGGGCGCTGCGTTTCTGGAACCAGCCCTTCATCAGCCTGTTCGGCCTGAAACAGGAAGCGCTCACGGATGCACCGCTGTTCGAGCGCGTGCTCGATCAGATGCGCGATGCGCGCCGGCTGCCGGAAAATCGTGACTTCCCGGCCTGGCGCGCGGAACGGCGGGACTGGTTCCTGTCGCCTGATCCGCTGGAGGAAAACTGGCTGCTGGTCGATGGCACGCATTTGCGCGTCTATGCCCAGCCGCTGCCCGACGGTGGCCTGTTGCTGATCTTCGAGGACCGGACCGAACAGGTGCAATTGTCGAGCGCCCGCGACACGCTGTTGCGGGTGCGGACGGCGACCTTCGACAATCTGTTCGAGGCGATCGGCGTCTTCTCGTCGGATGGGCGCCTGCATCTGTGGAACAGCCGTTTCCGCACCATCTGGGACATCAGCGAAGAGGCGTTGGGCAAGCATCCCCGTATCGATGAGTTGATGCGTGCCGTGCAGAGCCGGCTTGCCAAGCCGCAGCAGAGCAATCTGGTGCGCGAACTGGTCCGCGCGGCAACGGTGGAGCGCAAGCAGCGTGTCGGCCATGTCGGCTTTGCCGACGGGCGCATCTTCGAATTTGCCGCCATTCCGCTGCCGGATGGCAATGCGCTGTTCACTATGCTGGATGTCACCGACAGCCGGCGGGTCGAACAGATGCTGCGCGACCGCAACGAGGCCCTGGAACAGGCCGACAAGGTCAAAACCGCCTTCGTCACCAACATGAGCTATGAGTTGCGCACCCCGCTGACGACCATCGCCGGCTTTGCCGAGATGATGAGCGCGGGCTATGCAGGCGAACTCAGCGACAGCGCGGTCGAATATGTGAACGGCATCCTGCAGAGCACCGGGCGCCTGTCGATGCTGATCGACAATGTGCTCGACCTTACCCAGGGCGAGGCCGGCACTTTGCCGATTGAACGCAGCGAGGTCGATCTGGCGGCGCTGGTGCGCGCCAGCGTCGCGCGCATCGACGCCGAGGCGAAGGCCAAGGGGATCGATCTTTCCGTCACCCTGCAGGATACGCTGGGGGTGATCCAGGGCGATGCGCGCCGGATCGGTCAGGCGGTCGATCATCTTCTGGAAAATGCGGTGCGCTATTGCGGCTCCGGCGCACGGGTGTTGCTGCATGGCGATGGCGGCCCCGATCTCGCCCGCCTGGTCGTGTCGGACAATGGCCCTGGTATCGATGCCACCCGGCAAGCCACGATCTTCGATGCGATCAGCCGTGCCGAGCAGAATCGCAAGGGCGCGCGCGCGACGATTGGCCTGCCGCTCGTCAAGCAGTTGGCGCAGGCCCATGGCGGCACGTTCGAACTGGTATCGGAGCCGGGTCAGGGAACGATGGTCGTGATCGAGCTGCCCCGTGGCTGAGCTGGATATGATCCTGGAGGGCGAGGGCGCCCAACTCGATCTGGGCCGACGGCTCGCGAGCCATGTCCGCATCGGTGACGTCATCGCGCTGGAAGGCGGCCTCGGCGCCGGCAAGACGACGCTGGCGCGGGGCCTGCTGGAAGGGCTTGGTCTGGAGGGGGAGGCGCCCAGCCCCAGCTTCGCGATCGTCCAGCCCTATGACATTCCCGATGTCCGCCTGCCGGTCGCCCATGTCGATCTCTACCGGCTTGACGATGCGGAGGAAGCGGCCGAGCTGGCGCTGGACGAATATCTGCAGGACAGCCTGCTAGTCATCGAATGGCCCGACAGGCTGGGCGATGGGCTCTGGTCGCACGCCCTGTTTCTGACCATCATGGTCGAGCCGGATGGCGCACGGCGCTTGACAGCGCGCGTGCCCGACGCTTGGACGGACCGATGGTCACAGATATGATCCCCCCCGCAACCGCCCCCGCTTTCCTCACGCAGGCGGGTTGGGATGGCGCCGCCATCGTTCCGCTTGCCGGCGATGCCTCCTTCCGTCGTTATTTCCGCGTGGTCGACGGCGGCCGCCGTGCCGTGCTGATGGACGCGCCGCCGCCGCATGAAGATCCGCGTCCGTTCATCGCGATTGCTCAGCATCTGCTGGGTCAGGGCTTTGCCGCGCCGGCAATCCTGGCGCAGGATCTGACGCAGGGCCTCGTCCTGATCGAGGATTTTGGTGACGAGCGCCTGAAGGAGCATGTCGAGGAGGATCCGGCGGGCGAACTGGCGGTCTATCGCCGCGCGATCGATCTGCTGGCCGACCTGCACAAGCTGCCCGCAGCGGATGTCCCGCCCTATGACCGCGCGGTCTATCAGCGCGAGGTCGGGCTGCTGACCGAATGGTATTGCCCGGCGCTGGGGCTGGACGTCGATGCCGAAGCCTATCATGCGGCCTGGGACGCGGTGCTGCCGATCGCCGAACAGTCGGCAAGCCCTGTCGTCACCGTGCTGCGCGACTATCATGCCGAAAATATCATGTTGATCGACCGGCCCGAAGTGCGCGGCCTGGGTCTGCTCGATTTCCAGGACGCGCTGGCCGGCCATCCGGCCTATGACCTCGTGTCGCTGCTGCAGGATGCCCGGCGCGACGTGTCGCCGGAACTGGAGGCGGCGATGCTGGCCCATTATCATGCGGTCGCCAATCCGCCGGCCGATTTCGACGCTGCCTATGCGGTGCTGGGCGCCCAGCGCAACGCGAAGATCATCGGCATCTTCACCCGCCTTTGGAAGCGCGACCACAAGCCGCGCTATCTGTCCTACCTGCCGCGCATGTGGGGGCTGCTGGAACGCGATCTCGCCCATCCGGCGCTGGCGCCGGTGAAGGTCTGGTTCGACGCCAATATCCCTGCCGACAAGCGCCATCATGCGCTCGCGGAGTTTGCCCAGGCATGATCGATACCGCCATGCTCATGGCAGCAGGACTCGGCAAGCGGATGCGCCCGCTGACGGCGACCCGTCCCAAGCCGCTGGTGAAGGTCGCCGGCAAGGCGCTGATGGACCATGCGCTCGATCGCCTGGCGGCCGGTGGCATCAAGACCGTGGTCGTCAACGTCCATTATCTCGCCGATACGGTCGAGGCGCATCTCAAAACGCGCAAGGACATGGACTTCCGCATTTCCGACGAGCGGGCCAAGCTCCTGGAAACCGGCGGAGGGCTGATCCACGCCAGGCCACTGCTCGGCGACAAGCCGTTCATCTGCGCCAATAGCGACAATCTCTGGATCGACGGCCCGGCCGAGACGCTGGGCATGATGCAGCGGCTATGGGATCCCGAACGGATGGACGCGCTGCTGCTGCTGGTGCCGCTGGCGCGGGCCAATTGCCATAGCGGACCGGGCGATTTCCATATGGACGCCAATGGCCGCCTGACGCGGCGCAAGACCGCCCATGTCGCGCCGTTCGTCTTCACCGGCGTACAGATCCTTTCGCCCCGCCTGCTGGTTGATCCGCCGGCGGATGTCTTTTCGACGAACATCTTCTGGAACCGCGCGATCGAGGCCGGACGCCTCTATGGCGCGGTCCATCAGGGGCTATGGTTCGACGTGGGCACGCCGCAGGCCATTCCCGTCGTGGAGTCGATGATCGCCCATGGGTGACCGGGCCAAGCCGGCGCTGTACACCATCCCGGCGCACCGCGCCTTCGCCGACGCGCTGGTCGCCGGCATATTGGCGCAGCAGGGGAGCGATCCCGTCCGCCTGGCGCAGGGCATGATCCTGTTGCCCAGCAATCGCGCCGTCCGTGCCGTGAGCGACGCCTTTGTCCGCCGGGCCGAGGGCGGCCTGCTGCTGCCCCGTCTGGTCGCGCTGGGCGATCCGGAACTGGGCGAGGAAGTGGGGGGCGCGCTCGATCCGCTTTGGGAGGGCGATGCCGTTCCCGCGGCCATCCCGCCGATGCGACGACAGATGATCCTGGCGCGCATGGTGCAGGATGCCGGCGGCGCGGCGGATGCTGGCCAGGCGCTGCAACTGGGGCAGGCGCTCGGCGCTGTGCTTGACCAGATGCAGGTGGAGCGGGTGCCGCTCGATGCGCTGTCGAAGCTCGACCTGATCGAGGGGCTTTCGAGCCATTGGGAAAAATCGCTCGATCTCTTTTCCATCCTGATCGCCCGCTGGCCGGCAGAACTAGCGCGGCTGGGCCTCATTGACCTGGCCGACCGGCGCAATCGGCTGTTCGACCGGGTCGCAGCGCGCTGGAGCGAAGCGCCACCACCGGGGTTCATTGTCGCGGCCGGCATCAGCGCCGCCGCGCCGGCGATCGCCGGGCTGCTGCGGCGGATCGCCGAACTGCCCAATGGACAGGTGGTGTTCGCCGACCTCGACCAGAATTTGGACGAGGACGCCTGGGCCGCGATCGGTCCGTTCCCGCCCGATCCCGTCACCGGCCGCAGCGCTGCGGGACATGAGACCCATCCCCAATATACGCTCAAGCGCCTGCTCGACCGGATGAGCGCGAGCCGCGAGGATGTCGCCCAGTGGCGTTGGGGCAGCGAGCATGATGCTCGCGCCGTGCGCGGCCGCAATATTTCCAACGCGATGCTGCCGCCGCGCCTGACCAGTCGTTGGCGCGACCTCAAGACCGCCGACCGCTCGCTCGCCGGGGTCGAAGCGCTGGAGGTGGCGACGCCGGGCGAGGAAGCGCAGGCCATCGCCATCGCGCTGCGCGAGGCGCTGGAAACACCCGAACGGACCGCCGCGCTGGTGACGCCGGATCGGCAGCTGGCGGTGCGCGTCTCCGCGCATCTGCGCCGCTGGGGCATAGAGGCCGACGACTCCGCCGGTCAGCCGCTCTCTCGCCTGCCGCCCGGCACCTTGCTGATCGCGATGGCGGAGGCCGCGGCCGAGCGTTTTGCGCCGGTCGCGCTGCTGACCCTGCTCAAGCATCCGCTGGTGATGCGCGGCGAAATGCGCCTGCCCTGGCTGGAGGGGGTGCGTCAGCTCGATCTGCTGCTGCGGGGGCCGCGGCCGCAGGCGGGGCTGCGCGGCATCGACCTGCTGCTGGAAGCGCGTGAGGGCGAGGACCGGCAGAAGGAGCTACGTGCGCAGGCCCGCGCCTGGTGGCCCTGGGCGCGCGATCTGCTCGAACCGCTGGAGGCCGCCTTCGCGCTCGCGCCCGATCTGGCCGGGCAATTGGCGGCCGTGCGCGAACAGGCCGGGGCGCTGACCAATGACGCGCTCTGGGCCGGGCATCAGGGCCATGCCGCCGCCGACCTGTTCGCCGAGATGGAGGCCGCCGCGACCGAAGGGCCGCGCCAGGCCGATATCCGATCGCTGCCGGCGCTGCTCGACCATATGCTGGGCGGCGTGTCGGTGCGCCCGCCACAGGGCGGCCATCCGCGCATCGCCATATTGGGTCTGGTCGAAGCGCAGCTGGTGCAGGCGGACCTGATGATCCTGGGCGGCCTCAACGAAGGCAGCTGGCCGGGCCTGCCGTCGCCTGATCCCTGGCTGGCGCCGCGCATTCGCCGCGAACTGGGTCTGCCGGGTCTCGAAACCCGGATCGGCCTTGCCGCGCATGATTTTGCGAGCGCGCTCGGCGCCCCGCATGTCCTCATCACCCGTGCCCGGCGCGGCAGCGGCGGCCCGGCGATCGCCTCGCGCTTCTGGCTGCGGCTGAAGGCGATGGCCGGGCCGCAATGGAAGACGGCCGATCGCTATCGCCTGCTGGCCGACGCGCTGGACCTGCCACCCAGCCACCGGCCGTCCGCCCGCCCCGCGCCGGTGCCGCCGCTCGCCGCCCGGCCGACCCGCATTCCGGTCACCGATGTCGACCGGCTGAAGGCCGATCCCTTCGCTTTCTATGCCCGACGCATCCTGAAGCTCAATCGCCTCGATCCGGTCGATGCCGATGCCGGACCGGCCTGGCGCGGCACGGTCGTGCATGAGATATTGGAGCATTGGGCGCAGGGTGGCAGCCGCGATCCGGCCGATCTGGAGGCGCGCGCCCGCGCCATGTTCGCCCGGCCCGATGTCCATCCGCTGCTCCGGGCCCTGTGGCAGCCGCGCCTGATCGAGGCGATCCGCTGGATCGCGGCCGAAGTGGCGAAGGATCAGGCCGCGGGCCGCCATATCCTGGCGGTGGAGACGGAAGGGAAGGCAGAGATTGCCGGCGTATTGCTGACCGGCAAGGCCGACCGGATCGACCGCATGCCCGACGGCAGCATCGGCATCGTCGACTACAAGACCGGCAAGCCGCCCAGCGCGCGACAGGTACGCGGCGGCTATGCGCTGCAGCTCGGCCTGCTCGGACTGATCGCTGAATCCGCCGATGGCGCCTTTCCGGGCGTTGCCGGTGCGCGGGTGGCGGGCAGTTTCGAATATTGGTCGCTGGCCAAGAAGGGTGACGCCTTTGGCTATCGCGAGAGCCCGGTCGACCCGATGGGCAAGCGCGACAAGATCGTCACCGCCGATTTCACTGCCTTCGTCTATGACCAGTTCCGCGACGCGGCCGAAACCTGGCTGACCGGTGCTGCGCCCTTCGCTGCGCAGGTCAATCCGGAAGTGGCCAATTATGGCGATTATGACCAGCTGATGCGGCTGGAGGAATGGTATGGGCGCGACGATGGCTAAAGGCTCCAGCCCTTTGCAACCGCTGGCCGGCGCGCAGGCGCTGGCCGCCGCGCCCGACGCCCATGTCTGGCTGTCGGCCTCCGCCGGCACCGGCAAGACCCATGTGCTGACCGCGCGTGTCTTCCGCCTGCTGCTGCAGGGCGTGCGGCCGGAAAACATCCTCTGCCTGACCTTTACCAAGGCCGGCGCGGCGGAAATGGCCGACCGCATCCATGATCGGCTCGCCACCTGGGTGCAGGCCGAGGAACGTGATCTGTTCAACGATCTGGAGGCGCTGGGCGAGGAAAGCGGACCGGAGGCGCGCGACCGCGCCCGCCGCCTGTTCGCCGAAGTGCTGGAATCGACCGGCGGCGGCCTGCGCATCCAGACCATCCATGGTTTCTGCCAGCAATTGCTTGCGTCCTTCCCGCTGGAAGCGGACCTGGCCCCCGGATTCCGCCCGCTCGACACGCGCGAACAGAGTGTGCTGGCCCGCCAGACATTGGCCGACATGGTCATCCGCGCCGAGGAACTGGGCGATGGCGACCTGATCGACGCCTTGCAGGCTTTGAGCCTGCGGCTGGGCGAGGGCGCGGCCGAGACGTTCCTGCTGCGCTGTGCCGCGCGCCTTTCCGCGCTGGCAGAGCTACCCGGCGATATCGGTCCCTGGCTGGCGCGCGAACTGGGCCTGCCCGAAGGCGATATCGACGCCTGGCTGGCGGACCAGTGCAGCGACGACATGTTCGACATCCGCAGCCTTGCCTGGGTGGCGCAGGCCAATGCGGACTGGGGCACGGGGCGGGCGCTGGAGCGCTGCGACCGGATCGCCGCTTGGCGCGGCCGCGATCCCGCCGCGCGTGCCGAGACCCTGACCGACCTGCACAGCGCCTGGGCCAAGGCGGATGGCGACCTCATCTCCGCCAAGGGCTGGGTGCCACCGATCGACGGCTATGGCGAAGCGACCGCGCGCCTCCATGCCCGTTGCGCCGAACTGATCGGCGTCAAGCTGCAGGCCGATTATGCCGCGTTGCTGGCCCGCGCGCTACATGCCGGGCGCGCCTATGCCCGCGCCTATGACGAAGCCAAGCGGCTCGCCGGTGCGGTCGATTTCGACGACCTGATCGCGCGCACGGCGTCCCTGCTCCAGAAGGAGGGGATCGCCGAATGGATACGCTACAAGCTGGACCAGCGGATCGATCACATCCTGGTCGACGAAGCGCAGGACACCAACGTCCATCAATGGGCGATCGTCGGCGCGCTGGCGGCCGAGTTTTTTGCGGGGGACGGTGCCAAGGCCGACAAGGTCCGCACCATCTTCACCGTGGGCGATTTCAAGCAGGCGATCTTCGGTTTCCAGGGCACCAGCCCGCAGGCCTTCGCCGCCGCGCAGATGGTGTTCGCCCGCCATGCCGACATGGCCGGCCATGCCTTCCACGACCTGTCGCTCGACCGCAGTTTCCGCTCGACCCCGCCGGTGCTGGATCTGGTCGACCGGACGATCGCCACCTTGCGGGCGCAATCGCTGGGCCTGTCCGACGGCGAGGTGCGCCATATCAGCGCCAATCGCCATCCGGGCGAGGTGCTACTGTGGAAGCCGACGATCGCGGGCCTGGCCGACGAGGTCGAGGGCGAGGAGGATTGGGTCGCCGATCAGGAACGGGAATTGGCCGGCAAGATCGCGCGGCAGATCCGGCTATGGATCGACGACAAGATGATGCTGGAGGCGCGGGGGCGCCCGGTCCGCCCCGGCGACATCATGATCCTGGTCCGCCGCCGCAGCGAGCTGGCGCGGCTGATCGTCGCGCGGCTTTACGAGGAAAAGGTCGCGGTGGCCGGGATCGACCGCCTGCGCCTCAACGCGCCACTGGCGGTCCGCGACCTGCTGGCAGCGCTGCGCTTTGCCACGCAGCCCGACGATGACCTGAACCTCGCCGCCCTGCTGGTGTCGCCGCTGATCGGCTGGACCCAGGACGAACTGATGGAGCGGGCCATCGGGCGCAAGGGTGGCCTGTGGCGCCATCTCCTCCAGCGGCTGGACGACGCGCAATTGCTGCCGCTGCGCCAATTGCTGGGGCAGGCGGACTTCACCACCCCCTATCGCTATCTGGAGGCGATCCTGTCCGGCCCGATGGACGGCCGTCGCCGGCTGATCGAGCGGCTGGGGGCGGAAGCGGCCGACCCGATCGAGGAATTGCTGAACGCCGCGCTCGACTTCGAGGCGGACGATCATCCCTCGCTCCAGCGCTTCATCGACTGGTTCGATCGCGGCGAAGTCGAAATCGTCCGCGACGCGGCGGCGCAGGGCGATGCGCTGCGGTTGCTGACCGTGCATGGCGCCAAGGGATTGCAGGCGCCGATCGTCATTCTCGCCGATGCCTGTCTCGATCCCGATGCAGGTAACCGCATGGATTCGCTCGAATGGAACGGGCTGCCGATCCTGGCCCCGCGCAAGGGCGAACGGATCGGGCCGATCGGCGAGGTCGTGGCCGATGCCGCCGCGATCGAGCGGGAGGAACATTGGCGCCTTCTCTATGTCGCCCTGACCCGTGCCGAGGAGAAACTGATCGTCGCCGGCTCGCTGGGGCCAAGAGCCAAGGGCGAGGTCAAGCCGCAAAGCTGGTATGGCGCGGTCGATGCGGCGATGGTCGACATGGGCTGCGACTGGGAAGCCGATCCGCTCTGGGGTGCCCGCCGCCGCTGGCGCGGCACCGAAGTGCTGACGCCCAAGGCCGCGCAGCCCGAAAGCGCCGAAGACAAGCCCGTGGTGGTCGAGCCGGACTGGTTGCGCGCGCAGGCGCCGGCGGAACAGCGTCCACCCCGGCCGCTCGCCCCCTCCGCGCCGGTCGAGGATGACGTGCCCAATCCGCCGCCGACGGCCGCGATGCGCCAGGCGGCCGAGCGCGGACGCTGGCTCCATGCTTTGTTCCAGCGACTGCCGGACCTGTCCGCCGAGCGACGGCGCGAGGGCGCCGAGCGCTGGCTGGAACAGCAGGGGGCAGGGGATGCCACTCTGCGCCGGGATGTGATCGATCATGCACTGCGGGTGATCGAGGATCCGCATTTCGCCGCCCTGTTCGCGCCGGGTGCGCTGGCCGAAGCGCCGATCGCCGCGGTCGTGGGCGAAGCGGTGATTGCCGGCACGGTTGACCGGCTGCGGGTCGAGGCGGACCGGGTCCAACTGGTCGATTTCAAGACCGGACGGATGACGCCGCGCGATGCGGAGGAGGTGCCGGTCGCCCATGTCCGGCAGATGGCGGCCTATGTCGCGGCGCTGGAAGTGATCTTCCCCGGCCGCAGGGTGGAGGCGGCTTTGCTCTATACCAGCGCAGCGAGGCTCATCCCGTTACCGGCGGCGCAATTGGCGCCCTACAAGCCGGGCTTTTCGCCCACGCAGCAATATTTGCTGCTGTGACCCGTTGAGCCACGGGCGCAGCCATCCTAGATATCGACCAACTTAAGGAGTTTGCAGTTATGGCCACCAAGGCAGTTACCGATGTCAGCTTCAAGCAGGACGTGATCGACGCCGACAAGCCCGTGCTTGTCGACTTCTGGGCCGAATGGTGCGGCCCGTGCAAGATGATCGGCCCGGCTCTGGAAGAGATTAGCGAGGAACTGGCCGACAAGGTCACGATCGCCAAGATCAACATCGACGAAAATCCCGATGCGCCGGGCCAGTATGGCGTGCGCGGCATCCCGACGATGATCCTGTTCAAGAATGGCGAAGTCGCCGCGACCAAGGTCGGCGCCGCGCCCAAGAGCGCGCTCAAGGGCTGGATCGAAAGCGTCCTCTAAGTCGCTGGTAAATCTAAAATGGGACGGCAGCCCGGCTGCCGTCCCATTTTATTAGCTGAGCGGGATCATCACCAGTTCGGCATAGGCCGGCCTCTCGCGCAGCCGGTCATACCAGGCGCGCAGATGCGGCAGGTTGGGCCGCGCCATGTCGAGCGTGAAATAGGTATGGGCGTAGACGCCCATCGGCACATCTGCGACACCGAAATTGACACCCGAAAGCCATTCTTGATCCGCCAGCGCCCGGTCGAGGATCGCCATCGCCGCGCCGGACGCCTGCGCCGACTTCTCGATGACCTGTAAATTTCGCTGTCCATCTTGGCGTCGCACCAACTGGATGAAGGCGTCGCGCTGGGCGTCAGCAAAGCTGAATTGCCAGTCCATCCATTTGTCGCCCTGCGCCCGCGGCGCCGGGTCGGCAGGATAGATCTCCTCCGGCGCATAGCGATGGGCGAGATAGCGCAGGATCGCGTTCGACTCCCACAGTATGACATCGCCATCTTCGATCGTCGGGATCAGCCGGTTGGGGTTCATCGCCAGATAGGCGTCGGACATGCCATGTTCCATGCCGACATCATGGCGGACGAAGGGCAGGTCGATTTCCTGCGCGAACCAGGCGACCTTCTTCACATTATGCGAATTGAGGCGGCCCCAGATCGTCAGCATGCTCGGTCTTCCTTCGGTCAGGCGTAATAGGTCTTGGCCGCCAGATCCCACAGGCGCGGCGAGGATGCGCCCATCAGGCCCCGACGCTGTTCACCGACCCGATAGGCGCTGCCGTCGAGCCGCTGGCAGCAGCCCCCTGCCTCATTGACGAACAGGGTGCCGGCCGCATGGTCCCAGGGCAGCACGCGCGCGAAGATCGACACGTCATTCTGGCCCAGCACCAGCCGGGGATATTGCTCGGCGGCGCAGCGGGGAATGTCCACCATGGTGAAAATGGCCTGCGACTTGCGCTCCATTTCGGCCCGTTCCTCCGCCTCCATGAAGATGGTGGAAATGGCAGCGATCGGCAGGTCGCCGCTACTTTCCTTCGCCATGATCCGTTCGCCGTCGACATGGCTGCCGCCGCCCAGGGTCGCATGGCACAACCGCCCGGTCAGCGGATCGAGGATCCAGCCGGCCAGAGTGGCGCCATTGTCGGCCAGCGCGATCATGATGCCGAAGGGCGGTTTGCCCGACGCGAAATTGCCCGTGCCGTCGATCGGATCGATAATCCAGTTGAGGCCGTCGCCGGCGCGGTCGAGGATTGATGGGTCGGCCGCGCAGGCCTCTTCGCCGATAACGCCGGCTTCGGGCAGGATCGAGGCCAGCCCTTCGGCCAGCCGGATTTCGCTTTCCTTGTCGGCGATGGTGACGAAGTCGTTCGCCGCCTTCTCGCTAATCTCTTCCGCTGCCAGATTCTGGTAGCGGGGCATGACGATGTCGCGCCCCACCTGCCGCATCAGCGCGACGACGGGATCATGCAGTTCCACCATCATGAGCCGGCCCCCTTAGCTGCGATAGTCCGCGTTGATCGAGATATAGCCGTGGGTCAGGTCGCAGGTCCACACCGTGGCGCGGCCTTCGCCCAGGCCGATATCGACGCCGATGACGATATCCTGGCCCTTGAGATGGGCGGCCACCGGCGCCTCGTCATAGCCGTCGAGTGCCAGGCCGCCAGCCGCCACCTGGGTCGTGCCGAAACGGATGGCGAGCTTGTCGCGCTCGGCTGGCTCGCCCGCCTTGCCGACGGCCATGACGACGCGACCCCAATTGGCGTCCTCGCCGGCGATCGCGGTCTTCACCAGCGGCGAATTGGCGATCGAAAGGGCAATGCGATGGGCGCTGGCGTCGCTTTCCGCGCCCTCGACCGTGATTTCGATGAACTTGCTGGCACCTTCGCCGTCGCGCACGACCAGATGGGCGAGTTGGCGGCAGAGGTCGGAGAGCGCGGCGGCGAAGGCGTCGGCGCCGGCATCTTCCATCGACGCGAGCGGGGCATTGCCGGCCTTGCCGGTGGCGAAGGCCAGCACCGTGTCGCTGGTCGAGGTGTCGCTGTCGACCGTGATGCAGGAGAATGTCCGCTTGTTGGCAGCCGACAGCATCTGCTGCAGCAGCACCGGATCGATCGCGGCGTCGGTAAAGATATAGCCGAGCATCGTCGCCATGTCGGGCGCGATCATGCCTGACCCCTTGATGATGCCGACCAGATCGACGCGGGTGTCGCCGATCATCGCCGAGACATGGGCACCCTTGGCATAGGTGTCGGTCGTGCCGATGGTGTTTGCCGCATCCTCCCAGCCGCAGGGCGCGGCGGTGAAGGCCGCTTCCAGGCCCGCCTCGGCCTTGTCGATCGGCAGCGGCACGCCGATCACGCCGGTCGAAGAGACGAAGACATTGGAGGGCTGGCACGAAAGGTGATTGGCCACCTTGGCCGCGATCGCCTCGACAGCGGCGCGGCCGCGATGGCCGGTGAAGGCGTTTGCGTTGCCGGCATTGACGACGACGGCGCGGGCCTGGCCCATCGGGATGGCGTCGCGGCACCATTCGACCTCTGGCGAGGGGCATTTGCTCTGCGTCGTCACGCCGGCGACCGCCGTACCCGCGTCCAGCTCGACATAGGTGAGGTCGCACCGGTCCCAATTCTTGTATCGCGCCTTTGCGACACGCAATGTCACGCCAGCAATGGCGGGCAGGGCGGGGAAGGCGGTGGGGGCGAGGGGGGAGCGGTCGGTCATGGGGCGCGGCATGAGCGAAATCCCCCCTTGCGTCAATGGCCCGATCGGGCGCTAGTCCCGCAGATAGAGGCGCCCGACGCCATCGGGCATCGGGACCATGCGATAGCCATGGCGGCGGGCGTAATTGTCCAGACCGTCGTCAGGGCGCAGCGGCAATTTGCGCGTGCCATTTTCATAGCCGGTAAGGATCGCTACCGGCATGGCGCGATCCAGGTCCGGCAGGGTGGCAGGCGTCAGCGCATGGAGCCGGCGGGCCTGCTCGGGGCGGAGCGTCCAGCCGGTGCGATAGACGAACGGGCCGGTTGCCAGGCGCAGATCGAGCGCCAGGCCGCTGTCGATCGCGAGATGCGGCGAGAGGGTGAGGATATCGGCGGCGCCCGCAGCGCGCACCGTCCTGCCCAGCCAATGGGCATTGGCCTGCGCGGCGAGCAGCGGCGATCCGGTACGGGCGGCCGTCACCAGATCCCGGATCGAGGGAATGAGACCGGGGATCGTTGCCAGGCAGAGCAGCGCCAGCATGGCCTTTCGCCGCAGCGGCCGCCAGTGACGGGCGTCGTCGAGCAGATAGCCGAGGGCGAGGGCAAGCGGCGGCAGCAACGGCATCAGATATTGCAATTGCGTCGGGGTCGGCAGCGCGGCGCCGATCAGGGCGCCGGCGGTCATCCATATCGCCAGCCGGCGCCCGGATGAGCGCATGCGGCCACGGGTCGCGATCCAGTTGGCGATGAGCAGCAGCAAGGCGACGAGCGCTGGGCCCTTCCAGAGATATTTGAGAAGGTCGCGCAGCTTTTCCGTCGTCGCCAGTTCCTGCGCTGCGCCGTTGGCGGCATACCAGGCGTGGGGCGCGGTCATGCCATAGATCAGGACGCCGTACAGAAAGCTGTCGCGCCCTGATATCCAGGCGATGGCCATGGGCGCCATGCCCAGCAGCGCGCCGAGTGCCAGGAACAGGGCGGCGCGAATAGCGTGCCGGCCGCCGCTGGCGATGACGAACAGGCCGACGGTCGCGCCGAGCGGGGCGAAATTGAGCTTTGTCGCGATGGCAAGGCCGTAGAGGATCCCGGCTCCAAGCCAGTGGCGGTCCGAGCGATGACGCAGGCCAAGCAAGGTCAGCAGCATTGCGGCGGAGGCCAGCAGGGTCGCCAGCATATCGTTGCGGACCACGGAGCCGCTGAACTGGAACGCGGCTGTTGCCGCCATCAGTAGCATGGCCAGGGTAGCGCTGGAGCGCGATATGCCTGCCGCACGCTGGGCCGCCCAGATGAGCGCAAGCGTCGCGAGCGCCATGACGGCGGTGGCAAGGCGCATCGCCAGTACCATATGGCCCGATGCGATCAGGCTCAGCGGTGCCAGCCCCCAGGCGTGCAGCGGCGGCTGAAGATAGAGAAAATCGCGAAACATGACCGCATGCCCGCTGAAATAGGCACCGGCGACATATTGGCTTTCGTCATGATCGAAGGGCGCCGCAATCGCGGCGATCAGGAACCAGCCGATCAATGCGCTGACCAGCAGCGCCGCCAGAGGCAGGCGCAATCGGCGCGACGGCGCCATGGAAATGGAACGATACACCCTGTTTGCGACCCTTGTTGTCGTGGCGCTCTTGCGGCGGCGTGCGCCCAAACGCAAAATATTTTCGGCGGCGCGTCGCGCCTGCAGGACGGCGCGGCCGCGGCAAAACCGCATCGGACAAAGCCGTTACAGCCGTGCGACAGTCCGTCGCATTGATTGACTATCGGCTGTGCCGTGCCTAAATCGCGGCGCATATCTGCCCATGTGTCCGTTGGACCCATGGCCCCCTCATTGTCAGGAATTTGCATGTTCGGCGCACTCGCCAAGTCTATCTTCGGATCGTCCAACGAACGTTATGTGAAATCGCTGGGCAAGGTCATCGACCAGATCGCCGCCTTCGAACCGACGATCCAGGCGATGAGCGATGATGAACTGGTGAACCAGACGGCGCGCTTCCGTGAGCGCCTGGCCAATGGCGAGACGCTGGACGGCCTGCTGCCCGAAGCCTTTGCGACCGTCCGCGAAGCGTCGGTCCGCGTGCTGGGCATGCGTCACTTCGACGTCCAGATGATCGGCGGCATCGTCCTGCATCGCGGCGAGATCGCCGAAATGCGCACCGGCGAAGGCAAGACGCTGGTGGCGACGCTCGCCACCTATCTGAACGCGCTTGAAGGCAAGGGCGTCCATGTCGTCACCGTGAATGACTATCTGGCCAGCCGTGACTGCGAATGGATGGGTCAGGTCTATCGCTTCTTGGGCCTCACCACCGGCGTGATCGTGCCCAACCTGTCGGAAGATCAGCGCCGCGAGGCCTATAATGCCGACATCACCTATGCGACCAACAATGAACTCGGCTTCGATTATCTGCGCGATAACATGAAGTTCGATCGCGGTGCGATGGTCCAGCGCCCGTTCAACCATGCGATCGTCGACGAAGTCGATTCGATCCTGATCGACGAGGCGCGCACGCCGCTGATCATTTCCGGTCCGACCGACGACAAGTCGGAGCTGTATGTCGCGGTCGACGCGATCGTGAAGCAGCTGGTCGAGGAGGATTATGAGAAGGACGAGAAGCAGCGCACGATCACGCTGACCGAAGACGGCACCGAGAAGATCGAGCGCCTGCTGGAGGCCGCCGGCCTGCTCCAGGGCAATAATCTCTACGATTTCGAAAACACCCAGGTCGTCCATCACGTCAACCAGGCGCTGCGCGCGGTGGTGATGTTCCGCCGCGACATCGACTATATCGTCAAGGACGGCAAGGTCGTCATCATTGACGAATTCACCGGCCGCATGATGGATGGCCGCCGCTGGTCGGACGGTCTGCACCAGGCGGTGGAAGCCAAGGAAGGCGTCCAGATCGAGCCGGAAAACCAGACGCTGGCGTCGATCACCTTCCAGAATTATTTCCGCATGTACCCCAAGATTTCGGGCATGACCGGCACCGCATCGACCGAGGCGACCGAATTCTACGAAATCTACAAGATGAACGTCGTCACCATCCCGACCAACCGGCCGGTACAGCGCGTCGACGAGGAAGATACGTTCTACAAGAATCTGGAAGACAAGTTCCGGGGCATCGCGCGCACCATCAAGGAACATGCCGAAAAGGGTCAGCCGGTGCTGGTCGGCACCGTGTCGATCGAAAAGTCGGAAATGCTGTCGGAATTCCTCAATCAGGAAGGCGTCAAGCATGCGGTCCTGAACGCCCGCTTCCACGAGAGTGAAGCCCATATCGTTGCCCAGGCAGGCCGCAAGGGCGCGGTGACGATCGCCACCAACATGGCTGGCCGCGGCACCGACATCAAGCTGGGCGGCAATCTGGAGATGCGGGTCGAGGACGAACTGCGTGATATGCCGGAAGGCCCCGAGCGCGAGGCGGCGATCGCCCGCATCGAGGTCGAGATCGAGGCGGAGAAGCAGGAAGTGCTGGCGGCCGGCGGCCTGTTCGTGCTGGCGACCGAGCGGCACGAAAGCCGTCGTATCGACAATCAGCTGCGCGGCCGTTCGGGCCGTCAGGGCGATCCCGGCCTGTCGCGATTCTACCTCAGCCTCGACGATGACCTGATGCGCATCTTCGGCCCGGACACGATGTTCGCCAAGATGATCCGCTCCAACCTGGAGGATGGCGAGGCGCTGCCCCCGTCCAAGTGGCTGAGCAAGGCGATCGAGACCGCCCAGCGCAAGGTCGAGGCCCGCAACTACGACATCCGCAAGCAGGTCGTCGAATATGACGATGTCATGAACGACCAGCGCAAGGTGATCTACGAGCAGCGCAGCGACATCATGGACGCCGAAACGGTGGACGATGTCGTCACCGACATGCGCCATGAAACGGTCAATGACCTGGTCGGCGCATCCTGCCCGCCGGGCACCTATCCCGAACAATGGGATATGGAGCGGCTGAAGCTGCGCACGGCCGAAGTGCTGGGTCTGGAGCCTGATTTCGACGCCTGGCTGGCTGAAGACGCCGTCGATCCGGAAATGATCGAGGAGCGGCTTGCCGGCCTGGCCGACGCGGCCATTGCCGAGAAGACGCAGGAAGTCGAAGCGACCGACTGGCATATGATCGAGAAGAGCATCATGCTCCAGAGTCTTGACCATCACTGGAAGGAGCATCTGTCGACGCTCGACGCGCTGCGCCAGGTGGTGCATCTGCGCGCCTATGCGCAGAAGACACCGATCAACGAATATAAGCAGGAAGCCTTCGCCCTGTTCGAGCGCATGCTGGAAAATATCCGAGAGGATGTGACCAGCTCGATCGCGCGGGTGCAGTTCCGCATGGAAGCGCCGCAGCCGCAGTTCGACCTGCCGGTGCTGCCGGACTTCATCACCACCCATATCGATCCCTTCTCGGGCGAGGATAACAGCGCGGATATCGATGGCAGCCAACTGGCGGGCATCACCACCACCATCCCGCGCGCGCCGGTGGACAATGTCGCGCCGGGCGAGTTCGCCAATCTCGACATCAGCCGCAATGCGCTTTGCCCCTGCGGTTCGGGCCAGAAATACAAGCATTGCCATGGTGCGCTGAGCTGAGGCACGACCACAGGCGAGAAACAGGGAAGGGCGGTGCCGATGGCAGCGCCCTTTTTTGTTTTGATCCTGTAATGAAAATGCGGAACTCTTGCGCTGACAGGCCGTTGCGCCTTGCGCCTATGCGATGCGGACCGGATGTTCCGGCGGAAGGAGAAGGGCATGAGGAAATTTGCGATGGTATTAGCCTTGGCTGTGATCGCGGCCCCGATTGCGGCAACGGCCCAGCCGCCCGGCCATGGGCAGAACAAGCCTTCGCATAATAATGGCAACGGTCCAGGCAACCGACCGCCGGGCCATAATAGCGGGCCGGGCCCTGGAGCATCCCACGGCAAGCCGTCCCATAATAATGGACGCCCGCCGGCACCGGGGAGGCCGTCCCATTCCGCCTCTCACGGCGGCAAATATTATCCTGATCAGCATTATCGCCCCGGTTCGTCGCGGGATCGTTATCGGATTGACCGGAACACGCGCGTCTATCGTGGCGGTAATGGGCGCTATTATTGCCGCCGCAACGATGGCTCGACCGGTCTGATTGTTGGCGCGGCTGTGGGCGGTCTTCTGGGCAATGCGCTGGGTGACGGCGATTCTGGCGTGCTGAGCACGATCCTGGGCGCGGGCGTCGGCGGCGCGCTGGGCCGCGAGATCGATCGCGGCAACGTCTATTGCGAATGATCGATCACCTGAATTTGAAGTGCCGCTGATCGCGTGATCGGCGGCACTTTTTCGCGGGCGGGGCCGGTGACGGGAGGCCATTTATTGAACGCCTGTGATGTCGGCGCGGCGCGGCGCTTCGCAGATGGGGCTCAAGCGGCTTGGAGACGCTTCGATTAGTGATCCCTCACTTCGCAGATTTGTTCCTGCCGGATAGAGAAGTCACAATCTCTGCTATTTAGAAATGTCACAGGGTTGAGGACAGCAGGGGCTGCGTGGAGCCATCCACACAGCGCAGCGCAGACCCTGCTGATGCGCTGATCTTGGGGTAGTGGACCATGGACCCGCTGCTCTGCAGTGGGCCCGGTCATGCCCTTTGCACGAAGCTGAGCGTGCCGCGTTCGCGCAACGCCTCGTCACTGAGCCTGGGACCGCGTTTGAGCTTTGAACCACCCAGTTTGCGGCGGTCAATCTTTGGCGGCGGTTCTGGCTCGGGGAAGAGATGCAGGGGCTGGTCGCGGCGGGCAGGGGCGTCGTTATTGCGCTTGCGGTGATGCGGCATGATGGCCTGCATCTGTTTGGCCAACATCAGCGCCGCGTCCAGATGCTTGTTCTCGACAATAGCAGGCTGGTTGACGTGCCGCATCTTATCGAACGGACGATAGGGCAGGACATGGCCCTCATGTTCAATCTCCAGCCGACCGTCAGGATATTCGCACACTGTCACCCGCTTGCGCGCCAATGCTTTGCTGATCGCTGTCGGCTCCAGAATGAACATCACCTTGTTGTAAGGCCTGTGGGGATTCATCGAGAGTTGATGACGGCTGCGGCGAGGTAGATGATGGCCTCGAAGCTGCTGTCGGTTTTGCAGGCGCGCATGGCGATGCGTTTGAACTCTTTGAGTTTGCAGAAGAAGTTCTCGATCAGGTGCCGCCATTTGTACATTTCGGCGTCAAGCGGGATGGGTATGGCACGGCGCGGATGCTGAGAGATAACGATCCCGGCCCCGCGTTCGTTGAGATCGGTAATGATGTCGTTGTTGTCGAAAGCCTTGTCGGCAAGCAATGCGCCAAACTCCACGCCTTCGATCAACGGCGCAACACCGACGCTATCGAAGCGATTGCCTGGCATCAGACGGAAGCGCACCAGGTTGCCCAAGGCATCAGTGAGCGCCAGTATCTTGGTCGTCATGCCGCCTTTAGAGCGGCCAATGGCCTGGCCCGAAGTCCCCCTTTTGCGCCTTGCCCATGACGATGAACCTTGACGATGGTGGCATCGATCATGGCATATTCCATGTCAGGCTCATGCGTCAAAGCATCGAAAATCCGCTTGAAAACGTCCGCTTCGCGCCAGTCACGGAAACGCCGGAACACCGTACTCCAGTTTCCGAACTGGGAAGGCAGGTCGCGCCACGGACTGCCCGTTCGGACAATCCACAGCACCGCCTCCATAAATAGCCGATTGTTCCTACCGCTGCGTCCGGGATCGCTGATCTTCCCCAAACAGTGCGGCTCAATCTTCGCCCATTGGGCGTCGGTCAGTACAAAGCGATCCATCCGCAGTGTGAATCACATCTGCTGGTAAATGGGAATCCTAAATCCCCACAGGCCTTAATGGAGCGTCAGCGCCGCCGTTACTGTCCGCTGCTCCCGCCAGACCATGATCGAGCGCAAATCGTCATGCGGGGCGAGGGGACGGTGCAGGTCGCGCACGTCAAAGGCGGGGCGAGCGAACCGCGCATTATGCCGGGCCATATAGCTGTCGAGAAAGACGTTGGCCTCCTCGATCGACGATATGCCTTCCAGACGCATCGCTTTGACTAGGCGATCCTGCAATGTGGCATTGGCCCGTTCGACCCGGCCCTTGGCCTGCGGCGAGTTGGCGCAGATAATCTCGATGTTCAGCGCATCCAGCGCACGTCCGAAATGCGTCATGCCATCGCCGCGTGCTGCGCTGGCTTTGGCGTTCCGAAACACGCTGTGCTTGTCGGAATAGAAGGCCACCGGTTTGCCGTGCCGCTCGATATACTCCCGCGTCGCATCCATATAGGCGAAGGTGCTCTCGCTTTCGGCCATTTTGAGGTGCATCAGTTCGCTGGTCGCATCATCAATATAGACGAGCAGGGTGCATTGCGGCCCGCGATCCTCGAACCACCAGTGCTTCGACCCGTCGATCTGGATCAGCTCGCCCCGGCAGTCGCGCCGGTAGCGTGGCTGATATGGGCGAGGGCGCCGGGCTTCGCGATCCTTCCACAACCCGGCCTTGATCATGAACTGGCGCAACGTCTCGCAGGCCAGATGAATATCGTGCCGTTCGGCCAGATACTCACGGGCCAGCGTGGGGCCGAAATCATAATAATGCTCACGCACGATCGCGACCACGCGCTCCCGAAAATCATCGGCATAGCGCCGGTTGCTGGGCCGGCCGCGCTTGGCTGACACCAAGCCGGCAGCACCTTCGGCTCTTAACCGATCCAACAGCCGATAAATTTGCCGCCGCTCAATGCCTAAAAGCCGCGCCGCATCCGTCGGCCGCAGCTCCCCACGATCCACGCGCATCAAGGTATCGAAACGCGAAAGCTCGCCATCGCTCATCACCAGCACCGCCATTATCGCACATCCTCCAACGCGAAGGATGAACATGACAGCAGCGCTCCGCCGATGATCCAAACTGTGTCATCTCTATCTAGCGGGGGTGTGTCATTTCTAAATGGCGCTTACAAGATTTAAGTTCGATAATATATATTATGTTAAATCATGGGCAGGATGGGTGGGAGATATTCCTCCTCATCCATCTCAATCCTCTAGGATGCGGCTATGGGTTTTGGTGTCGCGCATGCGGACATAGACCGTCAACGAGATCGCGATCATGACGCTGACATAAATATAGAAAGCGGATTCCATCCCTGACTGCTTGAACCAGAGCGCGACGAACTCGGCCGTGCCGCCGAACAAGGTGTTGGCGAGCGCATAAGGCAGCGCCACGCCGAGCGCACGGATATGCGCGGGAAACAGCTCGGCCTTCACCACAGCATTGATCGACGTATAGCCGGTGACGATCACCAGGCCCGCCATCACCAGCAGCCCGGCGACCAGCGGATCGCGCGTCACCGCCAGCGTGGCGAAGATCGGATAGGTGCAGAGCACGCCCATGACGCCGAAGCCGATCATCAGCGGCTTGCGCCCGATGCGATCGGACAACGCACCCGCGAGAGGCTGCAACAACATGAAAATGAACAATGTTATACCATTGATTTCCGATGCTGTTTCGCGACCGAAGCCGGCCGTGTTGACGAGGAATTTTTGCATGTAGATGGAATAGGCATAGAAGGCGATCGTGCCGCCGGCGGTCAGCAGCATCACCGTCAGCGTCTCGCGCGGATGATTGGTGATGAGTTCGACAAAGCCGGACTTGGGCGCGCCTTCGGCCTTGGCCACTTCAAAGCTCTGGGTTTCGGCAAGACCGCGCCGCAGCCAGAAGACGATCACCGCCAGCGCGCCACCGATGGCGAAGGGAATCCGCCAGCCCCAGGCGTCAAGCTGCGCCTCCGTCAGGATAGACTGCAGCAGCAGCAGCACGCAGATCGCCACCAACTGCCCGGCAATCAGCGTCACATATTGGAAGCTGGAATAGAAACCGCGCCGGTCCTTGCCGGCCATTTCGGTGAGATAGGTCGCGCTGGCGCCATATTCGCCGCCGATCGACAGCCCCTGCATCAGCCGGGCCAGCACGAGCAACAGCGGCGCGCCGACACCGATCACCTCATAGCCCGGCGTCACCGCGATCAGCAGCGATCCGGCGCACATCAGCGATACCGACAAGGTAAGCCCGCTCTTGCGGCCATGGCGATCGGCATAGACGCCCATCAGCCAGGCGCCGATCGGTCGCATCAGGAAGCCCACGGCGAAGATGCCGGCCGCGCTCAGCAACTGTGCGGTGCGATCCTCGCTCGGGAAGAAATGCGGCGCGAAATAGAGGGTGAAGGCGGCATAGGCATACCAGTCATACCATTCGACCAAATTGCCGGTGGAACCGCCGATGATCGCCTTAAGCCGGGCCCGTTTATCGGGTGCGGCACCCTGCCCCTCATGTGACGTCATGGCGTCAGCACCATTTCACCATTTTCAACGCTCCAGCTTTTGAGACGGGACAGCATGTTCATGCCGATGACATTGACGTCGCCCAGCGCCGGCGAGACGACGACCTCGACATCATTGGCGCGCAGCGGCCCGACCGTCAGCGTCGAGATGCTGGCGCGGCGCGCGTCGATCTTGCCATTGGCGGTGTTGAGCGGGATCGGGGGCGCGTTCATGTCAATATTGAGGCCGGTGGCGCGGGCGGTATTTTCCGAAAGGGCGGTGATGGTCGCGCCACTGTCGATCAGGAAACGCGCGGACATGCCGTTGACCATGCCCTCGATCCAATAATGGCCGTCCGGCGCAACCGGAATGCGCACCACCTGTCCATCGGACTGGATCGGCGGTGGGGCCGGCGGCGGCGCGGGCTGTGATATGGGCTCGGCACTGTTCTGCGGCTGGAGCAAGGCCCCCTCCTCCGCTGCGAACCGTGCCGGCATCAGCCCCGCCTTCTGGGCGAAGGTGAAGAGACCGAGCAGGGCGCCGAAGATCAGCACCCAGAGCAGCGCCATCCGCACGAAGCTGCCCAGCGCGATGCGGCGGCCGATGAGCGCAGAGCCGACCAGGATCAGGGCGAGCAGATACCAGATGCTGGACATCGCCTGATCCGTGCCGTCCATCAGTGGGGTGCTCCGTCGTTGAGGTCGATGACCAGCCCGTCATAGCCCGGCTCCACCCCTTTGGGGAGTGTAGCGCACAGGGTGGCATAATCCATGCTCTGGTCCATATGGGTGAGGATCGCGCGATCGGGCCGGGTTGCCATGATCCCCGCCAATGTCATCTCCAGATGGGCATGGGTGGGATGCGGCCGGGCGCGCAGCGCATCGACCACCCAGATGTCGAGATCATCGAACAGCGCCAGCATATCCGGCGTTATTTCATGAAAATCCGTGGCATATCCGACATGACTATCATCATGACTGAAGCGAAATCCAGTCGAATAAATGTCGCCATGGGGCATGTCGGTGCAGGCAATGTCGATATCGCCGATCCGCAGCCCATCGGGCAGGTCATGCGGGACGATAATCGGCGGATAGCCCCCCCTCCCCGCAAAGGCATAGGCAAAGCGGGCCTGGAGCAGGCGCATCGTCTGGGCACGGGCATAGCCGGGGATCGGGCTGCCGCGATGATGGAACAGCTGGCGCACATCGTCGATGCCATGGCTGTGATCGGCATGATCATGGGTCCACAGGATCGCATGGATGTCGATCACGTCGGCCGCCAGCAATTGCGCCCGCAGGTCCGGGGATGTGTCGACCAATATCCGGGTCGTCGCGCTTTCCACCAGGATCGAGACGCGGCTGCGGCGGTTACGCGGCTCGGTGGGATCGCAGGCGCCCCAATCATTGCCGATCCGGGGAACGCCGGAGGAAGTGCCGCTGCCAAGGATGGTCAGCTTGAGGCTCATGCCTGCGGCCGGCCCTCGATCTTGGCAAAGAGGCGCAGGAAATTGGCCGAGGTGGCCGCCGCCAGATCCTCGATGCGCTCGCCGCGCAGATCAGCCAGGAAGCGCGCCGTGTCGGCGACGAAGGCCGGCTCGCACGGCTTGCCACGATGGGGCACCGGGGCGAGGAAGGGCGAGTCCGTTTCCACTAGCAGCCGGGCGAGCGGCAGGCGCGCGGCCGTTTCCTGCAGATCCTTCGCGCTCTTGAAGGTCACGATGCCCGAAATGCTGATGTAGAAGCCAAGGTCCATCGCCGCATCGGCAAAGGCGCCGCTGGCAGTGAAACAGTGGATGACGCCGCTATAGGCCCCCTTCCCCATTTCGTCCCGCATGATCGCCAGCGTATCCTCTTCCGCTTCGCGGGTATGGACGATCAGCGGCAGGCCAGTCTCGCGGCAGGCGGCGATATGGCTGCGAAAGCTCTTCTGCTGCCGCTCGCGATCGCTATGGTCGTAATAATAATCGAGGCCCGTTTCGCCGATGCCGACGACGCGCGGATGGGCCGCGCGCTCGACCAGCTTGGCGGTGTCGACATGGGGATGCTCGTCCGCCTCATGCGGATGGATGCCGACGGTCGCCCAGACATCCGCCTCACGCACCGCCGTGCCCAGCACATCGTCCCACTCGCTTTCGCGGGTGGCGATGTTGAGCATCAGGTCGACGCCGCGCGCACGGGCGCGTTCCAGCACATTATGCTGATCTTCGATCAACCCCTTGTAATTGAGGTGACAATGGCTGTCGATCAACATCCGTCAGGCGTCCGCTTCGGTCAGTTCCAGGCGCGGGAAGAGCGGCTTGGGCGCGGCCAGCCCGAAATCGCTTTCGGCCAGATCGCTATACCAATGATCGCCGATCGCGCCATAGCTGCGCTTGTCCGCCGGCACGCCCATATGGTCGAGCAGCGCGGTGGCGCTCGCCGGGATCACCGGCTGGATTGCGACCGCCAGCTGGGCGATGGCGATATAGAGCGTCGCCAGTACTGTCTCCATCCGCTCGGGATCGGTCTTGCGCAGCGACCAGGGTGCCTGCGCGTCGATATATTGGTTGCAGGCAAAGGCCGCGCGCAGCCAAGCATCGATCGCCACCGAAGGCGCCAGATCGGCCATGGCGGCGGGCATATCGCTGCGCACGACCTTGTCGATCAGCGCGAACAGCTCCGTATCGGCGGCGTCATGGCCATTGATGGCCGGCAGGCGCCCTTCCAGATTTTTCGCGATGAAGCTCAGCGTGCGCTGGGCTAGATTGCCGAACGCATTGCCCAGGTCGCTGTTCGAGCGCTGGACAATCGCTTCGGCGCTATAGCTGCCGTCATTGCCGAAAGTCACTTCGGACAGCAGGAAATAGCGCAGCTGGTCAACGCCAAAGCGTTCGGCCAATTCCATCGGATCGGCGACATTGCCGACCGACTTGGACATCTTCTCGCCGCGGTTCAGCAGGAAGCCATGGCCGAACACCTGACGGGGCAGCGGCAGCTTCGCACTCATCAGGAACGCCGGCCAGTACACTGTATGAAAACGCACGATATCCTTGCCGATGATATGGGTGATATCGCCACCCTCTGCCCAATAGCGCGCCATGCGCTCGGCATCGTCAGGATAGCCGCAGCCGGTGATATAGTTGGTCAGCGCATCGACCCAGACATACATGACATGGCCGTCGGCGCCGGGCACCTTGACGCCCCAGTCGAAGCTGGTGCGCGAAATGCTGAGATCGGACAGGCCGCCTTCGACGAAGCGCAGGATTTCGTTGCGACGGCTTTCCGGGCGGATGAAGTCGGGCTGGCTGTTATAGAGGGCCAGCAGCTTGTCCTGATATTTGGACAGGCGGAAGAACCAGCTTTCCTCGACGGTCCATTCGACCGGCGTTCCCTGCGGCGACAGCTTGACGCCGTCTTCGCCCTCGGTGATTTCCTTCTCGTCATAGAAGGCTTCGTCGCGGACCGAATACCAGCCTTCGTAGCGGCCCAGATACAGGTCGCCATTGGCCTCCATCGCCCGCCAGATCGCCTGGCTGGCGCGGTGGTGATCGGGTTCGCTGGTGCGGATGAAGCGATCATAGCTGATATTCAGGCTATCGTTCATCTGCTTGAAATAGGACGACATTTCATCAGCCAGTTCGCGCGGCTCGATGCCCCGGTTGCGCGCCGTCTGAGCCATCTTCAGCCCATGTTCGTCGGTCCCGGTCTGGAAGAAGACATCGCGGCCCATCATCCGCTGGAACCGGGCGATCGCGTCGGTGGCGATCACCTCATAGGCATGGCCGATATGCGGACGGCCGTTGGGATAGGAGATGGCGGTGGTGATTGTGTAAGGCTGCGACATGCAGCCTCCCTAGCGGCTGTTCGCGTCGCCGCAAAGTCGCTTTTCAGGTCGCGGCCTCAGCCAGTGCCGCGACATGCCCACCCAGCTCGAAAACGACCGAGGCCGGGTCAAGCGACAGGATCACCGCGCCGCCCGCCAGATGCCGGGCTGCTTCCCAATGATCGAGCGCGCTGCCCAGTGCCGGGCCATGCCGGGTCCGGGCGGCCTGGGCAATGAAGGCGGGCGCGCGCTCCAGAAAGGCTTCGTAACGCGGCTTGGCCGCCTTGCCCGCCAACGCCTTGGCCAGGCGCAAGCGCTCGCGATTGCCAGGATCGCCGTCGGCAGCGATCGCGAGCAGCGATTTTTCGAGGCCCGCAAGATCGAGGCCCGCATAGCGCAGCGCGCGACCGGGCGAACCCTCCCCGGCGCGCAGCAGGGCGTCGAGTTCCGGCCCGGACAGGCTTTCATCCTCGCGCCGCAGCACCGTCGCCATGGCCCCGTCCGACAGAGGATCGAAGCGCATCGTGCGGCAGCGCGAGCGGATGGTGGGCAGCAGCCGGCCGGGCGCATGGCTGACCAGCAGGAAGATCATGTCCGCCGGCGGCTCTTCCAACGTCTTGAGCAGGGCATTGGCGGCGCCGCGCTCCAGATCATCGGCACTGTCGATCACGACGATGCGACGGGAAGAGAGCGACGGCGCCGACTGGATCAGCCGCTGCAGGCCGCGCACCTGGTCGACGCTGATGTTGCGTGCGGTAACGCCGTCCTTCTCCAGCGGTGCCAGTTCGGCATAATCGGGATGCGCGCTCGCCTCGATCAGGCGCCGGATCGGGTGGCTTTCGGGAACGGCAAGCCCCTCACCCTCGATCTTCGGGCCGGCCGCATCCGCCAGCAGGCGCATCGCCATGGCGCGGGCGAAGCTGGCCTTGCCGATGCCGCGCGGACCGCTCAATATCCAGCCATGATGCATGCGGCCGCTGCTTGCCGCCGCCAGCAGGGTCTGCGCCTGGGCGTCATGCCCGACCAGTGACGTCATGACAGCAGGTCGTCCAGTGCCGCGAGCAGCCGGGCCGTGACATCCTCAGCCGCGCCCGACGCATCGATCGCGCGGACCCGCGTCGGTTCATCTGCGGCAAAGCGGACGAACGCATCGGCCACGGCGCGGTGGAAGGCGCGGTCGCGGCCGCCGATCCGATCCGACACGTCGCCGTCACGGGCATGGGCGCGCGCTTCCGCTTCCGTTTCGGGGAGGGTCAGAAACAGGGTGCGGTCGGGCAGGAAGCCGGCGCTGCCGATCTGGTGCAGCGCCAATATGTCGGCATCGCTAAGTTCGCCCTGCCCCTGATAGGCACGGCTGCTGTCGAGGAAGCGATCGGACAGCACCCAGGCGCCACGGGCCAGCGCCGGACGGATCGTCTTTTCGATATGGTCGGCGCGCGCGGCGGCGAACAGCAGAGCTTCGGCGCGGGCATTCCAACGGTCCGCGCCACCCGTCAGCAGCATGGCGCGGATCGCCTCCGCCCCTTCGCTGCCGCCCGGCTCGCGGGTCTCGACAACCTCCAGCCCGCGCGCCCGCAAGGCCGACGCCAGCGCACGAAGCTGGGTCGACTTGCCGGCGCCCTCGCCGCCTTCGAGCGTGATGAAACGGCCTGTTATCACCCGAAGAAGGACTTCAGACCATTCCAGAGACGACCGAAAATGCCTGCTTCCGCGACATCTTCACCGGCGACCAGCGGCAGCACCTGGGGCGGCGTATCCGGGGTCTGGACAATGAGCTGGGCGATCTGCTGGCCCTTGGCGATCGGCGCCTTGATCGGGCCGGTATAGACGACCTTCACCTTCACATTGGCCGATGCGGTGCGCGGCATGGTGACGGCCATATTCTGCGGCGCGACCAGCGACACGGTCGACGCGCTGCCCAACTGGACCGCGGCGGTCTCGACCGTCTGCCCCTTCTTGAACAGCGGCTGCGCCTTCCAGGCGCGGAAGCCCCAGTCCATGAAGCGGACGGATTCGGTGATCCGGCCGTTGAAGCTGGTGAGGCCGGCGACCACCATCACCAGGCGGCGGCCATCCTGTTCGGCCGAACCGGTGAAGCCGAAACCGGCTTCTTCGGTATGGCCGGTCTTGAGGCCGTCGGCGCCCGCGATCTTGCCCAGGATCGGATTGCGATTGGCCTGCGCAATGTCGGAGCCGCCCATGGTCTTGCCCCAGGTGAAGGAGCGGGTGGCGTAGAATTTCTTGTAGAGATCCGGCGTCTCGACGATCGTGGCTTCGGCGAGCTTGGCCAGGTCTTCGGCGGTGACATAGGTCACGCCCTCGTCAGGCCAGCCATTGCTGGTGCCGAAATGGCTGTTCTTGAGGCCCATGCGCTTGGCCTCCTCGTTCATCAGCGCAACGAACGCCTGCTCGGTGCCGGCAATGCCCTCGGCCAGCACGACGCAGGCATCATTGCCCGACAGCGTGACAATGCCGTGCAGCAGATTTTCAACCGACACCTGCTCGCCCACCGACAGGAACATGGTCGATCCGGCCTTGGGGCCGTGCCATTGCTGCCAGGTTTCCGGACGGACCGTGAATTTGGTGTCGAGCTTCAGTTCGCCCTTCTGGATCAGGCGGAAGGCGACATGCGCCGTCATCATCTTGGCCATCGAGGCCGGCGGCATCCGGGTTTCGCCGCCCTTGTCATAGAGGACGGCGCCCGAGGAAAGATCCTTGAGATAGGCGATCGGCGCCTCGCTCGTATAAGGCGGGGCCGCGGCAACCAGCGGCTGGGCCAGCAGACCGACGAAGAGAGTGGCGGCAACGGTTTTCTTCATGAACTCAAGCCTTCGACTGGATAGATTCGCTGGACGCATCGCTATGATTAGCGCGCGTCATTAGCCATGACACGGACATTCGCAAAGCCCTTCGCTGCCGCCGCCTTCACGCCGGACTGCGCCGCTTCCTGCGAGGGATAGGGACCATAGCGCACCCGCCAGACCGAACCGGCCGCAACAGCATGCGCGCCGATCTGCCTGGCCAGCGCTTCGGCCCGGCCCTGCGAGGAAAGAGCTGCAACCTGAACGACATAGCTGCCAGACACCGGTTTTGCCGATACCGGTTTTGTCGGTGCCGTGGCCTTCGGGGCCGGCTTGGGAGTGGGCGGTGCGGGCGTATCGAAGGATGCGCCGGGACGGCTGGAACTGCTCGCGACCGGGATCGCCTGAACGACGGGGCGTGCGGTCTGAACCTGCGCTGGCGGGCTTGCCGGCACTTGCGCCAGACGCCCGCGCAGCACCTTGAGCAAGGGCTGCGGCGTCTCGATCCGCTCGGGCGCGCGGTGATGAGCGCGCAGCAGCGCCTTTTCCTGCTCGGGCGGATTGACCCGGCGAACGCGAACGGCCGCAGCGCCGTCGCCGGTAATGCCCAGTTGTTCGGCCGCGCCACGCGACAGGTCGATGAGCTTGTCGTCGCTGAACGGACCACGATCGTTGAGCCGGACCAGAATGGTGCGACCGCTGCCCAGCGCAGTCACCTCGACATAGCTTGGCAGGGGCAAGGTCTTGTGGGCGCCGCTGATCGCCGACGGCACGAAATCCTCGCCATTGGCCGTCGGCTTGCCCGTAGCCTCCTCGCCATACCAGCTGGCATAGCCGACCTCGTCATAATTGACCGGATCGGCGGGGACATAGGTCTTGCCGCCCACGCTATAGGGTTCGCCGATCTTGACCGGTTCATCCGCAACCGCTGGCGCCGTTAAAGGTGGCGCGGGGCGTGGCGCCGGCGGCGCAACCGCCTGCTCGCTGCCGCAGGAGGCCAGCAGAGACGCCGCGCCGCCAAGCGCGAGCCAGTTCCTATTGCTTGACCGCATCAGCCAGCAACCCCACGGAAAGAGCGTAGAAATTGGAGCAATTATAGTCGAGGATCGCGCGATAATTGCTGGTCAGCAGATAGGCGGTCTTGCCCGGCCCATCCGGCTCCAGCAGGGTCGCCATGACAGTGTCCGCCGGCCAGATACCACTGGCCGGGAACAGGCCCAGCTTGCGCCACTCGGCCATGGTCAGCCAGCGGCTGTGGCGGTTGAATACCCGCGGGCAGCGCGGCGCCGTCGTGCGCGCCGCCACCGAGGCGCGGTTGAAGCTGGTCGGCACGCTGACAGCCACGCCCCAGGGCTGGCCCCGCCGCCATCCCGCCGCGACGAAATAATTGGCGATCGACGCCAGCGCATCCGCCTGGCTGGTCCAGATATCCGCCCGGCCATCGCCGTCGCCATCCTTGGCGAGCTTGAGATAGACCGAGGGCAGGAATTGCGGATAGCCGGTCGCCCCGGCCCAGCTGCCGACCAGCCGGCTGCGCGGCACGCCATCGTTCAGCATCTTGAGTGTCGCCAGCAATTCCGGCTCGAACAAGGTGCGGCGGCGCCCTTCGTGCGCGAGCGTCGCCAGCGACCGGATCAGGTCGAAATCGCCGGTGTAGGAGCCGTAGTTGGTTTCGTGGCCGAAAATGGCGACCATGATTTCCTCGGGCACGCCGGTTTCCGCCTCGATCCGGGCCAGTCGTGCGCGATTGGCGGCATAGACTGCCCGCCCGCGGCTGATCCGCGCGGCATCGACATGCTTGACCCGATAGGGTTCGAAATTGGGAATGGGCGAATAGGCGCCCCCGCCCGGCTGGCTCTGGTCGAGCGCCACGACGCGCGGGTTGATCGACAGGGTCGGAAAGACGGCGTCCAGCGTCGCATCGCGAATGCCCATCGCGCGCGCTTTCGGGCGCAATGATTCGAGATAGGCGCGAAAATCCCCATCATCCTGCGCAACTGCGACCTGTGGCGCAGCCAATCCCGCCACGACCGTCGAAAAACCCATCATCAGCGCAATGGCCAGCGAATTGAACCGAGAATCTGCCATGGCCTTTTGTGGCACAGCCAGGGCAACCGGCGAAACCCCTATCCGATACGAAGTCGCGAATGGGCGACCATTCCCTTCAATATTGTCATTTTTGCCCTTGGCTTGTTCGCCCGCTTCGCTAGGAAGCGTCGCAACGGAAGTGTGGCCGAGTGGTTTAAGGCAGCGGTCTTGAAAACCGCCGTGGGTGCAAGCTCACCGTGGGTTCTTATCTCAACCGCACCTGGATGCGCATTAACCCGCCTGCCCCACATGCAACGGAGTGGGGGCTGCGTAGCGTAGCCATCGGCGTAGCGAAGCGCAGCAGCCCCTACGGGCGATGATGCGCGATAGCCGGCGGCTCTGCCGCCGGCCCGGTCAAACCTCGAGATCGGCGCAAGATTGAGTTGCTGCTCTGATTGCAACACCTAATTTTCTGTCCAGAATCATGTCGTAGAAATGGTGACCAAACGAGCGGGGCATCGCTCAAGTTACATAGCGAGGCGCTCAGGCCAAGCTTACTTCATTCCGCCTAAGCAAGCCGGCAGGCCCAGAGCCTCCTATCTAAAAGCTGCTGCCTGACTAGGGCGCAAACTCATGAATCTGGTTGAAGTTGTCGCCCTTGGCGTGATTCAGGCGCCCCTCGGATACGGAGGGCGTATGACGCGGCGGCGGTATGAACTGACGGACAAGCAATGGCTCATCACCGAGCCGTTGCTGGCGATCAGTGCATGCGATTGAAGCACTGATTGATGCCATTCGCGAGGCGGTCGCGGCCCGAAATATCTGGGCCAACATTCCCAACCGCTCCAACCGTAAGCAGCGCCTCGGCTTGTCGTTATGGCTCTACCGCCAGCGTAATCTCGTCGAGAGCTTCTTCAATCGGATCAAGCAGTTCCGGGGCATCGCCACCCGACATGACAAGGATGCTGCCAACTATCTTGCGGCCATCAAGCTCATCTGCGTGAGGCTGTGGTGCAACGCGTAATGAGTCCACGCCCTGAAGGCATTCATTAATCCCATCTTCGGCTACCCTTCAGTGTTGAGCGAAGGGGGTGATCGCGTCTGAAATCGATACAACCACCCCTTTCAAGGCTGAAATCCGCCAGCTACAACTTTGGCCTCGGACCAAGCCTCACAATTAAACAATCGGACGTTGCGCGTAAAATATATCTATATAATCGGACATGTTTAACCATGCATCGGACGTCAATGCCCAATTAGCCAAATAATACGTGATTAATATTAGGCGTCCGTATCCTAAATAAGAATCAAAAGATCTATTGATAATTTCGATAATATGTTTTTTTAAATGAGAATCAGACAATGTGATTGTATCAGGTGACACTATTGATGATCATTTGTCGTTCGCGATGCCGTGATCATTAAAACTGATTATCGCCGTGAGGTACTCTTTGATGCGGATGTTGCAAGTTCTGGACCTACATAGCGCGCACCATTTGAGACACGGCGGCGGAAGGCAATCACCCCACCATGGTGCCGTCATTGGCGTTCCGCTAGAGGCAGTGTCGCAATGATCCATTTCTCGAGAGTTGCGGTGCAGCCATATGCATCGGAAATTTTCGACCTCATCGATGAGGATGGAGACATCGATCCGTATTTTGCGGCTTACCGGGCACATATGCAGACCAAAGGCTACGCCTTAGCTACGCAGAAAAAATACCTTCAGACGGCCGCCTGTTTTCTCGATTACTTGGTCGAAGCGGGTGTCTATGGCCGGCTAACTACGGTTAGCCGCCTAAACCAAGCTATCGACAATTATATTCGCATTCGCCTGAATCCCGATGCCATCCGTCGGCTGCAACCGCGTGAGAATGACGATTTCGCATTCGAAAACTGGGCGCCCGCAGTTGTCGAGAAAATGGGCTATTCTGCCATCACGTCTGCCAGTGGTATCGCAGCGCCGATCAACCTCCTCCTCACAATTTCGAACGATCGTCAGCAAATCGAGATTGATAAGTTGAGGCAGGCCGGGGTCGAGTTATCTGGCGAGCTATCATCCCCTGCGCTGAAGGCGGTTTTCGGATACAACAAATTGCCGCAAAATCAGGTCAAGGCACTTTGCAAGGGTTCTGCATTTGCAGCTTTTGCCCGTCGCGCAGCAAGTCGGCCGCTCACTAGGCGCAACGGAATTTCTGCTCCGAGACAATCACGCGCCCGGGAAGATTTCTTGGACTTTCCGATTCTGGATCTTTCGAGGATTCTCGGATGCGCGACATCAAAGCGTGATGCCGCGCTTTGGCTTCTGTTGGCTGGCACAGGAATCCGGATGTCTGAAGCATGTGGCTTGCGCTGGCATCAGATTGATTTCGCGAAGTTAGAGGTGTTTGTCGACGATCCGAATGTGATCCGTCCAAATATGCAGGTGCCCGATGATGAGCGCATGAGATTCAAAGGACGCGCCACGGCCCGCACCTTTTTCATTCCGTTTCTAAAAGCTGCATTCTTCGCAGTGCTCTCCGAGTATCGAAACGAGGAATATGTCGTGCGCTCTGGGCATGATTTTGTGTTTCAGGACATTCGACCCGGACCCGATATGGGGCGCCCCTTTTACAAGGTGAGTGATACAGCACGGATCAAGGCTTTTACATCCGCAGCCAAACGAGCAGGCATTCCATGCAAGCGGAGTGGTAGACATTGGACTCCGCATAGCCTTCGTCACCTATATGGCGTCTATATGTTGAATGATCTGCCGGTCCCAGGCGGCTTTGGCCTTACACGGCCGGAAGTTATGGACCTGATGGGGCACCTAACAGAAACCGCCACAGCTCATTACGCACGCGAGAGGAGGATTATCCTTGATTCAAAGCTGCTGTTCGCTGACGAATATTATGATAACGTAGATGACGCTCGGCAAAAGCTCCCTATTTTAATTGCCACTAGGTTGAGGAGTGAGGCTCTCAAGCTTGAAAGCTTGAGCCATGATTAATCTCGGCTCAGATATAATCTTTCTATCAGGGAAGCTCACCCCGCCATTCCGGAGAGCATTGCGCCATTTCCGTCAGAACCTTTTGTCTGGCGCAATGGCGTCCACCGCGTCTGGGACAAATAGCATTGTTGCCAAAGCGCTCATGCGTGCAGAGGCAAGCAGCAAGCTGGACGAAGAAACCGTCGCAACACTTTTTCGGTTGGCAAATGATCAAGTCCTGACCGGCGCCGAGAAAAAGAGAGCATTTGTAGCTCTGGGGTTCGAAGGCTTGCCCCCAGCTCACCTTGTTACACTTTTTCGACGGGCAGCAAGACTCGCTATTTTCAACCTCTGGGCCCAGCGAGCCGTGATACTTCCAATCGGAAGTCAGCGCGCGTGGAGCGTTGAGCACGCGTTGTTACGTAATATTGCTCCGCCCACGGCATCATTCTGCCTGAATTACGGTGAGAAGCCGCTAGCGACAAGCGAGCGAGTGCCGGCAAAATCCCTCGAACAGCGGATGCGTTACCGCGTTGTGCCATGGCTGCCTGCAACAGACTGGACATCTCCTGAGTACATCTGCGAGAGCGACATAGTCGCCCTTAGGGTCTTCGAGCGCCAAGGTGAAGGAAGTGATCGCCAGTATTTACGATCGGTGGCCGTTGCAGTTGACGAGCTTCAACGAAATTTCCCTGAAACATGCGGGGTTGACCGCGCTTCAATCGATCGAATTAATCAGTATATTTTAGGCGGATATTTTAAAGAGGTCAGTTTTCAAGATCTCAATAAGGCCGTTGAAAAGAGAAAAATTGATAAAATTGATAAAATTGATCGTATAAAGAAAAATAATAAAATACAGAACGCCAAAAACGCCTCAAAGCGACGCGAATTCAGATCATCTAAATCAGGCAATCCGGAAAATCTCATGTATCTCAATACCGAACGGATCGGGTGGTTCCAAGATTTATCTGTACTGTCGTTCCTTCCGGTGCAAATTGATGCAAAACTATCGATATATGGTCGAAGTTATTTGACGCGATTATTGCTCATAGGCGACGAGACTATGAGACAGATGACGGGCTAAAAAATGGCATTAGGGCGTTGGCGGATTATTTGTCGATCTGCCTACCTGTGCATCTTAGCAACCAAAGAGATTTGGCTGAATGGGAATCGGATGACTCTGCTCGATCCATCATACCAATTCCTTCAAAGCCCGGAGAATTTACAAGATACCCATTTGTGAAGGGTGACGACACCGATCTGTTTCGTGCTCCAACCATATTGGAGTTCATTGCAGGCAAAGGCATAGCTATTTCCAGCCAGAAAGTGATAATAACCGCACTTTGGCAGGTGTTTGATTTTGTTCAGAAGAATTTGGCAGACGATAGATATCTATTGTACGCTGGGAGGGATTTTCTCAACCCGATATCAAAGGGGATTGATCTTCCCTGCAACAAAGGCAGGCCCCAGAAATCTACCAAAATCCCACTTAAGAAACGGCATTTCTTCCATGTCCGCTCGTGGATGTATGCCGTTCTCGCGTTTGGAGAGTATCTCCAGAGCGAGGATGATGCTGCGGAGAAAATTAGATCCATTATTAAAAATGGAGCAACGTTAGCGACAGCCGACTTTGGCTATATCCCATTCTACACATTTGAAGGTAAAAACTGGCCGGTCACTCACATTTCAACCAAAATACTTCAGACATTGCCCGCAGACAGCGATGTGATGCTGAGCGTCACGCGCATGCTCATGCTTACCCTTGAAACTGGCATTCGCATGCAAAGCTCACAATGGCTTTGTAGGCTTCAATATCGTCGGCACTGCAATGATAATAGAAATGACCCAGCAACCCTGCTCTATGTCAACACGGACAAGGTTCAGGGCCCATTCGTCATACCTGTCATGTGGCGCGTGATGGACATGCTCGACAAAGAGCGTGAAGATCAGGAGATGACCTCGCCGATTTCGTTGAAGTAGACTACGAAGGGCGAGAAGATTCAAAATTTGATATTCTGGTTCCATTATTCAAAAGTGGATCATCAGATTACCCTTATCGTGATGAGACTTATCGCCTGACATGGATCGCTATTCTCAGCTGCATCGAAGATCATCATGGAGAATGTCTTGATGGATCGGCATTGTCTCATCGAAGCGACAAGGAAGGTTGCAATCGGAGAGCTATAAGTACCCCACACGCTTTGAGAACAACGTTCGTTAGCGCCCGAAGTGCGTTGCTCGATCTTGACGACATCAAAGACCTCGTCGGTCATACCAACAAAGAAGCCACGCGATACTATGACAAGGTTGACCCGGAAGCGTTGGCATTGAAACTTGCGTACGCTGAGACTGAGCTGTCTCGTGAGGGGGCGACCTGGTCAGGGCCCAGAGTATCCTCCGGTCCAGCCTTTATACAAGCGGCAGACAGAAATAGCGCACTGCAAAAGTCCTTTCATGCCGATCAGAACGCCGCAATAGCCAAATTTGGTGTCGTTGCCTTAGTAACCGGGTGCCTTGATCAATCACTTAAACAAAGCGGGCTTGATTTGCTGCGGACCGCTGCCGCAGGGAGCCTTTCGTTTCGCGACACTCATATCTGCCCAGTTAATGAAGAGTGTCCGGAATTTGTCGTTGCACAGTTCGGCCGCGCTCGCGCATGTGGCCAGTGCCCTCTCGGCTGCAAATCAATCGACCACTTACCTGCGATTTCAGCAAAGATGCACAAGCTGCTCAGGGTGTACGCCGAGGATCTTCGGCGCTTAAGAGAAGCCGAAAACAGTGGTCGTGATAATGCAGCTGCAGAACTTTATGACTCATTGCTGTTCACCGTCAACGAGTTCTTGGGGTGGAAAATCACCGAGCACGTCCTCCTTGAAAATGTGAAGCAACCGGTTGGGAGGGATTATGTAATTGGCGATCCGGAGTTCGTCAGGGAACATTTGGTAAGAAATGTCGGTGAATCAACTGCTCAACAAAAAATCCTAATGTCGATTATGGAAGCAGATGCCTACCCAGACCTGAATGATGAACTCTTGAGCTTACAAGCCAATATAATCCGGCAACGGCTTATGGGTCAGTCATTTGACCAAGTTGACACCCTGCTAGAAGGATTAGAGCCTGAGCCTGAGCCTGAGCCGGATGCGGTTCGGTCACTAGCCAACTATATTCGTTCGGTAATGTCTATAACGGAGATATCTTTCGACAATCTCGCTGTAGCAATGCTGGAACCACAGCAGCATGTGCCAGTATCGATCCCCCTTCTTTCAGACATGATGCAATAGCTATGGGCGCACCGAAAGGGTCGCAGAACGCTCGAGACCACCAGAACTCGCTCATGGCGGCACCATTGGAACTAATGACCCAGCAGATAAATAAGCTGGAACGATCGCAGATGAGATTTGCGAACATATCCGAACTCGCAAAGTATCTTTCTCCACATGTCAACGTCAGTTCAGGGAGACTTCTTCGGAATAAATCATATCGGGTACTTATAGAGAATTCGTTTTACAGACAGAACGGTCTGAAGCCGCAAACAATTCGAGAAACATCCGACTTGGAGATCGCGCATGGCGTTATCGCAAGCCAAAATCTCGAAATTCATCAGCTAAAAAATGACGTTAAACGGTTAAGAAAATTCACGGTCCACAATCCGAACCGGGTTGCGCCCCAAGATAAGCAATTCGAGGATCGGTCGGAATCGATCGATAACCTTTGCAGATGTTTATCAATTTTACTCGATAGCGTCAGCACTCTGGAATTTGCGCTTTCAGACGAAGGGATCGTGAACACCGCTGCCCGTCCAGGAAGCCGGCTGATCGTTCCCAAAATTCTTCTGTCCGACTTCCAAGCTTGGTGTGCGAAAGGCGTTGACGGGTGAACCCGGGCGGGGTGGGATTCGAACCCACGGTGGGCGCGAACCCACGGCGGTTTTCAAGACCGCTGCCTTAAACCACTCGGCCACCCGTCCAAACGCGGCGTTCCTAGAATCAAGAGATAGAAATAGCCAGCCCAAATTGATTTCCCAAGCGCCGCTAAGCGGCAGTGTCATCATCTCCATCCTCGAACTGCTTCCCAAGAACTGGCCCGCTAAGGAGGATCAACACCAAGCCGCCTGATCCGTGGCCTGCGCTCCAGCCCTTATCCCGGTTGAGCCCCATGGCCGATCTGCCGCGCAGGTTACGCGAGAATATGGTCCTCTATGGGCCCTCTTGGCCAATGTCGGGATCGCCATCGCCAAATTCGTGGCGGCGGCGATCAGTGGCTCTTCCTCCATGCTGACCGAGGGGGTCCACTCGCTGGTCGACAGTGGCAACCAGGTCCTGCTGCTCTATGGCCAGGAAAAGGCCAGGCGCCCGGCCGACGCCACCCACCCCTTCGGCTATGGCCGTGAACTCTATTTCTGGGCTTTCGTCGTCGCCATCCTGATCTTTGCCGTCGGCGCTGGCGTCTCGATCTATGAGGGATGGCTGCATATTGCCGAGCCTGAGCCGTTGCGCGATCCCACGATCAATTATGTGGTGCTGGCGGTCGCGGTCCTGCTCGAGGGAACAAGCTGGGCCATTGCAGTGCGCGAGTTCAACGGCAAGAGGGGCGCTAGCAGCTGGTGGCAATCGATCCGTCGATCCAAGGATCCGGCCGGCTTTATCGTCCTGTTCGAGGATAGCGCAGCGCTGATCGGCCTTGGCATTGCGGGCATCGGGTGTTGATTTCCACTGAGAAGTGACCCGGGTTTTCCATCGAGAAGTGACCCGTCTGCGGATTATGTTTCGGGTGTCATGGGTGGGTCAACCCGTGGTTTTCTCCTTTGGGTTCTGGCCTGCTTGGCAGAGCTGTTTTTGAAGCGGAAGCTATCGCTGCCGGTCTCCAGGATGTGGCAGTGATGGGTAAGCCGATCGAGAAGCGCCGTGGTCATTTTGGCGTCGCCGAACACGGTGGCCCATTCGCTGAAGCTCAGGTTTGTGGTGATGATGACGCTGGTGCGCTCGTAGAGTTTGCTCAGTAGATGGAAGAGCAGCGCGCCACCTGAAGCACTGAACGGCAGATATCCAAGCTCATCCAGGATAACGAGATCGGAGTGCAGGAGGCGATTGGCGATCTGACCGGCCTTGCCCTGTGCTTTTTCCTGCTCGAGCGCATTGACCAGTTCGACCGTCGAGAAGAAGCGGACGCGCTTTCGATGATGTTCGATGGCCTGGATGCCCAGCGCCGTTGCCACATGGCTCTTGCCGGTGCCAGGACCGCCGACCAGCACGATATTGTCGGCGATGTCGATGAAGTCGCAGCGATGCAACTGACGCACTAGAGCTTCATTGACCTCGCTACTGGTAAAGTCGAAGCCGGCCAGATCGCGATAGACAGGGAAGCGCGCGATCTTGAGCTGATAGGCCACAGACCGAACCTCCCGTTCTGCTGTCTCGGCTTTGAGCAACTGGGAGAGGATCGGGATGGCGGCTTCGAAGGCTGGAGATCCCTGTTCCATGAGATCGGTGACGGCCTGCGCCATGCCATGCATCTTGAGGCTGCGGAGCATGACGACGATGGCGCCGCTGGCAGGGTCATGACGCATGACGCTTCTCCTTGCGCAGATCATCATAGCGTTCGACATTGGCCATCGGCTCGCTGACCAGTTTGAGCGCCTGGGGCGCCGTCACCGGCGGCGTGGAGATCGGTTTTCCGTCGACCAGCCTATAGAGCAGATTGAGGATATGGGTCTTGGTCGGAACGCCAGCCTCCAGCGCCATGGTGACCGCCGTCAGCACCAGTTGCTCATCATGATGAAGAACCAGCGCCAGTATTTCGACCATTTCCCTGTCGCCGCCGGGATTGCGCAACAGATGTCGCTGCAGACGCTGGAACGCATCGGGTAGCTCAAGGAAGGGCGCTCCGTTGCGCAGGGCGCCGGGTTTGCGCTGCACGACCGCCAGATAATGGCGCCAGTCATAAACCGTATGACCTGGACCGTCGTGAGAGCGGTTGATGATGCGCTGATGTGCGCAGATTGGCTGCCCCTCGGCGACGACCTGGAAGCGATCAGGATAGACGCGCAGGCTGACAGTGCGATTGGCGAAAGAGGCCGGTACGCTGTAGCGATTGCGCTCAAAGTGGATGAGGCAGGTCGGCGATACCCGTTTGCGATATTCCACAAAACCATCGAAGGGCCTGCCCGCAACCATCAGACACTCAGATTCATCGGCCCAGGCATTGGCAACCGACCCGGGTTCGATCCCGTGAGAGATGTCCTCCCATAACGCCTTGCAGCGCTCCTCCAGCCACAGGTTCAGCGCATCAAGGCTCTCGGCCTGCGGCGTGGGTTGCCACAGACGGTGCCGCGCATCCTGGACATTCTTCTCGACCTGCCCCTTTTCCCATCCCGCAGCCGGGTTACAGAACTCGGCTTCGAACAGATAGTGGCTGACCATCGTCAGAAAGCGTGCGTTGACGGTGCGTTCCTTGCCACGCCCGACCTTGTCGACGGCCGTGCGCATATTGTCATAGATACCCCGGCGCGGCACGCCGCCCAGCACGCGGAAGGCGTGATTATGGGCGTCGAACAGCATCTCATGGGTTTGCAGAAGGTAGGCGCGCACGATGAATGCCCGGCTGTAACTGAGCTTGAAGTGCGCGACCTGCAGCTTGGTCCGAACCCCGGCAATGATTGCCCAGTCCTCACTCCAATCAAACTGGAAAGCTTCCCCCGGCGCGAACGACAGGGGCACGAATGTCCCACGCCCGCCAATCTGTTGCTGGCGCCGATAATCTTCGCGCCAGTCCCGAGCAAAAGCGGCAACCCGGTTGTAGGATCCTTCATAACCCAGGCTCACCAGATCGGCGTGAAACTGCTTGATCGTGCGCTTCTGCTTGCGCGATCGGCCCATCTCGCGCCGCAGCCAGGCCGCCAGATGCTCAGCAAATGGATCCAGTTTGCTTGGTCGATCAGGCACCTTGAATCGCGGATCGATCGTCTCGGACCGCAAATATTTGCGGATCGTGTTGCGTGATAGTCCGGTGCGCCGCGCTATCTCCCGGATCGGTAGATGATCGCGAAAATGCCAGCGCCGGATAACGCTCAATAACGCCATGTCCAACACTCCATATACCCTCGCTTGCCAAAGCCAGGGACGAGTTCAACATGGGTCAATTCTTAGTGGAAATTTACGCCCTACCCGGGTCACTTCTCAGTGGAAATCAACATCGTAAGCGCCGCCATAGACGATAGGCCCCAGCCCGGTGGTGCGGTTGACAGCGCCATAGGCAGCCGCATAGGTCATGTCGCTGTCGCCGACGATGCGGCTGACCGCCAGCTTGCCTTCCCAGTCGCCGCCGAAATTGTGGCGCAGTTCGGCGAACATCTGGGTGTTGTTCCAGTTACGCGAAGACCAGTCCGCAGCGGTGCTGCGCGAGCGCGGAATATCGAGAGTGCCCCCATCGGCATAGCGCGGGATGCCCATCGAGATGCCCTTGTCGCGCACGTCCTGCCACTTGATGGTCGCGGCCAGCACCGTGTCGGGCGTGACGTTCCATTCGATCGTGCCATAGGCCATGAACTTGCGGCGATGGCCGTCGTCGTAGAAATAGTCGCGGTCCTCGGCCACGCCGACCACCCGCGCACGCACGTCGCCAGAAGCGGTCAGCGGAACCGAGATGTCGGCCTCTGCGCGATAGTTGTTCCAGCTGCCCGCGCTGAGTGTGGCCGTGGCGGCCAGTTCACGGCCCGGGCGCTTGCGCACGAGGTTGATTGTACCCGAGGGATTGCCGGTGCCCTGCAGCAGACCGCTGGCACCGCGCAGTAGTTCGACGCGTTCGTAAATCGCCATGTCCTCGGTATTGACCGCCTCGTTCCAGCCCGAGGTCGGGATGCCGTCGAAGTTGAGCGTGTCGATCACGAAGCCGCGCGCATAATAAGCGGTGCGCAGGCGCGTGCCCGGCTGCACGGTGACGCCGGGGGTGTTCTTCATCACGTCGTCAAGAGTGATGAGGCGCTGCTCATCGAGCCTGTCACGCGTGACGATGCTGATCGTCTGCGGGGTTTCAGCAATGGCCAGCGGCAGCTTGGTACCGATGCCCACGCCTTCGGGAAGCGCGGCGGTCACGACGATTTCCGAAGCTGGCTCGGCACTCGCCGCCGCTTCGTCGGCGTGAGCGGCCGCTGCAGGGAAAAGGCCGGAAATGCTGGCAAATGCGCAGCCGGCGCGAAGCGCCGAGCGGAAGGAAGCGGACATCGTGGAAACCCCATTCATGCGAACGATTATCAATAGGGTTGCCCCTACCGGCTCGCTCGCCGCCTGTCTTTCCGATCCTCGGTAGAAGTTTTCAGATTTTGCGCCCTTGCGTGCCGTGCCGGGCAAGCGCCCCCGGCGTGATGCCGAAGCGGCTTGCAAAAGCGGCTGTGAAATGCGGCAGGGTGTAGCCGACCGCTTCTGCGGCCAGGGTCGCCGACATTCCGGCATCCAGCAGCCGCCACCCTTCGCGCAGCCGCAGTTCGCGGGCGTGCTCGCTAATCGAACAACCGTAGAGTCGCCGAAAGCCGGTAGTCATAGCCCGCAGACCGAATCCGAAACGGCGGGCGAGTTGATCAAGGGTAGGCAATTCGCGCCAATGCTCGCCGATATAGGCGTGCAGGTCATTCAGGCGTCTGGCCTCACTCGCGCTGGCCAGCGCCACTTCGCTGCTCGATGAGGGAGAGACGATCAGGTCAACCGCGAGTGCGGCCAGCTCAAGTGCCTTGCCGGCTGCATGCAATCGTCCGGCGGCACCGGCGAACGGGCCATGCAGGATTGAATTGGTCACGCTCACCATCGCCAATGGAGTCAGCCGATTAACTTGACGCACCTGCGTCATGTCCGGCAAGTCCGCCTCCAACACATCGCTGACAAGCGCCGCATCCACGAAAAGCGTCAGGTAATGCAGGGTGCATCCTCTCGCGAAACTATGGTCCAGTTGCCATGCACGGCTGCTGGTGAACAGGCTGCTTTCCGCGGCATGTTGCTGCTGAAGTCCTGCCCCATCGACATCGAGGGCGAAGCTGCCTTCCAAAAGAACTGCCAGCTTGATGCCCGCATCCAGCGTCTCGACCACCGATGCTGCTTCGGCAAAATCTCGCTGGCCGCCGCTGAGCAGGATTTGGGATGTAGGGCGGGATGTCCAATTCACGAGAAAGCTTGTTTGCTTGAGTTAGGACTCTGCCGTCAGGCCAAGCTACAGCATCATCCATGCGCTACGCGCAGCCCAATTGCAAGTCGTTCGCAAAAACTGCCAGCTCTGATGAAAATGCTTGCGGCTGCTTACAGGCAACGCCTTAGGTGGCGGGAACGACTGGAAAGGGGCGCATCGCTGCCCGACAACTTGATACGCGGCGCAAGACGGGAAGTACCGGCATGGCAAAATAGCGGGACGATTTTTTTGTATCATAGAAGTCTGCTAAAAATACCTTATAAAAATCTCGAATGACGTCATAGTCGCGAGATTATAAAACCGCAGAATAAGGTGCCAGCCAACCCCTGTTTTGACCGGCACCTCTTTAGGTCAATATTTAGCGCGGAGCGTGAGTCGGATGCTGCGAGGCTCACCCCAATAGTTATAATAGCCCTCGTAACCCAGAAGATCGATATATTTGAGATCGAAAAGGTTATCGACGTCGAGGGCGGCATCGAAATGATCGTTGAAACGATAACCAAGCTTGGCCGAGGCGGTCACATAGCCCGCCTGCCGGTAAAGCCGCGGGCCGGCACCCGCCAGATGGGATCAAGGCCATCCAGCCCCTCAAACTCCTCCCATGTCGCATGGCGGGTTTCATTGGTCCGCGCCCAGGTCAGCAGCGTAAACAAGAGCGCATCGCGCGTGACCGCACGCCGCCGGGGATTCTCGTCGCCATCATAGGCGTCGATCGCCCGAACAAGCACAGGCAACTCCCCCGCCCCAACCCGCGCCATATGCCGCACTCGCGGCTTGGGCCGCAGCAAGGTGGCAAGCCCGGCAGCCGGATCATGGGTGACCCAGCCCTGCGGGATGGCGAAGAGATAGACCTGGCTCACATGCTGGCGCAGCCGGCGGCTGACATCGAGGGCACCGCGCGCCTCGACCGCCCGCAACATCGTCAGCACATCGCCAGCAGTGATGTCCTTGAGATCGCGCTGCCCGAGCGTCGGGAACACATCGCGCTCCAGACGGGACAATATGCGTGCCGCATGCCCCGGCTCCAGCCCGCTCGCCCGATTGCCATGCCAGGCCCGCGCAGCGGCCTCAAAGCTCGTCACAGGCGAGGGAGCCCTGGGACCGGGTCCTCACCCCGCGCAAGAGCCAGCTTGGCCTCAGCGCGGCGCAGTCGCGCTGAGGCAAGCGTGACCTCCGGATAGCGCCCGAACGAGAGCAGCTTCTCCTTGCCGTTGAACCGATATTTCATGCGCCAGAGGCGTGAGCCAGTCGGACGAACGAGCAGATAGAGGCCGCCGCCGTCACCGAGCTTGTAATCCTTCGATCGCCGGCTGGCGTAGCGAACCTCAAGTTCCTTGAGCGGCATAGGGGGTATCTCCTGCTGGGCACAGGCATTACCCTCCAAAACATCTCCAAAAGCAAATCGACGTCCTGGCATCAGGCGCGATCCGATGGGCGGCGCTGCATCCCCAAGAAACGGCGCAAATCCGCCAGAAAAGACATAAAAAAACCGCCGCGGAATGATCCGAGACGGTTTGTGATATCGGTATTTGGTTGCGGGAGGGCGATCTAACAGAAACCGACAAATGATTTCCGTCAAAATCTAAATGATTTCGTGAATTTATCGATATTATACAGCATGTTGTTCCATAGCATGTTATATACCCTTACTGTCTGATCTTGCCACAGATCCAAAGGGTTTTCATCAGCGTTTGATGACGGTAGCCGCTTTGACAAATGAAATGCTCCTCTGCCTGATCGCAGGTAACCCGTTTCAACCATCATTGGGTTGAGCAGGAGTAGCTTGGCGCCATCGTTCGCCATTATGCACGCTCACTCTGGCCATGAATGCCGTCCGTTTCTGTCACAGCATGGGTACTACTATGGAGGGCTCGCCTTCCTACGACTCCTCGCTCAGCAGGCTCTCGAAATCCCGGCCGCCGTAGAAAATTCCGATTATGACCACAATCGCCTCTTCCACCGCAAAGGCGATCGTGACGCGGCGGCGCCACGCGATCGTCCGCAAGCCGGTCCGCAGATCGTCGCGCATCGTGCCGCGACGGGGAAAATCGGTCAGCTTGCCGATATGTTCGACGATGCCATCGGTAAACCGCCGCGATATCCGGCGACGCGGCAGCGGCGATATAGTCGTAAATGGCATCGAGTTGGTCACGCGCTTCCGGTGTGAGGACAATGGAATGGGTCACGCTCAGCCGCGCTTGGACGCCCGCTGGTGGCGTTCGGTCAGCCTGGCCCGTACCTCTTCAAGCGGAATGCCGCGCGAGGGATCAGCCTTATAGGCGTCATAGGCAGGGACGACCTCATTGCGCAGCCATTGCTCCACGGCCCGGTCCCGCGCCTGAAGCGCGCGCAGCCCGTCGCGAATGACCTCACTCTCGCTGGCATATTCCCCCGACGCCACTTTGGCGCGGACCTGCGCCGCCATGTCCTTCGGCAGCGTCACGCTGAGCTGTTGAGTCGTTCGCATGGATAAGCACTCCTTGTGAATATGATTTAATCCTATTCGCGCGCGCCTTCAAGCTGGATGCAGCAGCGTCCTTGCGAACAGGCGGGCAATGATCCGCAGCGACCAGCCGAAATTGGGACGGGCATGCACGGCGCACACCCTTGTCGGTCGCTCAGAGCCGGAATTCGGCTTCCCAGGTGTAGACCTTCCGCTTTTCCGGCAGCTCGCGAACAACTTGCGCCGTTCTGGAGCAATGCTGGCAATGTCGGATCACGTTGAAACAAGCCATCTTCTCGCATGACGAATGTCGAGCAGCGAAGCACAAGGATGCCCAAGCCTGCACGCACGTCGAGCAATTACCGCGATTACGGGCAAGCCGAGCTTGGCCGCCTATCCTTCATCCGGCGGTCGCGCGACCTTGGCTTCTCGCTGGATCAGGTCCGCGCGCTTCTCGGCTTGTCCGACAACCGCAGCTGCGACTGCGCCGGGATTGATCATATCGCCAATCAGCACCTTCTAGAGGTGGATCGCAAGATCGCTGATCTTCAGGCATTGCGTCGCGAGTTGAAGCCGTGATCGACTCCTGCGACGGAGGAACCGTGGCCGAATGCCGCATCATCGATGCATTAGGGCCGGTCGCATTGACCTAGGCGGCGGCTTTTTTCTGAAAGCCCGACATTCGAGGCATAGTTGCGAAACTCGGCTTCGTCCCAGGCCTGCCTTCTGACGTCGACCCTTTCTTGCCGTCCAGGCGCCAATTTTCTATCGCCAGGTCCGGAAGGGCAGCTATTCGAACTTCGTCTTTCAAAACCGGCCGATAGGCGACTGTCGCGTTTGAAGCGCAGATACAAAGATAGCTGCCGGTACGCCTAGATAAGATCTTTGGGCGTGGGCACTCGAGTTGAACTGCCGCCAGCGAATATCGGACTTCTATGGCAATGCCAGTTTCAAACAGACTTTCATCGCGGACATGCCCGAGCTAAACGCCGACTAGCAGCCGCAAAAAAGGTTTTGGCTCCCTACCACGGCGAGGAGCCAGGCAAACGATATCGCTGATCCTGATCTTCACTAGGTCGCAGCCGCGCAGCTTGCTATCGATGGCGAGATCGAAGAGGGCTCGATCCCGAATGCGTGAGTGTTGGTCGAGAAAGAAGCGGATCGCCCAAATCTGACGAGGTTTCAGCGCCCGCTTCGCGCGAACCTTGCGTCAAGCGTTCCATGATACTCGCTCCTGAGCGGCGGGATCAAAATTCTGATAATCCCATGACACGTCTCCTAGGGCCATGATGGCCGCAGGAATAACGCATCAGAATAGCCGCCCCTTTTCGGTCGCTCACGGCTCCTTTTGACGACCTAAAAGTCGTTGGTCAGCTTGCCATACCGCTCAACATCTGGACACCTCGAAGAACCGTCTGATTTCGGCATGATGGCGGCGTGAAGGCTCGCGAGGGAAGTATGAGCCTTGGTTTCGGGGTCTGATCTGCAGATTTTCGTCGGGGAGGCGCCTTCACAGGCCGTCTTTGGCGTCACGCGGGCGCAATTCGCCCCTCGAGCCAGGCCAGGCGCTGGAAGTTATAGGCAAGGTTGGTCATGCCGATCTTGATACGGGCACGAGCAATGCCGATGGTGCGCACCACCAGACCCATGCGGTGCTTTTGCCCGGCAAAGACGTGCTCGACGGCGGAGCGGACCGCGGACCGCTTGGCATTGGCGCGTGCAATACGCTCAGGCATCGCTCGGCGGTGCGGCTTGCGCTGGTGGATGTGGCTGGTGAACATGCCTTTGGCGAGGAAGGCCTCGTTCTTCTTCGAGCGGTAGGCCGTATCGGCCCATACGCCCGAAGCCGTGTTGCCCCGGCTGATCAGCGTCGGCAATCGCGCGCCGTCGTGGGCATTGGCAGCGCTGGCATCCCAGGTGCGGATCAGGCCATGCGCCCGGTCGATGCCGATATGGTTCTTGTAGCCGAACATCGGGATGGCCAGATCGACCGGCTTAAAGGCATTGGGGTCCGCGCCTTCCTTCACCTTGGCCTTGGTGTACTTCACGCTCCAGCGGGCATCGCGATCCTTTTGCCGGATCTTCGCAGGGTTATCCTGCCAGCGCTCGGGTATCCGGCCCTCCTTGATGGCCGCCTTCTCCTCCACGGTGTTCCGCTGCTTCGGGGCGGGTACAACGGTGGCATCGATGATCTGCCCGCCCATGGCGAGGTAGCCCCGGTCCGTGAGGGCGGCATCGAAGCGGGCAAAGAGCCTGCCGATGGCCCTGGCCTTCACCAGACGCTCCCGGAACAGCCACACTGTCGTCGCATCGGGCACCGTGCCATCCAGGCCTAGCCCCAGAAAGCGCTGGAACGAGAGGCGGTCCTTGATCTGAAACTCGGTCGCTTCGTCAGAAAGCGAGTAGAGCGCCTGCAGCACGAGGATCTTGAACATGAGGACCGCATCAAACGGCGGGCGGCCACCCTTGCCGCGAGGACCACGGCGCAGCGCCGCTACCAGCGGCCCCCGGAAAACCTCGAAGTCCACGACTGCCGCCAGACGCTCCAGCGGATCGCCCGCCGCGCTCAACGCCTCATATCGGTCCGAAAGATCGAAGAAACCTGGCTGCCCTGCCATCATCGCCTCCGCTATCGCGCAAGGGCAGTGAATCACTTCACGCCGTCAGGCGCCACGAGTTTTTCGAGGTGTCCATCTTAATCCTCCAGCCAACTAGAGGGGGCTCAATTGGTCAATTTTTGTTGCGCTTCGCTGAGCGTTAACTAAATAGCGGCTGGACTTCGCCTAAACCCTTGCGCACGATTGCCTAGTCGGCCTCGCTAAATCCATGACGCACAAGATATGCCGTCCAGGGATGCATCGCGATATCGGCGATCGAATAGTGCTCGCCGCCAAGCCAAGGCACATCGGCGAGCCGGTCATCGAAATGCCGGTACACCAGCTGAGCCTGATCGCGATAGCGGGCAGCGGAATAGGAGTTCGCTTCGCTCGGGACGAGCTGGAAATGGTTCATCTGCCCCAGCATCGGGCCTGCATAGGCGACTTGGGCCGCCAGCCATTCGAGCGTGCGCCATCGTGCTGGGCCATGTGCCGGAAGCAGAGCGGGGGCGTACGTCTCTGCAAGGTAGATGAGGATCGCGCCGGACTCGAAGAATACCCGCTCCTCACCGGCTTGACGATCGATAATGACGGGCACCTTGCCGAAGGGGTTGAGCGCGCGAAACCAGGATACCTGCCCCTCGCCGCGCAGCACCGCCACGTGCTTGAGCTCGTAGGGCAGGCCTGCCTCCTCGAGCATTAGGAGGATCTTGAGCACATTGGGGCTAGGCATCCGGTAGAGCGTAATCATCGAGCCGTCTCTCCCAACCACCTGTATGCGATGTCTTCGACCTGAAGGTCTGCCGGGCTAGAGCCTGTCCAGCTCCACGCGCAGGCGGGTGAGCCTCAGCGCCGAGATCCACCATCGGTCGCCCTTGCAGACGAAGTCGTTATGGTAGTGACCAAAGCCGCGCATGCGGGTCGGTTCGGCCGTCTTGGTCCACCAAACCCAGTCCTGCATCGCCCAGATGCCGCGCGCTGTGCCTGCATCGGCGATGATGATCTCGCTGTTGGTGCCTTGATGGGCGCTCACGGATCCCTCCAGCGCAGCCCTCAAGCCTGCGACGATGTCCGTCAGACCCTCGAGCACACGATCTGTCGCCGCATCGGCAACGGTTGCCACCGCTGAGGGATCGGATGCGGCGCCGCGATAGTCGCATGTGGAATCGGGCAGGAAGATCGTTTCGAAGAGGGGCCTGTCCCGGGTATCAACGGCTCTGAAATATCGCGCCATCAAGGCCTCGATTTCGGACCTGGCCATTAGAACCGAAACATCGTCCATGATACTCTCCGAAAGGATTTGGCCGGTTGCCGGAGCGATCAGAATATCGGATCGCCACGGTCTTCCATGACGAGGATCCGGATCGAGCTGCGATCGAACAGCTTCTCTTCATCGGTGCCCAGCGCCGCGGCGACTTCGGGAGAAGCGAGATGTTCCATCGCTTCCTGGAAATCCTCCTCGCTCGCGAACCACATCTCCGTGATGACGTCCGCCGAGGCGATCTTAAGGCGCCCATGACCTCGCCGAAATCGGCGCAGTCCACCTTCACCGTGCGAACGCCATCGACGATACCCCCCTTAAGGTCGATACCGGTCACTTTGTGCCCCGCAGCCTTGAGCGCGCGGACGGCTTCGCGTCCGATCTTGCCGGCGCTGCCGGTTACCATCACCTGCATGATCAACGATCTCCCTGTTCAATCGCCGAGGGCGGCGTGATCCGACCACGAAATGGGGCGGAAAAAGAAAGGCCCACAACCGCGTGGGGAACGTACGGGGCCTCCAATGCTTCGATCTCAGCGCCTTCCAGAACCAAGTCCAGTGCCGCAATGGCGTCGGTCAGATGCTCCGGCTTGGACGCGCCAATAATCGGCGCGGTGATGCCGGGCTTGGCCAGCAGCCAAGCGAGCGCGATTTGAGCTGGAGCGACACCCCGTTTCCTGGCCAATGCCAGCACGGCGTCGACCACCTGCCGATCCTCATCCTCGGTCTTGCCGAACAGAAATTGACTAAACTGATCGGTGCGCGAGCGCGTCGTCGCCGCATCCCAGGACCGGGCCAGTTTGCCGCGCGCTAACGGGCTCCAGGGAAGGACCCCCACGCCCTGATCGATGCAGAGCGGGATCATCTCCCGTTCTTCCTCCCGATAGAGAAGGTTCACCTCCGGCTGCATCGACACGAAACGGGTCCAGCCGTTGGTCTGGGCGACATGTTGCGCCTTTGAAAATTGCCACGCCCACATCGATGACGCGCCGATATAACGGGCTTTGCCGGCCTTTACGATATCGTGCAGCGCCTCCATCGTCTCTTCGATCGGCGTGTCGTTATCCCAGCGATGGATCTGATACAGGTCGATATAATCGGTGCCCAATCGGCGCAGACTGTCATCAATCGCCTGGAACAGGGCTTTGCGGCTCAGCCCGCCAGCATTTGGGGCGTTGCGCCAGGGGATGTAGGCCTTGGTTGCGATGACCACCTCATCGCGGCGTGCCATTGCCTTGATGGCGCGGCCGGTAAATTCCTCGGATGTACCGGCGGAATAGCCATTGGCCGTGTCGAAGAAATTGATCCCGGCCTCCAAAGCGGCCCGAAAGAAGGGACGACTCGTTTCTTCGTCCAGCGTCCAGGCATGTCCTGTGCTGGAGGAACCGTTCCCGGTGGCACCGTAGGTCATGCAGCCCAAGCAGAGGCGAGACACTTTGAGGCCAGTATTCCCCAGATTGATATAGCGCATGGCTCGTCTTCCCCACCGAATCCTTTGGTAGAATAATTAGACCATATTCTTGCATTGGGTCTAGTCCCTCTATATTTGAATCCCATGACCAGCGCGCCTCGCCCAGCCGTCTTCCGGCTAGACCAAATCGTGGAAGCCACGCGAATCCTGTTCGTCCGGCATGGGTATCGGAGGACATCGATGGACGATATCGCGCGCGAGGCGGGTGTCGCGAAAGCCACTCTTTATCTGCATTTCAGTGGCAAGGTGGCGATTTTTGCCATGATGCTGGATCGCTGCCAGGCCGAGGTGGAAAGTCGTGTCGCCGCGGCGGAAACCAGCGACGCACCGCTGTCGCAGCGCCTGCGCGCTTTGCTCTACGCCTATTTCGGCGTGGCGCTCGAATGGTTCGGCGATGCCGAGCATCTGAGCGAACTCAAGGCCTTTGTCGCGGCCCATCCGGACCATTTTACCCAAGGCGGGCCACGCCCGCGCGCCCGCATCCAGGCCATGCTCGACCGGGCGGAAGCGGATGGCGACACTGACTTTTCCGGCAAGGGCCTGTCCACGGCGCAGGTTGCGAACGTCCTCGTACATGCCGCGCGCGGCGCCAAATTGGGCAAGGCGCCCACGCCCGAGACATTTCGCCGACGAATCAATGATGCGGTTTCATTGGCGCTCGCCGGCGGCTGCTGATCGATCATAAATCGCGCACGATCAGCCATTTCGGCAGAGTGCGGCTTGGACGAATGACGATGATGAGGACACCGCCCACTGCGAGCAATGCGCCAGCTATCAGGCGCCAGCCGATGGGGTCGCCGGTGATTACCGCGCCTAGGGCAATGGTGAATATCGGCGTCATCAGCGTCAGCGGCGCGATCATGTTGGCGTCGTAGCGCTGGAGCAGGCCATAATATGTGGTGTGCGCGATGATAGACACGACGACCGCGGAAAAGAGCAGAGCGGCGACGAACTGCCAGTTCGCAGCTTGAATTGCGGCCCACTGCCCCTTCTCAGCCAACAGGCTGAGCGGCATCAGCACGATACTGCTCGCTACACCGCCCCAAGCCTGAAGCCGGATCGGCTGGGTCGACAATCGCTTGAGCATGACGGACCCCAGCGATCCCGCCAAGGCGCACGACCCCACGAAGATCAAGCCGAGCGACCCACGCATTCCCATCGGATCGAACAGCACCACCAGAACGCCAGCCAATGTCAATATCATGCCGATAATCCGTCGAACGCCCACCTGCTCGCCGAGGAGCAGCACAGCGAACAGGATGGTGAGCGGCGTCTGGCACAAAATGACGACGGCTGCCGACGAAGGCGTAGCGGTCTGCAAACCGATGAACAGGAGCGCAAAGCCCCCTCCCCCGACCAGCAGCGTCACGAAGCAAACCCGCCATAGCTGTTCGGGTATCGGGAACAGGTATCGGTACAGAAGCGCCCCAACCACCGATGTCCTGGCCGCCGCGTAAAAAAGCGGCGGCACGGCCATGTCTCCGACGACCAGCTTGCTGACGATCGTATTGAGAGCCCAGGCCACACAAATCGCCAGGAAAATCAGAAAATCCCGTGGCGGCATGTATACCCCATATCAGTCATCGGGTGGTCAGCGTGGAAAGTCGTTAAAGGCGACACCCTTGTCCGGCCTGTGGTCCTGCGGCAGCCCCAATATCTTTTCAGCGATTGTATTGAGCAGCATTTCGTCCGCGCCCCCCGCGATGCGGCCGGTGGGCGCGGTCATCCAGCTTTTCGACCAGCTTTCCTTGCGCGTCTTATCCTCATCATAGCGCATCCCATCGACGCCCTTGAGATCCATCGCGAATTCGCTCAACTTTTGACGGGTGCGGACAGATACCAGTTTATGGACCGATCCTTCAGGGCCAGGCTGCATACCGGCAGCCAGACTGAGCAAAGCCCTGCGATGGATTGCCGCCAGAGCGGATTGCGCGGCATAGGTTCGGGCAATGCGTTCCCGCACGCGCCCGTCTTCGATCGCGGACTTGCCACCGATGCGGATCGTCTTCGCTTCCTCGACGAACAGGTCGATGGGTGGGCCGAATCCAGCCGGATCGGTCGCCTGGTAGCGCTCGATCATCAGCGTCTCCATGGCCACGCCAAAACCACCGCCGACCGAACCCAGCCTCTGGCTATCGGCAATTCGGACGTCGTCGAAGAAGACCTCATTTACCTCGGAACGTCCTTCCGCCAGCCTGACCGGCCTGACCGTGACACCGGGAGACTTCATGTTGACCCAGAAATAGGTAAGACCCCGATGCTTGGCTACCGTCGGATCGCTGCGCGCGACGATGACGCCATAATCGGCATATTGCGCCCAGGTGGTCCACAATTTCTGGCCGTTGATTATCCAGTCCCCGGCGGCGTCGTCGCGATCCGCCCGCGTCCGCAGGCCGGCAAGATCCGATCCCGCAGCCGGCTCGGAAAAGAGTTGGCACCAGATCTCCTCCCCCTTCAACGCCTTGGTCGCGCGTTCGCGCGCCCAATCCCCCTTCACATAACGCAGCATGATGGGCACCGGCATCCCGAGACTGACGCCGAAATAGTCGTTCGGAAAGCTGTGCTTCATCTCTTCCTGTTCGAAGGCGAGTTTCTCCAACGCACCTAGTCCCTGGCCTCCATGCTCCTTGGACCAGTTGATGGCTGAATAGCCCGCCGCGAATTTTTCCGCCTGCCAGCGCCGGCCGAGTGTCAGATCTTCCTCTTCGGACAGGCCCCGGCGCGCGGCGTGCCCGAACTCCATGGCTTTCGTTTCGAGCCATGCCTTCGCGTCGGCGCGATAGATTTCCAGATCGATACTCATGCGGCCTCTTCCACCAGATAGTCTACCAGGGCATCTTCCCAGAACAAGGCGGGGCCATTCTCGATCGCAAGCGTCCGCGCGCGGCGCTGATGCAGGTGAAGGTCGGCTTCCCAAGTGACGCCAATGCCACCGTGCACCTGTGTCGCATCGCGCGAAACGCTATCATAAGCTTCGGTTGCAGACAGCCGCGCCGCAGCGGCATGGCGGCCGAAATCGGCTTCGCCTTCGGAAGCCGCAGCATGGATGGCATTGGCGCGAGCCAGTTCCACCAGAACATAACCCTCGGCAATACGGTGCTTCACGGACTGGAATCCACCGATCAACTGGCCAAAGGCGCGGCGATCCATCGCATAGTCGCGCGCCTTGCCCAGCATCGCCTCGGCCCCGCCCACCTGTTCATGCGCGGTCACGACGGCCTGCAGTTCCAGCACAGCGCGGGCCGCAAGCAGCGCACCCTCGCCGGTCAGGACGGACGCTTCCACGCCATCGAAGTGCAGGTCGGCCGTGCAGCGGCTATTGTCGAAAGTGTGGACCATATTCCGCGTTACCCCGTCCCCAGCCAGTTCAACCAGCGCGAGAACTGGACCCTGTTTGCCCGAAGCCAGCACGAGCGCGACCTGGGCGACGGCGCCAGCGCAAACCGCCGGCTTCGCTCCGACAAGGCGGCCGTGCGTAAGGCGCAAAGCCGGCTCCGATGGCAGCATATCGGCGCCTTCAGCAAAAGCGACCGCACCGATCGTTTCGCCACTTGCCAATGTCGGCAGCCAGCGCTCTTTTAACGCGTCCGAGCCGTAGCGCAAAATGGCTTGGGCCACGCCGTGGCCGGTGCCGAGAAAAGGCGCGCCGCCAGCGACCTGCCCAATGGCCTCTGCGATGAGCCCCAGTTCGACCAGACCCAGACCGATACCGCCAAACACCTCTGGTATGCCGACGGCGGTCCAACCCTGCTCCTTGCAGGTTTCCCAGAAGCGCATGTCATAGCGCCCCGTCGTTTCCAGCAATGCCTTCAGCGTCTCGCTGCGCGTCCGGTCGGCCAGAATACGAACGGCCTCTCCGCCGATCGCCTGCTGTGCGTCATCATATAATATCGACATCTCTAGCCTCTCCAAACATGTGAGGGCGGCCGACCGTGTCGCGCCGGCCGTTCGCTGTGCGCGCTTCAGCCCTCGCCCGGCTGCCCGGCAGCATGGCCCGCCATCTCTTCACGCGGATGAAAATTCTCGGTTTCGCCATAGCCTGCATCCTGGGGAATCACGACCGCCATGCCGCCCTCGCGTCGTTCGACACGCGGCAGCACTGTAAAGACGGGCCGGGCACGCGCGGTGGTCAGGGCATCCTCCACCGTGCCGGACTCCGCCAAACGCCGAAGGTTCATGCGCGTGGGAAAGAGGATCGATCGCTCGCCTGCAGCCGCCCGCGCCAAGATCGATTCCGGCGAGGCCCATTCCAGGGCGACGGCCTCCCCGCCATCACACACCGCTTCCTGATTCGCCGCAGTCCGGGCAAGAAAGAAATGCGTATCGAACCGCTTTGGCCCATTCACAGGCGTGATCCAATGGCCGAACTTGATCAGATCGTCGAGCCAGAGCGTGCCGCCACTCTCCGCAACGACCGTGCGAAAATCGTCACGCGTCGTGCTGCGACATGATACGGGCCTGCCGTCGGCATCCCGCGCCAACAGGATAGCCGTTTCCTCGAAAGTTTCGCGAAAGGCGGCAATTCGCAGAGCGCGTTCCGCGGGGTCCAGGGCTTCACCGCTTGTCGCCAGGTCCAGCCAGGCGTCAGACCAATCGCTTTCGTCAACCGTGCCGCCCGGAAAAACAAGCGCGGAAGAAAAGGTCTGACCGGCATGGCGCCGCACCATAAGCACCTCGAACGGCGCGTCGCGCACGAGCAGGATGGTCGCTGCCGGTCGCGGTATCGCTATTTCCCTGGGTTCGCCCGCCATACATCCTCGATCGCCCATTTGGCCATTTCACAACAAAGTTCACTTATGTACCTATGTGTGGGACAGGATCATTCGAAGGACAAGCATTCTTTGTGGGCAAGATGCGTTACGCCCCAATTTCAGGGGACGAGACGTGCAGGCAATACAGATCAGTAACCCGGCAACTCTCGACACGATGCGCGTCGTCCATCTGCCAAATGCCCCGGCGCCCGGCCGTGGCGAAATCCAAGTCCGGTTGCGCGCCAGTTCGCTTAACTATCATGATTATGCAGTCGTGACGGGCGCCATCCCGGTCCCGGCCGGTCGCATTCCCCTGTCGGATGGCGCCGGTGAGATCATAGCCTTGGGAGAAGACCTCACCCAATTTGCCGTCGGCGACCTGGTAGTTTCGACCTTCTTTCCCGATTGGGCCAATGGCGGACCGCAGGATGGCGGCTTCACCAACGTGCCAGGGGACGGTATGGATGGCTACGCACGCGAGGTCGTTACTGGCCTGGCCAATTGGTTCACCCCTGCGCCCCGAGGCTATGACGCGATGGAAGCGGCGACGCTGACCTGCGCTGGCCTCACGGCCTGGCGCGCGCTGGTCGTCGAAGGCGCGATCAAGGCAGGCGACAGCGTGCTGGTCCAGGGCACGGGCGGCGTCTCCATTTTCGCGCTGCAATTCGCCAAGGCGATGGGTGCCACCGTGATAGCCACTTCATCTTCCGACGAAAAGCTGGAACGCTTGAAGGCGATGGGCGCAGATCACATCATCAACTACCGGGGGGACACAAAATGGGGCTCGACTGCGAAGAAGCTGACCGGCGGACGCGGTGTCGATCATGTCGTGGAGATCGGCGGCGCGGGAACTTTGCCGCAGTCACTGGCGGCGATCCGGGTTGGCGGGCATATCTCGATGATCGGCGTGCTCGCCGGCTTCCAGGGTACAGTACCGACCGCGATGCTGATGGGCAAGCAGGCGCGCGTCATCGGTGTGACGGTAGGCAGTCGCAGACATCAACTCGACATGATCGCCGCGATCGATGCCATCGGCATCCGCCCAGTGGTCGAAACGCGATTCCCTTTGGCGGACCTTGCAGATGCCTTTCGTCATCAGGAAAGCGGTTTGCATTTCGGTAAGATCGGCATCGAAATCTGAAGCAGCATAGTGGCAGGCGCCGACTGCGTGTTCGGCGCCCTCCTTCGGCAGGTTCGTGCAGTGGCCGACCGCGCCACCTGGACGCTACTTGCGCGCCGACCTTTGGAGGAAAGCTTCGACGGCGGCGCGATGTGCCGCCCCGCCGCGAACCCTTTGAAAACTTTCGCATTCATGTAGCGCAGCTTTGGCAAAATCATGCTCTGTGGCAAAATCCAGGTTGGCCTTTATCGCCGCAGCGGCAGATGCGGGAATATGGGCCAGATGCTGCGCACGGCGCTGTGCTTCTTCGAGCAGCGCAGCGTCAGAGACGACGCTTTCCACCAGACCGGCCGCCAGCGCAGCTTGTGAGTCGAGCACCCCGCCAAATGCTATGCTGCGCGCCCTCGCTTGTCCCACCGCGCGGACCAGTAGCCAGTTTATACCAAGATCTCCCGCCAGCCCGATAGCGCCATAGGCATAAGCGAATTTCGCGCTGTCGGCGGCGACACGCAAATCGCAAGCGAGCGCTAGTGCAAGGCCCCCACCCGCCGCAGGGCCGTTGACCGCCGCTAAAGTCGGAATCGGCAAGGTCCGCAAAAGGTCCACCGTCGCGACCGCCGCATCCAGCGCGGCCCTTTCGGCAGCCATGTCACGGGTTCGCAGGCCGTCAAGCAGCGCCTGCAAATTGCCGCCGGCACTGAACATCGACCCGGCCCCGGTCAGGATCAGCGCGCCGATGGTCGGATCAGCGCGCGTCGCATCAAGTGCGGCCGCGAGTTCGCAAAGCAGGTCCGGTCCGATCGCATTATGCCCGTCTGACCGATCGAGCGTCAGCGTCCGCACATTGCCTGCGTCGATGCTCCGGATCAGCGCCACGGGACGGCTACATCACCGCATAACCGCCATCGACAGGAATAGCCGTGCCGGTGACGAAATCGGATGCGCGCGAGCAGAGATAGACGGCGGTCCCAGCCAGATCGTCAGGTTCGCCCCACCGCCGTGCTGGCGTGCGGGCGACGATGCCCTCGTCAAATTCCGGCGCTCTCGCCTTGGTGTCCGCAACCATGTCCGTGACCAACCAGCCAGGCAGGATGGCGTTCACCTGGATATTGTCGCGCGCCCAGGCGATCGCCAGGGATTTGGCAAGCTGCACCACGGCACCCTTGCTGGCTGCATAATTGGCGGCGCCCGCCGCCCCGAAGATCGATGTCATCGACCCGAGCATCACCAGCTTGCCACCGCCAGCCGCTTTCAGGTGCGGATATACGGCTTGGGCGCTGAAGAAGCTGCCGGACAGATTGATGTCGAGCGTGCGGCGCCACATGGCTTCATCCATCGTTTCAGGCCGGGCGCCTTCGCCGATGCCGGCATTGGCGATCAAGATGTCGACCCGTCCTAGCCGGTCCGCGACGCTCTGCGCCATGGCGAAGCAGGATGCGCGATCCGCTACATCTGTTTCGACGAAGATCGCCCTAGCGCCCATCGCGTCCAACTCAGCGAGAGCAGCCTGCGCCTTGTTGGCACGCCGCGCAGCAATCGCGATCGATGCCCCCGCCTGCGCCAGCCCTTTGGCCATGCCTAGGCCAAGGCCCCCATTGCCCCCGGTGACGATGGCAACCTTGCCGGACAGATCAAACAGCAGCGACGATGCCATTGCCTCATCGCCCCTTGAATTGTGCGGGACGCTTGTCGCGGAAGGCCGCTACACCCTCCCCGAAATCTTCTGTCCGCCCAGCTTCGCGCTGGGCGACGCGCTCGTTCGACAGGGCTGTCTCGAAGGATGCGTCGAGCGCTGCCCAAGCCACCCGCTTGATGATGCCCAGCGATCGGGGTCCACGGGCCAGTTCCCGCGCCAGATCAAGCGCCCTGTCATCGACTTCGTCGTCGCCCACGACCCGGTTTATCATGCCCCATTCCAGCGCTTGCGGCGCCTTTAGCTTCGGACCGAGCAACATCATCTCCATCGCGCGCGGGCGACCAATCGCCTTGACCAGCAGGTAGGATGACCCGCCGTCGGGCGCCAGGCCGACCTTGCTGAACGCCTGGAAGAAGATGGCGTTTTCGCCCGCTACGATCATATCGCCGGCAAGTGCTATGCCACAGCCCACCCCTGCCGCCGGCCCCTTCACGGCTGTCACCACGGGTATCTGCGCCGCCCGCATCTGATAGATGATAGGATTGAAGATTCCGTCGAGATTGCCGCCCATGTCACGGTTGGGATCGGTGAGGTCGATCCCGCCTTCGGCCAGATTTGCACCCGAGCAGAAGGCCCGACCGACCGAGCCTACGAGCATTGCGCGCGCTTCCTTTTCAGCGCGCCATACGGCGTCCAACAGTTCTTCACCCATCTGCGTCGTCATAGCGTTCAGAGTCTTGGGCTGGTTCATCTTGATGACGGCAACGTCATCGATAATGTCGTACAGGATCGTTTCGTAGGCCATGCTTGTCTTTATTCTCCGGTTCGGCCTTTGGTCGCGGCGAAACGGTCGATCCGTCCCACATTCAAAGCCGGTTTGACACGCTACTTCCCTTTCTATGTACTAAGTTGACTAGGTTGTATAGCATCTGATTCCTGCCTTGTCGCATTGAGGCCGGCGGCGGACGAAACCAAGGATTATGCATGGCGAACGATACCGCTTTGGGGAATTGGCTTACCACACAATGGGCGCACACTCCCCGGGCCTTTCAGGTAGAGGTGGAAGGGGCGCGTATCGCTTGCCTAGGCTGGAATATGGATTCCGTATTTCTGCCAGGCCTGGTGCTGGTCCATGGCTTTCGTGCCCATGCAAGGTGGTGGGACCATATCGCGCCATCGTTCACGGATCGCTATCGGGTGGTCGCCCTCAATCTATCCGGGATGGGCGATAGCGACCGTCGGGAGGCCTATAGCCGGGCGCAGAATGGCAGGGAGATTCTCGCCGTGGCGGCCGCCTGCGGCTTTGCTCCCTTCACCCTGGTCACGCACAGTTTCGGGACCATGGGCGGAATATTGGCGACCAAACTGGCGCCGGAGTGGATTCAGCGTTTGATCATGATCGATGCGGGCATTCCTACCGTCGATGAGCAGGCGCATCAAATCCCTACCCCGCCGCTGCGAATCTATCCCGACCAGAATAGTGCGATGGCGCGCTTTCGCCTGATCCCCGATGTTCGCGAGCCGGTCCCCGCGATCATGGAGTATATCGCCCGCCATGGCGTGGTGCAGACGGCGGATGGGTGGAGCTGGAAGTTCGATCATCAAGCCGCCAAGTCGCTCAACAGGGAGCGCTATCGTGACGACCTGTTCGGCGTGAGCGTGCCGACCGACGTCATTTACGGGGCCGAGAGCGACGTAATGACACCCGAGCGCGTGGAATTGGCGCTCAAGATCGCCCCTCACGCCGGAAAGCCGGTCGCGATCCCCGCCTGCAACCATCATGTCATGATCGAGCAGCCCCTGGCGCTGGTTGCGGCGTTGCGCGGAATACTGTCCAATGAACCGGCGCGCGCGGTTCGCTAGTCCTTGAAAGTGGGAGCACGCTTATCGCGGGCGGCGCGCACGGCCTCGGCATGATTTTCCGATGCCAGCAGCACTTCCTGTTCCCGTGATTCGGCGAGAAGCATTGCTGCGTTGCTGGTTTCCCATGGCAGGTTGAGCAGTCGCTTGGCCGCACGCATTGCATGGGGACTGAAAGCGGCAATGATGCGCGCCATCGCCATCGCTTCGGCATAGGGGTCAGCAGCGACGTGCGTCACCAGCCCGATATCGGCGGCCTCCGCGCCTTGGTAACGGCGCCCGCTGAAAATGATTTCGCGGAGCCGATCTTCGCGAACAAGACCGCGCAGCAACGCGATACCGGCAACATCGGGAACCAGACCCCAGCGCATTTCCATGACGGACAGTTCGGCGTCCGGCGCGCAGAAGCGAATGTCGGCTCCCAGCATCATCTGGCATCCCGCACCAAAAGCGTAGCCATGCACCGCAGCGATGACCGGCACCGGCAATGTGCGCCATCCCCAGGCGCATTGCTGGAACAGATTGGCCTCGCCACAGGTACGCGGCATCAGGTCGCGCAAGGCAGGCGCACTGGCCAGACTGTCGAGATCGACCCCGACGCTGAACGCCCTGCCCGCTCCCGAGAGCAGGACGCAGCGAATATCCCGCCGCGCCTCAATCTCCGCGATGGTCGCCGCGATTGCCCGGAACTGCGCTTCGTCGAGAGCATTGAGCTTGTCCGGACGGTTGAAGCGGACATCCGCCACCCCATCCGTGACCGTCATGATTACACGCGATTCCGACATGGAAGACCTCCCGCTATCAGAGGGAGCGGCTCACCACTTCCTTCATGATTTCATTGGTACCCCCGAAGATGCGCGTCACCCGCGCGTCTCGCCATAAGCGAGCCACCATATATTCGTTCATATAGCCTGCGCCACCATGAAGTTGCAGCGCCATGTCTATCACGCGGCCCTGCATGTCAGTATGCCATTGCTTGGCGGCCGACGCTTCCGCAGTGGTGAGCACACCGGCCAGATGCCGGTTGATTGCCCAGTCGAGATGCGCCCAACCCACCTGCAGCTGGCTCTTCATGTCGGCCAGCGTGAACTTGGTATTCTGGAACTGAAACACTGCCTGGCCGAAAGCCTGCCGCTCCTTCGTGAAACTGACTGCTTCGTCGAAAGCGCGCTGCGCGGCAGCTTGGGCGGACACGGCGATCGACAGGCGTTCCTGCGGCAACTGACTCATCAGATAAATGAAGCCCTGCCCTTCCTGCCCCAGGCAATTCGAAATGGGAACGCGGACGTCCTCGAAGAACAACTCCGAAGTGTCGGCCGAATGCTGACCGATCTTGTCGAGATTGCGACCACGCTTGAAACCGGCGGTGTCGGCATCGACCAGGATCAGCGACACGCCCTTGGCGCCCAATTCCGGATTGGTTTTCGCCGCAACGATGGTGACGTCGGCATTCTGGCCGTTGGTAATATAGGTCTTGGAGCCATTGATGATATAATGATTGCCGTCCTTCCTGGCTGTTGTGCGGATACCCTGAAGGTCGGACCCTGTGCCCGGTTCGGTCATGGCGATCGCCGTGATACATTCGCCGCTGACCATTTTAGGTAGATATTTGTCATGCTGCTCGGGCGAGCCATAGACTTCGATATATTCGGCCGTGATGTCGTTCTGCAAAGTGATACCGGCCGAAGAACCGGCATAGGCTAGTTCCTCCGCAACCACGACGTTAAAGCCGAAATCGAGCCCCAGCCCTCCATGTTCTTCCTTGACCGTCGGGCAAAGCATCCCAGCGTCACCGCAGGCGCGCCAGAAATCCCGGCTGACAATCCCCTCCTCCTCGAAACGATCGAGATTGGGGATCAATTCCCTAGCGAAGACCTGCCGCACGGTGTCGCGGAACATCGCATGGTCTTCGTTGAAGGCAAAACGGGCGGCGGTGTCGAGCATGATGATCTCCGGGTCGAAGGCATGGGGCGCGCGTCAGCGGCCTTGATATACGGGCGGGCGCTTCTCGACGAAGGCGGTCATCGCTTCCCGATGGTCGAACGTTTCCGACAACATGACCTGTTGTCGGTCCTCGATCGCAAAAGCAGACTCGATTGAGGGGGCGTCGATGTTCATGTTGAGCGCTTGTTTAGTCAGCGACAGGCCATAGGGGCTGTTCGCGACCATTTCATCGGCCAGGGCGAGACCGGTATCAAGCAGCTTTTCCGGCTCCACGACGTCACTGAGCAGGCCCAGTCGCAGGGCGCGATCGGCATGGATGAACCGGCCGGTGAGCAGCAGTTCCGCGGCCAGGCTGGCGCCGACGAGTCGCGGCAGAAAATAGCTGGAACCGATGTCTGCCCCGCCGAGACCAATCTTGATATATGCCGCATTCATACGAAGATCGGGTGCGCCGAACCGCACGTCCGATGCCAGCATCAGCGAAAAGCCACCGCCGCATGCCGCGCCATGGCCCAGTGCAATGAAGGGCTGTGGCGCCAGGCGCATGGCCTTGAGTACGTCACCCAATTGCGTCTGCACGCGCCAACTTCTCTGGAAGCGGGTCTCATTGGTTTCGGTGCGGTTTTCCTTGATGTCCAGGCCAGCGCAGAAGGAGCGCCCTTCGCCGCGTAGAATAACGACCCGCACATCGCGCCTGTGCTTGAGCGCACAGACATAATCGCCCAGTTCGCCAACCAGTTGTTCGGACAGAGCGTTGAGCGCGGCAGGCCGGTCGAGAGTAACGATCTCGACTGGTCCGCGTCCCTCAACTCTGATGGTCTGAAACGTCATCCTACTTCTTTCTCGACAATTCCCAATGGCGCTGCATCATCTTCGCTGCTTCTTCCGCCAGGTCACGAGGAACTTCGGGGTACATCGCGATCCCGCCCTTCTTGGGAAGGGCGATGGTGGCCGTGGCACGAACGGTCTCATCGCCCCTCTGGTTGGTGAAGATGACCTTCACATCGACCAGATTCTGGCCACCTTCCTCGCGCTTGCCGGTGACTTCGCCGGTGATCGTTTGAACGTCGCCCATATAGTTGAACTTGCGAATTTCATCATGAACATGGGTGATGATGCCATCATCGCCAGCCCAATCATTAAGATAGTGCCACAGATAGCTTTCGCGCATGACCCCATAGTCGTAGGCCATCGGATTGCCGATAGCCTGTGCCCAGAGCGGATCCCAATGAAGACGCTGTGCCACGTCGGGAACGCCATACTCGTTCTTCACATAGAAGGCCGGGATACGCTTGCGATTCTTGTGCGCCAGGCGACCGACGGTCGGCGCGTAGGGTACAAAACCGTAGCCGCCGGCATGATAGACGATGACGTCAGTAACGGTGAGCGGTCCCTTGGCCATCTTCCCCAGGCTGTCGCCCACCTGGACGTCTTCGAAATTGCGGAGCTCGCTGCCACGAACGACCTCGCTCGCATAGACCTCATCGATCTTCGCGATATCCTCGTCAGTATAGGTCGCAGGCTCAATCGCGCTGTATTTGCCTTTCTTGGCGGCAGTCTTGCGTTCTGTCAGCACTCGCAGAATGCGATAGACCGCTACGACCTCGCCGCGTTGGTTGATCTTAACGTCCTTGCGCACCGAAATGATCGAGCGACCAGAAAACTCGGACTGCTTCACTTCCGAAGTCTCATCGCCATTATAGCTGTAGATGGTATCGCCGGGGAATACCGGACGATACCAGTTCCACTGCGAACCGGATACAAAGACGTGGACGCCCTTCCACAAACTCTTACGCAGCGCCTTGATCTCTTCGCTCGGCGGATCGCCGAGCATTGGCGAATTGATCTGGCCGACCATCATGCCTGGCGCGATCACGCTGCCCCATCGGGTGCCGCGTGCATAATCGGGATCGCAAAACAGAGGATTATCGTCCCCCGTGCCATGCGCGAAATTGCGGATATTGTCGGTCGTCGCGGTCTGGATATATTCGCGGGTCTTGGCCGCCTGCATATAGCCCAGCAGCTTTTCCTGCCTTTCAATGTCATGGTCGGTGATCGCATAATCGACCGCCTTCTGCCATTCGTCGCTCTGCTTGATGTCGTCGGGGGATTTGGTCGCCATGTCAGTCTCTTTCCCAATATTCGAATGGATCAGGCCGCGCCGGCAGCGTCGGACGTGAAGAGGTCGCGCACCTGCGGCAGCGCCGGCTTCATCGAGGGCGTGCGCGGCACATCATCGACGATGAGGAATTTGACCGGCACCTGATAGGGCATCAGATGTTCCCTGCCATATTCCTTGAGTTCCGCTTCGGATGGCGCCTCGGCGCCATCCTTGAGCATGACCGCCGTCATGGGGACAGCCCCCAGGCGACGATCCTCGATACCCACGGTGACTGCCTCTCGTATCGCCGGATGCGATTCATAGGTCTTGTTCACATCGTCAGGATGCACCTTGAACCCGCCCCGGATGATCGCGAGATCAGCGCGCCCCTTAATGAAAAGAAAGCCGTCCGTGTCGATGATCGCGCGATCGGTGGTCCGCAGCCAGGCGTCACCCAATCCGAATTGCGCAGCCTTCATTTCCAGCACGCCCTCTTCTCCTAATGCTTTTTCCTCGCCCGTATCGGGATCGACGACCCTGCCCTTAACGCCCGGTTGGAACCGGCCGACGCTGCCAGGCTTCTTGTCCCAGAACTGGTGGAAATCCTTGAGCGCCCAGCCAGCAACCGCGCCGGAAAATTCGGTGGCGCCGTAATTCTGGAGCACAGGAAGATTGTAGCGCTCCATAAATTCCTTAGTGACTTCGAAATCAAGCGGCGCAGCGCCCGTGCGGATCGCGACCAGGCTCGAAAGATCTTCCTTGGGGATGTTCGCGTCCAGGATCATCCGCAGGCCCGCTGGCACCGCACCGGCCACCTTGGGCTTGTGCCGCTTGATCGCGTCATGCCAACTTGCCACCGAAAATTTTTCGAGCAGACATGCCTTGCGCCCGCCAGCGATACAGGTGAGCGCGCCCCAAAGTCCGCCAATATGCGTCATCGGATTAGACAATATTGTGGTGCCGGGCCGCAATTTGGCCGCTTCACCCGGCTTGCGATCCTTTTCGTAACTGAGCGCGCCTTCGAAACTCTTGTCGAACGCGGCTCGCTGCAACGGTATGCGCTTGGGTTTCCCTGTCGTGCCGCTCGTCAGCATCTCGACGATGATGCCCGGCTCAGTCTCTTTCACCTGGTCGCTGAATCGCTCAAAACCGGGGCGGAAGCGTGCGCCTCCCAATATGCCCGGCAGCTCGATCACAGCGGTACCGGCAGCCTTGAGCACCTCCAATATGCCCGGGCGATCCAGATCCGCTTGCTCGGCGATGACAACGGGCAGGTCCAGACCTTCCAGATCCTTCACCAGCCGATCGTCGGGCAGCAGCGGATTGATCGAAACCATCGTCATGCCATCGGCCACGGCAGTCAGAACCGCTGCGAAGGGAGATGGCCGGTTCTTCACCATAACGCCGACGCGAGCGTCCTTTCCCAGACCAAGCGTGGCCAGCAGGGTCCGGATCTCAGCAATGGTATCGCCCAGTTGCCGCCAGCTATACCATCTGCCTTGGTAGTCGATGACCTCGGCCGACGGATCGATCGTCAATACGCCGTTCAACAGGTCGGAAAAAACGGACATTGCAAACCCCCGGAATTACGGTCGCGGACTCACGTTCCAATGACGCCCGCTTTTCGTATATAACTAGGTAACATAGGAAGGCACGGCGGCACAAGAATGCAGCGCCAGCCGCCCACGACTGCTCCTACAGTTGATCGAAGGGCACATTCTTGTCCGCTCGCATCTCACCTGGCATTCCCAGAACCCGCTCGGCAATCTGGTTGCGCAGCACTTCGTCCGCACCGCCAGCGACTCGCAGCGCCGTCGACCAGATATAATCATCCTGAATGTGTGCAGTTTCGCTGCCTTCTTCGGCTATGAGGCCGGCGGGCCCCCGCATTTCGAGCGCCAGGCCTGACGCCTTCTGATAGCGGTTGGTGTAGGCGAGCTTCACCATCGACGCGAGGGCGCCAGGATTTTCACCGCGCGACACCATGGTGCGCAACCGGGCCTGGAAATAGCGTTCCGCCTGCTCTTCCGCATAGGCCGAGGCGAGCGCCGTGCGGATTGCGGCGGAATCCAGCGCGCTGCCGCCATTGCGCGGGGTATCCGCCGCGTAGCGGATGAGCGCTCCGATGCCACCGCCCTTGCCTTCGCTTCCCTGGTTCAGGCGCTCGCCCATCAACACCGTCATGGCGCACGCCCAGCCTTCACCTTCGGCACCGATCCGGCAGGATTCGGGAATGCGGACATCGGTCAGGAAGGTTTCGTTGAAATCGCTCGCGCCGGAAATCTGGCGGATCGGACGGACGTCGATACCTGGGGTCTTCATATCGACGACGAAGAAGGTCAAGCCTTTGTGCTTGGGCAGTGTCGGATCAGTGCGGACGATCAATATGCCCCAATCCGAATGATGCGCCCAGCTCGACCACACTTTCTGTCCGTTGACGATATAGTCGCTGCCATCCTTGATCGCACGCGTCCGCACGGCCGCGAGGTCCGAGCCGGCCGATGGCTCCGAAAAGAGTTGGCACCAAGTCATTTCCCCCCGCAGGGTTGGGCCAGCGAATTTTTCGATCTGTTCGGGCGTGCCATGCTTGAAGATCACCGGCAGCGCCATCCCCAAGCCTATGCCGATATAGGCCTCCTTGGCGAGGTGGTAATTATTTTCCTCCTCGCCGAAGACCGTAGCTTCCGCGATGGTCGCCCCACGACCGCCATATTTTTTGGGCAGCAGGATGCCAGCATAGCCGCCTTCGGAAAGCCGTTTTTGCCAGGCTTTGCCGAGCGCAACCTCCTCGGCTTCCGATATGCCCTCGGGCTTTTCAAAGGCCGGGGCATGGGCGGCCAGCCACTCGCGCGCCTCCTTGCGAAAGGCGGCCTCTTCTGGCGTGTCGTTGAAATCCATTAAACCGTCTCCGCCTTGAACTGCGATCCGGGAAGATGCTGGATGAGCCGGTCGGCCCAAGGTTCGCGCCCGCCCAGGCTGAGCGCCAGCGTCCGCTCGCGCCGATAATAGAAATGGCAGTTGGCCTCGAATGTGTAGCCGATGCCGCCATGGACCTGGATATTCTCCCGCGCTGCATTCTCGAATGCATCGATGGCGGTCAGCCGGGCCGAGGCGGCGGCGACGGGCAACGCGTCGGGATCATTAAGCGCAGCCCAGGCTCCGAAATAGGCGTTGGAACGCGCCAGTTCGACGGCGACGGCGATGTTGGCGAGTTTGTGCTTGATGGCCTGATAGCTGGACAAAGGGCGGCCGAATATCTGTCGATCCATCGCATAATCCCGCGCCATCAGCAGGCAGGCGTCAGCTCCACCCACTGCTTCGAATGCGGCCTGTACGGCGGCACGGTCGAACAACTGGTCAAGTACTCGCTCCGTCGGCGCCGACTCCAGCAACTCCGCCGCGGCGGCATCGAATTGGATCGCGTAATGGGCACGCAACTGATCGAAGCTGTTGAGCCGGCTCCGCGTAACGCCCGATTGGGCCAGGTCGACAAGCGCAAGAGCGGGCTTGTCCGCCACCCTCGCGAGAACGACAGCCACGGTAGCGATGCCGCCATCGGCGACGGGCGTCTTCTGCCCGGAGAGCGCCGCGCCGTCGACCCGAGTCTTGAGCGCCTCGCCAGTCCAGCCGGCTGCCCCTTCGGCATAGGCAAAGGTCCCGATCGCCTCTCCGCTCGCCAATTTCGGTAGCCAATGCGCCTTTTGAGCATCCGATCCCGCCAAGTTGATAGCGTCGGCGGCCAGAATGATCGAGGAGAAGAAGGGGAGTGCGGTGTTGGCGCGACCGAGTTCTTCGCTGATGACGCCGAGATCGAGTTCGGTCATGCCCAGACCGCCAAATTCTTCCGGCAGAGTCACGCCCAGAAAACCCATGTCGGCGATCTCGCGCCATAGCGACTCGTCCCATTCAGCCCTGGCGTCGATCAGTTCGCGCAAACGGTCGGACGACGATCGCTCGCCCAACAGCCCGCGCGCCTGCTCCGCGAGCATTTTTTGTTCGTCGGACAGGTCGAAGTTCATGCTCGTTCCTTGTGTACGCTACGGCTGCACCATTCACCTCTCCAACTAAGGTAACTATGTCAAGGGTGCAATGGCATTCTTGCTAGGCGCGACCACCCAGATTGAGGCGAGCGCCGCCTATTGTTGAGATTGCTCAGTAAAAGTGGTGCCAAAACAACAGTCAGCCACTTTGCAAACAAAGCCATTGACCAACAAGTCCAACTAAGACAACTAACCGGAAACCGCAAAACTGATATGCGGTCAGCTATGAGGGAGGATGTAACAATGGAATCCTGTTCTACATTTCGGGCCAAGCTGACACGATCCGTCTCCGCTGCCGCGATTATGACCATCCTGTCCGCAGCGCCTGCCTTGGGTCAGGACAATGTCGCCAAGAATAGCAGCACGCTGGAGGACATCGTCGTAACAGCGCGTAAAGTAGCGGAAAACTTGCAAGACATCCCCGTAGCCGTCACTGTGCAGACCGGTGATGCGCTGCGACAGCAATCTGCTGTCCAGGTCCCTGACATCGCCCGCCTGACCCCCGGCATCACCTTCACGCAGGCATCGTCCAACGGGTCCGCCTCGAACATCACGATTCGCGGGCAGGTCCAGACGGACGTGCTGGCCACACTCGATCCTTCGGTGGGCGTCTATGTAGACGGTTTTTACTGGGCCCGGGCCTATGGTCTGAACGCCAACCTGCTCGACATCCAGAATGCGCAGGTGTTGCGCGGTCCCCAAGGGACGCTGTTCGGTCGTAACACCACCGGCGGCGCGTTGCTGATCCAGAGCAACGACCCGAATTATGATGGCATTTCCGGTATGATTTCTGCAACCTACGGTCGTTTCAACGAGCGGGACGGCACTGCCGTGCTGAACCTGCCGATCGTTGCCGACAAGGCCGCCATGCGCGCGGCCTTCACGGTCAACAAGCGGGACGGCTTCATCAAGAACGAGATCACCGGTCGCGACCTGGCGCAACGCGACAGCTATACCGGACGCGTGAAGCTGCGGCTGGACCCGACTGATAACTTCCAGCTCATCCTGTCGGGAGAATTCTATGGGATGAAGAATTACGATCGTCCCTATGAGCTTCTGTATGTCGCGCCGACGTCGCCGGCAAACATCGAGGCCGCGCTGGAAGCCAACCCCGCCAACGCAGCCTTGCTGGCAGTACCAGGCGGTGCAGCGCAGCTGGTCGGCAGCGGCAGCGGACTGTTCTCCAACTATATTGCCACCTATACCGGCACGGACAAGACCCGCCTGAACGATGGCGACCCGCGGGTCGACGTTAAGAGCCAGACCTATGTGATAACCGCCAACCTCGATACATTCTGGGGGGCGCTCAAATTCATCGGCGGCTATCGTACCATCAAGTCGATCGCGCCGATCGACCTGGACGGGTCGCCTTATTCCATCGTGAAAACGACCGGCAAGCAGGATCTGCAATCCTATTCTGGCGAGTTGCAGGCCACCGGTACGGCCATGAACGACAAGATAGACTTTGCAGGCGGCATCTTCGCATTCAATGAAACCGGTAGTGACGAATCGACATCGATTGCGCTGCCAGCATTGACTCGCGTGTCGTCCGGCGGACTGCTGCCACAAACCTATTATATCGGCGACATCACCAATCGGTCGATGGGCATGTATTTGCAAGGCACGTTCCATTTCACCGATGCCTTTTCCGCCCTCGGCGGCGTCCGCTATTCGGTCGAGGACAAGAATATCGTTTCGTTCAATGCGACGCGGAATGCCGATACCGACGCCTTGCTGCGCTGTCTGATCGCCACGGCCACCCCTGGCACTTGCCGTGCGGAATCCAAGTCCGGCTTCGACGGGATATCCTATACGCTCGGCCTGAACTATCAGATCAATCCGGATGTCCTGGTCTATATCAAGACGAGCAAGGGTTTCCGTTCCGGCGGCCAGAATCTGCGTGCTGCCGGCGCGACGACGGGCGGCGCCTTCGCGCCGTTCGGGCCGGAAGTGGCGCGGGAGCATGAAGCCGGTTTCAAGGCGGAGATGTTCAACCGTAGGGTTCGCTTCAACCTGGCCGCCTTCTACAATGAGGTGAAGGACATCCAGCGCACGACCTTGCTGGTCAGCCCCGACGGCAGTTCGACCTCCACCGTGGTAAGCAATGCCGGCAAGGCGCGCTTCTACGGTGGCGAAGCGGAGGTGACCGCCCGACTGTTCGAGGGCTTCACCCTGTCGGGTACCGCGGCCCTCTCCAATGCGAAATATCTGGAATTCGCGGACGCCAGCGGCGACCGGCGGGACGAGGTGTTCCAGAATGTCCCCGAATGGACCTTCAGCATCGCGGGCGATTATGAAAGGTCGTTCGGGTCCGCCACGATGCGCGCGCATCTCGACTATGCGTGGCAGGACGACACCGCGCTCTATGCCTTCCGCACGCTCCAGACCGGCAATGCCCTCGACGACAGCATCACCAACGCAGCCGCCAAGGCGCTGACACGTCCGGCCGGTGGCGAACTGAACGGTCGCCTCGGCGTGTCCTTCGCCGACGACACGATCGAACTTGCGCTGTTCGGCCGCAACATCCTCAATCGCCGGGTGGATATTGCGGGCCTCGCCTTTGGCGCGCCCCTGTTCCTGGCGATGGGCAAGCGCAACGATCCGGCTACCTATGGCGTCACTGCGACGTTCAAGTTCGGCGGCTTCTGACCGCTTCCGCCAGACGCGCCTAAAGCGCCGCGCCCGGCGAAAATGCACCTTAAGGTGACAAAAGCACCGCGAAGCGCAGCCGTCGATGTCACCTTAAGTCACTGTTGAAGCCACTTTTGCGAGCCTAGCTGAAAGCGCGACCATAAGCATAGGGGAACCGATTTGCGATATATCATCGCTAAGTATGAAGCAGATGAAATCCTACATTTGAAGCTTTTTTCGGTCCCCGTTCATCAGAAAATAAACTGAAACGATCACAATTGGGTCAGACATGAAAAGGGCCGGCAGTTCGCCGGCCCTTTTTTTGATGTGCGCGCATGTCAGGGGAAGACATGCCGATCGTCAGACCGGTAGTTCGTCGATTCCCATGACCATGCCGGTAATGTAGGCGCCATGGTCGCTGAGGATATAGCCAGCCAGATTGCCGAGCGACGCTTGCGCCGCGCTGGATGCCGCGGCGAAATCATCAACCACAGCACTGGCGATTGCGTTGGTCCTGATACCGTCCCGGCCCCATTCGACCGCCAGCGACTTGACCAGATTGTCGAGCGCTCCATGGGCGCTCAATTGTGCCGCGCGGCCGCTACAAATCCGCGGTGACGGCATCAGGAACAGGATAGCGCCCCGCTCATGCGCGGCGATGCGGCGGCGGGCAAATTCCGCCGCGTGCAGGAAGCGGCCGTCGATATCGGCCGAGAACCCGTGTCGCCAGCCTTCAACCGAAACGGTTTCGGCGGCTTCGTTGCCAAGCGGTGCTCCGGCATGGACGAGCAGGTTGACGGGCCGCCCCTGCCGCGCGTCGGCTTCGACAAAGGCCGCGGCGATGGCGGCAGCATCAGCAGATGGATTCCTGATGTGGGTGACGCGCGCGCCGAGTGCAGCCAGCGCCTTTGCCACGCTGTCGACGGCGGCGCCGGTCCCCGCGACCATAGCATGACGCCCTGCGAGCAGATCAAGCATCGCGTTCATGGCGCCACTCCCCAGATCGAGTCGCGTTCGCGCGGTGGCACGAAGGCAGGGCTCATCAACTGACGACGCAGACGGTCCCCGCCGTCGATCACCAGCGTTTCACCCGTCACACCGGACGCGAAGGGCGAGCAGAGAAAGGCCGACACCCAGCCAAATTCGCGCGTCCGCCCGACCCTGCCGAGCGGGAACATGGCGCCCAGGCGCGCAACGGATTCCGCATCGTCCGACGCATTGGAGCGTTCATGCGGGAAGAAGCCCGCCGCCACGCAATTGACGCGAATACCATGCGCTTTCCAGTCGGCGGCATGGGCTGTCGTCATGGAAACTATCGCCGCCTTGGCCGCCGCCGAATGGGCGTCGCCGGGAAAGCCCGACCAGACATATTGCGCCGAATTGTTGACGATCGCGCCGCCGCGGCCCGCCGCAATGCGGCGCCGGGCAAATTCCGACGAGACGAAGAAGGTGCCGTCGATCGCGATGCGGGTGATCGATCGCCACTGGCCTGGCGACATGGCCTCGGCCAGCACCGGATAATTGCCGCCGGCGTTGTTGGCGAGCAACGTCACTGGCCCCAATTCCCGTTCGACGGTGTCGAACGCGGCAGCAATGGCGTCCGGGTTGCGCACGTCACCCTGAACACCGAGCGCGACGATGCCGAGATCGGACAAGGTCGCCAGACCCTTTTCCAGCGTTTCGGCGGTGCGGCCGAGCAGCGCGACCTTTGCCCCGCCCTGCCCGAAAGCCGTCGCCATAGCGAGGCCCATGCCGGAGCCGCCGCCGGTGACGACGACGGCCTGGCCGGCAAAGCAATCGGCCGGAAAGGGCGCGGTTTGGAACGGGGGTGGTTCCACCACGATATGATTTGCAGGGATGTTCACGCCTTCCATCTCCTCATGAATTTTCCATCATCGCTAACTAGGTGCAACAGCACTATCGTAGCGGCGCCACCTTCGCTATAGCCAGGGAAAAATGACATAGCGCCAGTTAAGGCGTGCATTGCAGGAGAAGGTGCCGGATGAAAAACGGATCGACGGCAGCGGTCATTGGCGCGCTGTGGGTTGCGGAGATCACCGGATCGTTCGAAACCGCCATGATCTATGCCGCACAACGCGCGCTGACCGACGACCTTGGCGATCCGGTGCGAGTCGGCTGGCTCATCACCTCCTACCTGCTGATCGGCGCCGGGGCCGCCGCGCTGGCGGGGCGTTTGGGAGATATTTTCGGGCGGCGCCGCCTGATGCTGGCGATGCTGGCTGTAGGGTTCGTCGGCTCCCTCGTCAGCACTTTTTCAGCCAACTATCCAATGCTCCTCGCCGGGCGATGCCTCCAGGGGCTTACCGGCGCCATCCTCCCGCTCTGCGTGGGGCTGGTGCGCGAAAATCTGCCGCCGAGGAAAGTACCGATGGGCATCGGCCTGATGATTTCCGGCGCATCTGCGGGAACGGCCTGCGGGCTGGTGATAGGCGGCATGATCGTCGATCATTTCTCCTGGCATGGGGTCTTCTTCGCCAGTGCGTTGTTCGCCGCCACCGCTTTTGCAGCCATCTACCTGGCGCTGCCAAGATCGCCGCGCATCATCATCGAGGGACGTCTGGACTGGGTCGGGGGGATATTGTTCGTCCCTGCCATCTTCGCCCTGCTGCTCGCGATAACAAGCGGTCCCAGATGGGGACTGGCCGACTGGCGCACAGGCGCGGCGACAGTGTCGGGCCTGACCTTGCTGGTGCTGTGGATATGGACAAGCCTGCGGACGGCCAGGCCCCTGTTCGACGTACGCCTCTTTGCCAACTCCCAGGTGTTCATTGCCAACGCTGTGACGGCGCTGGTGGCGATGAGTACGCTCCAGATCACGCTAGTCTTCTCGCTGCTGTTGCAGGCGCCGACCTGGACCCAGATCGGGCTTGGCGCGACGGCAACACTGGCTGGCTTGGCGAAGCTGCCGTCCAATATTGGTTCGCTGGCGGCCGGGCCGCTGAGCGGCTGGATGACGTCACGGGGCGGCGGTCGCACAACGATGATAACAGGAGGCTTGCTGACCACCGCGGGGTGGCTGCTCGCCATGTTCTTCAATGACAGCATCCTGGTCGTCACGATGATCCTGATCCTGATATCCTTCGGTGCGACGATGCAGTTCGCCGTCGGCCCGACCATATTGGCGGGCGCGGTGCCGCCGGACCGCACGAGCGAGGCGGCGGGCATGATGACGGTCATGCGGCAAGCCTTTCTGGGCGTCGGCGCGCAGATGGTTTCGGTGCTACTGGCGACCAGCACCGTTGCCACGCCCGGCGGCGGAGCGAGCTACCCCACCACGGGCGCCTTTTTCCTGGCAATGGGCGTGATCGTGGCGCTGTGCATCACGGCCACGCTGCTGGCCTTTGCTTTGCCGCGCAATGCCGGGGTCGCAGCGGATTGACACTGGTCTGGCGGATCATCCCACGCTGGGATAGCCGCCACCGCCGAAGTCTGCATCCACCGCTGCGCGATCCACAAAACCCTGAGCGGTACGCGGCAGGCTGTCGACGAAGTGGACGATCTTTGGCTTCTTGTACGATGCCATGCGGTCGCGGCAATGATCGATCAGCGCCTGGGCATCGACCTCCACGCCCTCCCTGCGGATGACGACCGCCTTGACATTCTGGTCCCATTTGGGGTCGGGCACGCCGATCACGCAGACGTCAGCAACGCCGGGATGCTGGCGCAGGCAGGCCTCCACCTCGGCCGGATAGACATTCTCGATCCCGGTCTTGATCATCGTCGTCTTGGGACCGACAAAGACCAGGCTGCCGTCTTCCAGACGCTTGCCCAAATCATTGGTGCGGTGCCAGCCATTGACGACGCGACGCGCATTTTCCTCCGGCCGGTTCCAATAGCCGCACATGACGATCGGTCCGCGCGCGAAGATTTCGCCGGTCTGGCCGCGGGGCAGTTCATTGCCTTCTTCATCGCCGATCTTGAACGAAACGAAGGGCACGGGGCGGCCTGCGCCCTGCCCTCCCATCCACAGCACCGATGTCAGCCCGCCAATCTCCGTCTGGCCATAGCCACCCAGCTTTCGCACTGCCGGGGCGTCGGCCGGCATGACCATCGGCATCCGCCAGTCAGACATCTGATTATCGGCAAAAAGGCTGGTCACGTCATAGGTGCCGTCTTTGTTGACGTCCCGCATCTGCAATACGGTCGGCTGGGGCACGAAGGCGTGCGTCAGCTTTTCCGCCTCGATCATCCGC